>NZ_BCRS01000252.1 GCF_001552715.1 Mycolicibacterium vaccae NBRC 14118 = CIP 105934 | reverse complement strand
CACCGCGGAGCCGGCGGGCGACTGCAGCCACTCGGCCAGCCGGCCGGCCAGCGACGCGATGCGGGCCGGGGTCTTGCCGGTGACGACCAGGGTGCTCACCGGCGGTTCCGGCTGCTCGGCCGGCACGTCGGTGGCCTCGGGCGCCTGCTCGACCACGATGTGGGAGTTGGTCCCGCTGACGCCGAACGACGACACCGCCGCGCGGCGGGGCCTGCCGCCCACGGTGTCCGGCCACGCCAGCGGCTCGGACGCGATCCGGAACTTCTGCGCACCCTCGCCCGCCTGCGGGGTCAGCGCGGTGAAGTGCAGCTGCTTGGGGATGTGGCCGTGGTGGACGCTCAGTACGGTCTTGATGAAGCCGGTGACGCCGGCGGCCGACTCCAGGTGGCCGAGGTTGGTCTTGACCGAACCCAGCACCAGCGGGGCGGAGTCCTTGCGGTCTCCGTAGACGGCCGACAGCGCGTCGAGCTCGATCGGGTCACCCAGCGAGGTGCCGGTGCCGTGGGCCTCGATGTAGTCGATGTCGGACGGATCCAGCTTCGCGGTCTGCAGCGCTGTGCGCATCAGCTCCTGCTGGGCCGGACCGTTGGGCACGGTCTGACCGCTGCTCGCGCCGTCCTGGTTGACCGCCGAGCCGCGCACCACGGCCAGCACGCGGTCACCGTCGCGCAGCGCGTCGGTGAGGCGCTTGAGCACCACCACGCCCGCGCCCTCGCTGCGGACGTAGCCGTCGGCGCCGGCGTCGAACGTCTTGCACTTGCCGTCCGGAGCCAGCATGCCCCAGCGCGAACAGGCGATGTTGTTCTCCGGCGACAGGATCAGGTTGACCCCGGCGGCCAGCGCGTGGTCGCTCTCGCCGCGGCGCAGGCTCTGGCAGGCCAGGTGGATCGACACCAGCGACGACGAGCACGCGGTGTCGCTGACCACGGCCGGGCCGCGCACCCCGAGGAAGTACGACAGCCGGCCCGCCGCGAAGTTCGGGGCGTTGCCGAACGGGATGTAGGGGTCGATGTCCTCGGGCGCCAGCTTGCCGACGATCGAGTGGTAGTAGTCGTTGGTCGTCATGCCGACGAACACGCCGGTCGCCGAGCCGCGCAGGCCGCGCGGGTTGATGCCGGCGTCCTCGAGCGCCTCCCAGGCGACCTCGAGCAGCAGGCGCTGCTGCGGATCCATCGCCGCGGCCTCGCGCGGGGCGATCGAGAAGAACTCGGCGTCGAACTCGTCGGGCCGCCACGAGGTCAGGAAGCCGCCTTCGCGGTTGACGATGGTGCCCGGCACGGTGTGGTCGGGTGAATAGAACGCGTCGGCGTCCCAGCGGTCGGCCGGTACCCGGATGACTCCGCTTTCGCCGTCGCACAACAACTTCCAGAAGTCGTCGGCGTTGTCGACACCACCGGGCAGCCGGCAGCCGATACCGACGACGGCGATCGGCTCGGTCTCGACCTTCTCGGCCGCCGCGAGCCGCGCGGTCAGATCGTCGATCTTGCGCAGGGCCTCCGTGATGATCGCCCGGCGATCAGGGGTGGCGGCCGGCTTCGAGGACGCTTGGGTCATTCCACTCAACTCAATCTCTCCGACAGTCTCGCCAGCAGTTCGTCCTCGGCGAGGTCGTCGTATGCGTCCTCTTGGACGGTGGGATCGCCTGCGACGTCCTTGTCGTGGCCCCCACCCTCGCTACCGGCGGTCTGGATTATCTCAGGAAGCACCGTTGCCAGATAATCGGTGAGCGCTTCCACGGTCGGGTAGTCGAACACCACCGACGCCGGCAGCACCTCCCCTAGGCTTTCGCTCAGCGAGCGCTGCAACGTTACGCTCATCAGCGAATCCATCCCGAACTGGAAGAACCCCACCGTGGGGTCCAGCGTGTGCGTCGAGGCAAGGCCCATTGCGGCCGCGACCTGCGACAACACGTGGTCGGTGAGCATCTCGACGCGGCGCTCGGGGGCACATTCCTGCAGCTCGCGGCGAAACGCGGTATCGCCGTCCAGCAAACCCTGGCCGGTGGCGGTTTCGTCGGTGAGCAGGTCGTCGAGGATGTGCAGCTGGGCCCGGGTGTGGTACGCCGCGGCCAGTCGCGGCCAGTCCGCGGCCACCACGGTGCGCCAGCCAGCGCGACCCGAGCACGCCCGAGATCGACGAGAACAGCACGAACTGCTCGACCGGATGGTCGAGCGACAGCGTGTGCAGCAACGCCGCGGCGTCCATCTTGGGCCGGAACATCGCCACCACGTCGTCGTGGGTCATCTCGGCCAGCGTGACCGGCCCGCCGCTCATCGCGGCGAGGTAGACGCCCTTGAGCGGAGGCAGGTCGGCGCCGAAGCGGTCGAACACCGCGCGCATGGACGTCTCATCGGCTGCGTCCGCGGCGGCGGTGACCAGCGTGGTTCCCGACGCGGCCAGCCGCGCGGTCAGCGCGTCGAGCCGGGTGCCCGGATTGCGCGACACCGCGACCACGGTCCGGGCGCCCATCGCGGCGAGCTGCTCGATCAGGCCGGGGCCGATGTTGCCGGTCGCGCCGACGACCAGGTGGGCGCCGTCGGGGTCGAGAGAATCGGCGCCGTCGGGCGCCGGCGGCAGCGCGTGCACCAGGCGGGCCACCCGGCGGGTGCCCGCGCGGTAGACGACCTGATCTTCGCCGTCCCCGGCATGCGCCTCGGCCAGCAGCCACCGGGCCGCGACCGCGGCGGGCACCGACTCGTCGGTGTCGACGACCGCACCCCAGATCTCGGGGTGCTCCAGCGCCAGCGTGCGGCCCAGTCCCCACAGCACCGCCTGCGCCGGGTTGGCCCGGTCCCCCTCGCTGACGGGTTGCGCATTGCGCGTCAGCAGGAACACCGTCGGCGGCTGCTCCCGGGAGGCCGCGGCGGTGGCGATCGTGCGGCCGGTCTCGAAGATGTCGTAGCCCAGCTCGTCACCGCCGGCCGGCGCGTAGAGCACGTGGGTGGCGCCGGCGAGGTCGGTGCCGTCGCCGGTGGCCACCTCCGAACCGAGCAGCCGGCCCATCGCGGCCGCCAGCGCGTCGTCGCCGACCACCAGCCAGCTGTCGCTCGAGGTGACTGTCGAATCATCCTGGCCGACAAGGGGTTTGGTGGGCCAGGTGAGCTCGCAGAACCATTCCGGCGGAACCGCGCTGTCGTCGGGCAGCGCTCCGGAGCGGACCGTTCCGCCGCGCCGCGGCGGCCGCACGTCGACCCAGTGCCGTCCGTGGTGCCACGGCGTGGTCGGCAGTGCCACGTGCGGTTCGGCGAGATGGGCGGTGTGCGGCGGACGCGAGGTGTGGGTGGCGTTCACGTTCGCACGGAAGGTGACGGTGTCGTCGGCGTCGCGGGCCAGCGTGCCGACGGTGTGGTGGTGCCCGTCGCCGAGCGCGGCCAGCGTGTCGTTGATCGCCGGGCCCAGCGTGGGGTGTGGGCTGATCTCGATGAACGTGCCGTTGTCCGCGGCGGCTGTTTCGACGGCCTGGCTGAACCTGACCGGCCGGCGCACGTTGGCCACCCAGTAGTCGGCGTCCAGCGCCGGTGGGTCGGCGGCGTCGGTCACCGTGGACAGGAACGGCAGCGTCGGAACGTTCGGCGTGACGTCGGCCAGCGCCGCCCGGATGTCGGCCAGCACGGGGTCCATCAGCGCGGTGTGCGAGGCGACGACCATGTTGACCCGCCGGGCGAACGTGTTCTGCGTGGTGGCCGCGGCGATCACCGCGTCGACCTGCTCGGGCAGTCCGGCCACCACGGTCTGGCGCGGCGACAGGTAGCCGGCGATCTCGACGCTGGGCTGGTCGGCGATCAGGGCCGAGGCCGCGTCGGCATCGAGGCCGAGCAGCGCGACGGCGCCCTGGCCGGCCAGCCGGGACATGATCGACGACCGTGCGGCGATCACCTTCAGCCCGTCTGCCAGGCTCAACGCCCCGGCGACCACCGCAGCGGTCACCTCGCCCATCGAGTGCCCGATCACCGCGTCCGGATGCACACCGTAGGAGCGCCACAGCTCGGTCAACGCCAGCTGCAGCCCCATCAACACCGGCTGCACCTGGGCATCGCCACTGACCGGCGCACCATCGACGACGATGTCGCGCAACGAGAAACCGACCTGCTCGACGAAGACCGGTTCGATCTCGGCCAGCGCCGCGGCGAAGGCCGGCTCGTCGGCCAGCAATTGGCGGGCCATCCCCGGCCACTGCGACCCCTGACCCGAGTACACGAACACCGTGCCCGGCTTCGGGTTCACCGCGGCCACCCCGACCACACCCGGCGCGGACGCGCCCGCGGCCAGCGCCTGCAGGCCGGCGACCGCCTCAGCGGTGTCGCGGGCCACGACGGTCGCGAACGCATGGTGCTGGGTGCGGTGGTGGTTGAGTGTGTGGGCGACCTCGGCCAGCGGGATCTCGGCCCCGGCGCCGGCCATCCAGTCCGCCAGCATCGCGGCCTGCGACGCGATCCGCTCGCTCGTCTTGCCCGACACCACCAGCGTGGTCACCGGGTCGGGTTCGGGTGCAGGCGCGGGCGCGGCCACCGGTGCCTGCTCGAGGACCACGTGGGCGTTGGTGCCGCCGAAGCCGAACGAGGACACACCCGCGCGGCGCGGCCGGCCCGCCGGCGCCCAGTCGGTGTGCTCGGCGACGACCTTGAGGCGCAGGTTGTCGAACGGGATGTGCGGGTTCGGGTTCTGGTAGCCGAGGTTGGCCGGGATTTGGTGGTGCTGCAACGCGAGTACGGCCTTGGCGAACCCGGCGATGCCCGCGGCGGCCTCCAGGTGGCCGAGGTTGGACTTCACCGCGCCCAGCAGCAGCGGCGCGTCGGCGGGGCGGCCCTTACCGAGCACGGTCCCGAGGGCGCGCGCCTCGATCGGGTCGCCCAACAGCGTGCCGGTGCCGTGCGCCTCGACGTAGTCCACCTCACGCGGGTTCACCCCGGCCGCCGCGTACGCGGCGCGCAGCACCGCCATCTGGGCCGACGGGTTCGGCGCCATCAGACCGTTGGAGCGGCCGTCCTGGTTGACCGCCGAGCCCCGGATCACCGCGAGCACCCGGTCGCCGTCGCGCTGGGCGTCCGACAGCCGCTTGAGCACCGCGACCCCACAGCCTTCACCGCGCACGAAACCGTCGGCGGCGGCGTCGAACGCGTGGCACTGCCCGGTCTTCGACATCGCCTCGGCCTGGTCGAAACTCTTGGTCGGGGCGGGCGAGAGCAGCAGGTTCACCCCGGCGGCCAGCGCCAGCTCCGAATCCCCGGAGCGCAGGCTCTGACAGGCCAGGTGGATGGCGACCAGCGACGACGAGCACGCGGTGTCCACGGTCA
>NZ_BCRS01000251.1 GCF_001552715.1 Mycolicibacterium vaccae NBRC 14118 = CIP 105934 | reverse complement strand
GAGGGGGCGGGCGGCGCCGGCTGGGCGTACGCCACGCCGGGCAGGGCAAGGGCTGCGGCCACGGCTGCCGCGGTGGCGCCGGTCAGTGCCGAGCGTCGCAACGACGTCGACAACCCATTACGGCGCTGGAGATGCACGTCCGGCTGATCCATGGGGAAGAAACTACCGTGTTGCACGCGTGACGCAAGTGCGACGTGCTCAGAATGTACCGAATCGTTATATTGCTGGAGCGGCATAACGCCAGTTCCGGGCCTTGAGATAGTTAGCTGACGCGCGACACCACCCGCGCGTGGCGCGGGTGGTGTCGGGGGCCCGAACCTCTCGGGCGTTGGTCTCACATTGTTCATCGTCGGCAGTGAGTGATGCGTTACCCCACGGCGCGCCGCATTTTCCCATCTAGCTACTGTCCAGTAACATTGGCGGCGCTCGCTGGGGTTCAGCGTCGAACACAACAGGAGGCCTGCCCGATGGACGTGCTGATCACAGGATGCGACACAGATCTGGGACGCACGATCGCGGAGAACTTCAGCGAAGCCGGCCACAACGTGCTCATCGGCGGCCGCCGCCGTGAGGAGCTCGAGGTACTGGCCAAGGAGCTCGACGTCGACGCGCTGGTGTTCGACAACACCGATCCGGCCTCGGTCGCCGAGTTGCACGGCCGCGTCCCGGCCCATCTCGACACGATCATCAACGTGCCCGCGCCGACCTGGACGGCGGGCGATCCCCGCACCTACACCCTCGACGACCACGCCGCCGAGTGGCGCGGCCTGTTCGACGCCGGCGTCGTGGCCCCGATGCTGACCGTGCAGGTGCTCGGCGACCACATGCGGTCCGGAGGGTCCATCGTCACGGTCATCCCCGACTTCCCCCGCGAGGGCGGCGCCGCGTCGGCGGTCAAGGCGGCGGTCTCGGACTGGACCGCGGGCCTGGCCAACCACTTCGGCATCCGGGGCATCACGGTCAACGCGGTGGCCGTCGGCCGTGGCGTCGAACCCGGATACGACGGCCTGAGCAACACCCCGCCGACGGTCGCGTCCGAGATCTCCCGGCTGTCGCTGTTCCTGACCACCGGGTCGGCCCGTCACATCACCGGGCAGACCCTGCACGTGACCCACGGCGCGCTCGCCAACTTCGGCTGAGCCGACGCCAACACCGGTCTGCCGGCGTTTATTCCGCACTTCGCGGCACGTGAAATGGCCGACGCGGCAACGGGTGTGCTCGTAGGGTCAGCTGAATGACAATCCGACTTGGCCTGCAGATCAACAACTTCTCGTACGGCACCGGCCTGCCCGAACTGTTCCCCACCGTCGTCGCCCAGGCCCAGGAGGCGGACTCGTCGGGCTTCGACTCGGTGTTCCTGATGGACCACTTCTACCAACTGCCCGGCATCGGCGATCCCGGCGAGCCGATGCTCGAGGCCTACACCGCGCTGGGAGCGCTGGCCACGGCGACCGAGAACGTGCAGTTGGGCACGCTGGTCACCGGAAACAGTTACCGCAATCCGACGCTGCTGGCCAAGAACATCACCACCCTGGACGTGATCAGCCAGGGCCGCGCGGTGCTGGGCATCGGCACGGGCTGGTTCGAGCTCGAGCACGACCAGCTCGGCTTCGAGTTCGGCACATTCACCGAGCGTTTCGACAAGCTCAGCGAGGCGCTGCAGATCATCGTGCCGATGCTCGCCGGCGAGCGGCCGACCTTCACCGGGCGCTACTACCGCACCGAGCAGGCGATGGCCAATCCGCGTTTCCGCGAGCACATTCCGCTGATGATCGGCGGCAGCGGCGAGAAGAAGACCATTCCGCTCGCGGCGCGGCATTTCGACCACCTCAACGTCATCGCCGGTTTCGACGAGCTCGCCAGGAAGGTTGAGGTCGTGCGCCAGCGGTGCGAGGAGATCGACCGCGATCCGGCCACGCTGGAGACCAGCGTGCTGGTCGGGGCCCTCGTCGGCGAAGGCGTCTCGGCCGATCTGATCCCGGAGGACTTCCGTCAGCGGATGGTGGCCGGAAGCCCCGACCAGGTGGCCGAGCAGATCAAGACCAAGGTCCTCGACGCGGGCATCGACGGGGTGATCGTGTTCCTGCCGACCGCCACGACCGGCTATCAGCCGGGGCAGATCGCCGCGTTGGGTGAGGCGCTTAAGCCGCTGGTCAGCTAGGTGCCACGCGGTGGGGCATCTCACCGCACTGCCCGGAAGTGCAGCGACTAAGGTTCTCGTTGTTCGCAACGGGTAGACAGCGAAGGTCTCAGGACCCGACCAGGGCCCGCAACAAGGACCGGTAAGGAATTGCAATGAGCCATCCCGGAGCCACTCCGACCGATCGGCACAAGGTCGTCATCATCGGATCGGGTTTCGGCGGGTTGACCGCGGCCAAGACGCTGAAGCGGGCCGATGTCGACATCAAGCTGGTCGCCCGCACCACCCATCACCTGTTCCAGCCGCTGCTTTACCAGGTCGCCACCGGCATCATCTCCGAGGGCGAGATCGCGCCCGCGACCCGGGTCATTCTGCGCAAGCAGAAGAACGCGCAGGTGCTGCTCGGCGACGTGACGAAGATCGACCTGAAGACCAAGACCATCCGTTCGGAACTGCTCGGGCACACCTACGTCACGCCGTTCGACAGCCTGATCGTCGCTGCGGGCGCCGGCCAGTCGTACTTCGGCAACGACCACTTCGCCGAGTGGGCCCCGGGCATGAAGTCGATCGACGACGCGCTGGAGTTGCGCGGCCGGATCCTCGGCTCGTTCGAGCAGGCGGAGCGCAGCAGCGACCCCGCCCGCCGGGAGAAGCTGCTGACCTTCGTGGTCGTCGGGGCCGGCCCGACGGGCGTCGAGATGGCCGGGCAGATCGCCGAGCTGGCCGATCACACGCTCAAAGGTGCTTTCCGGCACATCGATTCGACGAAGGCGCGGGTGATCCTGCTCGACGCCGCTCCGGCCGTACTGCCGCCGATGGGCGAGAAGCTGGGTAAGAAGGCACAGGCCCGACTGGAGAAGCTGGGTGTCGAGATCCAGCTCAACGCGATGGTGACCGACGTCGACCGCAACGGCATCACCGTCAAGGATCCCGACGGCACCATCCGCCGGATCGAGGCGGCGTGCAAGGTGTGGTCGGCAGGCGTGTCCGCCAGCCCGCTCGGTCGGGACCTGGCCGAACAGTCCGGCGTCGAACTCGACCGCGCCGGACGGGTGAAGGTGCTCCCCGATCTGTCGATCCCGGGGCATCCGAACGTGTTCGTCGTCGGTGACATGGCCGCCGTCGAAGGGGTGCCCGGGATGGCCCAGGGCGCCATCCAGGGCGGCAAGTACGCCGCCAAGGCGATCGAGGCCGGCCTCAAGGGCGCCGACCCCGACGAGCGTGAACCGTTCAACTATTTCGACAAGGGCTCGATGGCCACGGTGTCGCGGTTCAGCGCGGTCGCCAAGATCGGCCCGCTGGAGTTCGAGGGCTTCATCGCCTGGCTGTCCTGGCTGGTGCTGCACCTGGTCTACCTGGTCGGCTTCAAGACCAAGATCGTCACACTGCTGTCCTGGACGGTGACTTTCCTGTCGACCAAGCGGGGTCAGCTGACCATCACCGAACAGCAGGCCTACGCGCGGACACGGATCGAGGAACTCGAGGAGATCGCCGCCGCCGTGCAGGACACGGAGAAGGCCGCCAGCTAGAGCCTGTCCCCCTGCCAGGTGGTCAGGCATCCGCCCGCGGCCAGCCTCAGCGCGACTCCGGCGGTGTCGACATCGGTACGGGGATAGTGCAGTTCGCTGACGGCCGCCCGCGGAGCGGCGATCTCGTCGTCGGTCGACGATCCGTGCCCAAGCTCGACCCGGTGCCTGAGCAGCGGAGCTCCGTCCAGGTCGGCGTGCAACGATCCTGACCAGAAGCCTTGCCGCTCACCGGTTCTGCCGATCTGCACCCGTTCACGCAGCCGCAGCTCGCCGGTGTCGGCCAGCGTCATGCGGGTCCAGGACAGGTGCCGGGAGGTGGCCGCCACGATGGTCGGCTCCGGGTCCAGGTCCAGCGCACCCGCGACCTCCAGTTCCCAGGTGGCGTGCGACTCGACGGTCGTCGCTCCTGGAAGCGCGATGGTGGCTGCCACCGAGCGGACCTTCAGCCGGGCGCCCTGCTCGACGACCACACGGATCGCGATCGCATCGCCGCCCAGCGGGGTGGCCACCGACGACACCAGGTGCACCGTGTCGGGCGCGGTGCGTCTCGCCGCGATCCCGCCGGTGCACTCGAGGTGCGGTCCGCGCCCGGGCCGCGCGACGATCACGACGTCGGACCGCATCTAGACCTCCTGGGCGACCCGGAGCTGTTCGCGCACCCAGGCCAGCACCGGTGTCGCCGCCGGGTCGTCGGCCAGCGAGATCAGCTCGAAGGGACGGCCGCCGCGCACTGCCGCCGCGTCCCGCCGCATCACGTCCAGGTCGGCGCCGACCATCGGCGCGAGATCGGTCTTGTTGATCACCAACAGATCCGAGAACGTGACGCCGGGCCCGCCCTTGCGCGGCACCTTGTCCCCGCCGGCCACGTCGATGACGAAGATCTGGCCGTCGACCAGGCCGGAGGAGAACGTCGCGGTCAGGTTGTCGCCGCCGGACTCGACCAGGATCAGGTCCAGGCCCTGCCCGGGACCCGAGTGCCCGGCGACGAGATCGTCGATGGCGTCCAGGTTGGCGGTGATGTCGTCGCGGATCGCGGTGTGCGGACAACCCCCGGTCTGCACCGCGGCGATGCGGTCGTCGGGCAGAACGGCGTTGCGGCGCAGGAAATCCGCGTCCTCGGTGGTGTAGATGTCGTTGGTCAGGACCGCCAGCGACAACTCGTCGCGGAGCTGGCGGCACAGGGCGGCCACCAATGCGGTCTTTCCGGAACCGACGGGTCCGCCGACCCCGATGCGCAACGGCTCCCCCGGCCGGCGCACCCGGCGGGGACGGTCGGTGTGCTGGTGCGGCTGGCCGTCCAGGAAATGCGGTGGCATGGCAAAGACCTTCTCTAGGAGGCGAACAGCGGGCGTTCGCGGTCGAGGTGGCGCTCGGCGAGTACGTCGAGCAGCGGATCGGACAGATCGGCGAGATCCTTGGTGGCGTCTGCGGCGGTCTCCTCGCACAACGGCGACAGCGCGAACGTGAGCGCCGCGACGTCGCCGGGATCCAGCGCGAGTAGGCGCTGCGCGGCGGTGGCCGAGCCGGTCATCGTCGTGTACACCAGCGACAGCGCGGTGTGTTCGGGAAGCAGGCCGCCGACCCGGCCGGCCATCCCGGCCGCCACCGCCAGGTGCGGCGTCGGCCCCAGTGCGGCCCAGTCCTGGCCGGGCCAGACCCGGCGGGCGAGCCGG
>NZ_BCRS01000250.1 GCF_001552715.1 Mycolicibacterium vaccae NBRC 14118 = CIP 105934 | reverse complement strand
CCCTGCCGCAGGCGCTCCAGCTCGCGACGGTGCCGCTCGGCCAGCACCGCGGCCAGCACCGGCTCCGGCGGCGTGCCCGGAGGCGGCGGCGGAGAGATCTGCGCGACCACGTCGGTCGCGATCCGGTAGGCCATCTCGTCGCGCACCTGCGGATCCAACTGCCGTGCGCGCGAGAGGAACTGGCGCGCCATCTCGGCCTGGGCCGGGTTCAGCCCGGACAGCTGCAGCGTCGACGCCCACCACGCCAGCTGCGGCGGCATCATCGGCGGCGGGGCCTGCCGGGGAGCGCGTTCGCTGATCACGACGGTGCCGGCGAAGATGTCGCCGATGCGCTTACCCTTCGGCGAGAGCATGCTGCACAGCACCGCCGGACCGCCGGTGAGCATCCACAGCTCGATCGCCCCGGCCAGAGCGCGGAACAGCGCCTGACGGAACCGCTCCGGGCTGCCGTCCTCCGAGACCACCCGCAGGCCCAGCGCCATCTTGCCCAGCGTCTTGCCGCGGGTCGCGGTCTCGAAGATCGTCGGATAGCCCACCAACGCCAGCACCGTGAAGATGATCAGCACCGCGCCGGAGAACGCCGAGTCGAACTGCGACAGCGTCACCGCCCACAGGATGACGCCGAGGACGTAGACGACGAACACGACCGCGACGTCGATCAGCGCCGACAGGGCGCGGACCGGCAGTTGCGCGATCTGAACGTCGAGTACGACCGCGTCACCGGTCACGACGGGTTGTTGCTGGCCGACCATAGACAGCCACGCTACTAAAATCCCGGGAGTGGATGTCGATGCGTTTGTCCTGGCGAACCGCCCGACGTGGGAGCGCCTCGAACATCTGGTGAAAAACCGCCGGAAACTGACCGGCGCGGAGGTCGACGAACTGGTCGACCTCTACCAACGGGTGTCGACCCATCTGTCGATCGCGCGGTCGTCGTCCTCGGATGCGGTGCTGGTCGGCAAACTCTCCGGCCTGGTGGCGCGCGCACGCGCGGTGGTGACCGGCGCGCACGCACCGCT
Source organism: Mycolicibacterium vaccae NBRC 14118 = CIP 105934 (assembly GCF_001552715.1). Lineage (GTDB taxonomy): Bacteria > Actinomycetota > Actinomycetes > Mycobacteriales > Mycobacteriaceae > Mycobacterium > Mycobacterium vaccae. The sequence continues at coordinate 4,396 of NZ_BCRS01000250.1, read as the reverse complement.
GTGGCGCGAGTTCACCCGGTTCTGGACGGTGTCCTTCCCGGTCGTCGTGTACCGGTCGTGGCGGTGGTGGGTGGCCTCGGGCGTGCTGTTCTACGCGGTCGCGGCGGTGATCGCGGTCTGGGTCGCGCACTCGCCGGAGGTGCAGGCCACCATCGGCACGCCCAGCGAGATCCGGCAACTGGTCGACCACGAGTTCGCCAACTACTACAGCGAACATCCGGCCGCGTCGTTCGCGCTGCAGGTCTGGGTGAACAACGCGTGGGTGACCGCACAGTGCATCGGGATGTCGGTGCTGCTCGGGATCCCGATCCCGTACGTGCTGTTCCAGAACTCGGCCAACCTCGGGGTCAACGCGGGGCTGATGTTCGAGGCGGGCAAGGGCGACATCTTCCTCGGACTGATCACCCCGCACGGGCTCATCGAGCTGACGGCGGTGTTCGTCGCCGCCGGCGTCGGGATGCGGCTGGGCTGGTCGGTGATCTCACCGGGCGACCGGCCGCGCGCGCAGGTGCTGGCCGAGCAGGGCCGCGCGGTGATCGCGGTCGCGATCGGCCTGGCCGTGGTGCTGCTGGCCGCCGGCGCGATCGAGGGCTTCGTGACGCCGTCGGCACTGCCGACGTTCGTGCGGGTCGCGATCGGCGTGGCGGCGGTCGTGGCGTTCTTCGGCTACGTCTTCCACTTCGGCCGCAAGGCGGCGCTGGCCGGGGAGACCGGCGACATCGAGGACGCCCCCGACGTGGTGCCGACCAGCTGAGGTCCGGGAGCAGACACAAACTCGCACGAATCTGGGGTCATACGTGCGAGTTTGCGTCTGCTCGCGGTACTCACTCGCGGTTTCAACTGGCCGCGGCGGCTCGCCACAGGTGCTCCCGGACACGTTCGGCCAACCGCTCCGGATGGACGCGAACGTCGGTGACGGTGATCGGGATGACCGTCCAACGCGCGTGCTGGATGCCCGCGAATCGCGCCTTGTCCTTCAGCATCGCCTCACGGCCCGCGTGCCAGTCGACGCTCTCGTACTCGGCCGCCACCTGGTACTCAGGCCAGGCGAAGTCGACACGCCAGCTTTCCCATCGGCCGTGAATCAGAAATTGAAGTTCGGGGCGGGGCACGTCGTGGTCGTGCATTGCCAGTCTCGCCTCGGTCTCCATCGGAGATTCGGCGCGACCGTCGGCGAGGGCAAGCAGTTCACGTACAGCCACGATGCCCCGTCGACCGCGCTGCTCCGCGGCCGCTTCAGCCAGATCCGCGGGCATACACGACCCGGTGTGCAAGGCCGCGTCGAGCGTCGCGAGCGCGCGAGGCCGCCGCAGGGTGCGGGCGATCTCGACTGCGGTCCATGCGGGTGATGTCGCCAACCGGCTCCTCACACGCTGCAGTGGCGCACCGAGGCGCTGGTGGACCACGAGACCCGGGGCGGGACGAATCCGGCGGCCGGGGTCGAGGATGTGCACCGCGGTAGTGCCCTCGGTGTCGAATCCGTACAGTGCCGCTGCAGTGCCCATACAGGCGACCGCGGGCAGGCCAAGGTATTTGTCCAGGGACACCAGCCTGCCGAAGTAATCAGGCTCGGCAGGTGCATAGACCCCGTGCCACACGCGGATCAAGGTGCCGCGCCGCACCTGTACGTCGAGCTGTTGCCGGGTCAGCAGCTGCAGCAGCGCCGCCGTCGTCGCATACCCGCCACCGGCCAGGAAGAGTTGTCGAACGGCACTCTGCACACCCGAATCCTCATCCGGTGCAGCCACCAGGCAGCCGGCTCACCTGCGTCGCTGTGGATAGAACTCGGACTGTGGATAGGGATCTCACCGCGAGCAGACACAAACTCGCACTGAAAGGGTCGAAATCGTGCGAGTTTGCGTCTGCTCGCGGGGGAACTGGGCGGGGAGACCGGGCGGGCTAGAGGCGGCCGGCGGCTTTCATCGCCAGGTAGTGGTCGGCCAGGTCGGGCGCGAGTTCCTCCGGCGGCGCGTCGACCACCTCCACCCCGATGCGCCGCAGCCGGGACGCGACCGCGCGGCGGTCGTTACGGGCCCGCTCCGCGGCCGCGGCGTCGTAGACCTCCACGGGGTCGGCGCGGCCCGCGGCCAGCTTGTCCACCCGTGGATCGGACACGGCCGCGACGATCACCCGGTGTCTGGCGGTCAGCTGCGGCAGCACGGTGAGCAGACCCTCGTCGATCGCCGAGGCGTTCAGATCGGTCAACAGCACCACCAGTGCCTGGCGCCGCACCCGCCGCTGCACCGCCGAGACCATCGCGCGCGCGTCGGACTCGACCAGCGCGGGTTCCAGCGGCGCCATCGCCGCCACCAGCTGGGCCAGCAGCTCGGTGCGGGACGCGTTGACGACGGCCGCGCGTGTCTCGCGGTCGTGGGCCAGGAAGTCGACGTGGTCGCCGGCGCGGGCGGCCAGCGCGGCCAGCAGCAGCGCGGCGTCCATGGACCAGTCCAGCCGGGGCCAACCGGTGGCCGGGTCCGAACCGGTCGGGTCGACGCCGACCCGGCCCGCCGAGGTGCGGCCGGTGTCGAGCACGATGAGCACCCGCCGGTCGCGTTCCGGGCGCCAGGTGCGCACCACGACATCGGCGCGCCGCGCGGTGGCCCGCCAGTCGATCGAGCGGACGTCGTCGCCGACGACGTACTCGCGCAGCGAGTCGAACTCGGTGCCCTGCCCGCGGATCAGCACCGGCGTCATGCCTTCGAGTTCACGCAGCCGGGCCAGCCGCGACGGCAGATGCTTGCGGGACAGGAACGGCGGCAGGATGCGGATCTGCCACGGCACCCGGTGCGAACCCTGGCGGCCGGCCAGCCCGAGCGGGCCGATCGACCTGGCGGTCACCAGTGCCGAGGCCTGGTCACCGCGGCGCACCGGCCGCAACGTGGACAGCATCGTGACCCGTTGGCCGGCGGCGATGTCCACCGGTTGAATGCGCGGTTCGGCGCGGGCGCTGGGCGCCCACGCATCGCGGACGACGCCGCGAAACCGTGCGCGGCCACCGTTTTCGACCGTCAGCTCGACGGTCACCGGCTGACCCAGGCGTGCCGAGGTCGGCCCGCCGCGCGTCATCGCCAGCGCGCGCGGGCTGCCCGCCAACGCGACATCCACAAGCACGGCGACCGCCAGCAGCGCCGCCAGCGCAGTGAAAATGGCTGCGGGATAAGGCGACAGCGCGATCGGCACCGCGCACAGCAGCGCGATCAGGCCGACGCGACGGGTGAGGACCACGGCGGTCGGCTATCTCGGCACGGGCACCGCGGACAGGATGCCCTCGATCACGCCATCGGCGCTGGCGCCCTCCAGTTCGGCCTCCGGCCGCAGAGCCACCCGGTGGCGCAGCGTGGGCCTGGCCATCGCCTTGACGTCGTCGGGGGTCACATAGCTGCGGCCCGACAGCCACGCCCACGACCTCGCGGTGGACAGTAGCGCCGTCGCGCCACGCGGGGAAACCCCCAGCTGCAGCGACGGGGAACTCCTTGTCGCACCGACGATGTCGACGATGTAGCCGAGCACCTCGTCGCCGACGAGCACCTGACGGACAGCGTCGCGGCCCGCGGCGAGTTCGGCAGGTCCGGCGACCGGCTGCACGAACGACAGGTCCCGCGGATCGAACCCGTGCGCATGCCGGTTCAAGATCGCGATCTCCTGATCGCGGGGCGGCAGCGGCACATTCAGCTTCAGCAGGAAGCGGTCCAACTGTGCCTCCGGCAGCTGGTAGGTGCCCTCGTACTCGATCGGGTTCTGGGTCGCGGCGACGATGAACGGGTCCGGCAGCGGCCGCGGCTGGCCGTCCACGCTGACCTGACGTTCCTCCATCGCCTCAAGCAGCGCCGCCTGCGTCTTGGGCGGCGTGCGGTTGATCTCGTCGGCCAGCATCAGGTTGGTGAACACCGGTCCTGCGCGGAACTCGAACTCGGCGGTGCGGGCGTCGTAGACCAGCGAGCCGGTCACGTCGCCCGGCATCAGGTCAGGGGTGAACTGCACCCGCTTGAAGTCCAGCTGCAGCGCCGCCGCCAGCGTGCGCACCAGCAGCGTCTTGGCCACCCCGGGCACACCTTCGAGTAGCACGTGGCCGCGGCACAGCAGCGCGATCACCAGACCGCTGACGACGGCGTCCTGTCCGACGACGACCTTGCCGATCTCGGCGCGCAGGGCCATCAACGCGTTTCGGGCGCCCTCGTGCTGGGGGGACTGTGTCACGACTGTGCGACCTGCCTTTCGATGTCGTCGAGTGCGCGTGCGAGGTTCACCAGTTCGGCGTCGGTGGCCGGGGGCGGCCCGTACAGAGTATGGGCGACCGACTGCGCAGCCAGCCCGCACCGGTCGGCGACGGCCTGGCTGAGGGCCTGCGGCGACCCGCCCGCGGTCAGGCCGAGCCGGGGCAGCATGCGCTGGCGGG
>NZ_BCRS01000249.1 GCF_001552715.1 Mycolicibacterium vaccae NBRC 14118 = CIP 105934 | reverse complement strand
CCCGCCCGCCGGCGCCGACGACGCGCTCGCCGCGCGCTGGCTGACGGCGGCCATGGAGCCGAGCACCGTGGGGTGGCCGGATGCGGTGCGGGGCCGGGTGCCGGTGTCCGCCGGCCCGCCGCGGGTCGACGTCGCCGCCGGTGGCGTCGACGAGGCGGTGTCGCGGATCGCCGCGCTCGGTGCGTCCGCCGACCTCGTCGAGCTCGTGTGCCAGAACGCCGACGACGCCGTAGCGGTGCGCCGGCGGGTGGACGTACCCGTCGCCGTCGACGCGGCACTGTTGTCCGGACATCCGCAGGGGGCCGATGTCGCGGTGCTGCGGTGCGGGGCGCTCGGGGGAGTGCGCCGTGCGATGCGTCGGGCCGAGAAGCTGGATCTCCCGTGCGCGGTGGCGTTCAGCGGCACCACGAGCATCGGCTTGGCGGCCGACGTCGCGCTGGCCGCGGCACTGCCGGAGCCACCGATGGTCTTCGGGCCGGTCCCGGAATGGCTCGCCGACCACGACATCGTCTCGCACTCAAGGTCTCTCGTGCCTGTCGACGGTCACCTGCCGGCGGCGCCGATGCCCGCCGGGCCGGATCCGGAACGCCTTGCGCGTGTCACCGTCACCGACCCGGCGACCGTGGCCCGGTGGCGCGATCTGCTGTACCGGGCCGCGGCCCTGCTCTAGGCAGGCGGGTCAGTTGGGCGTGGCGTGCAGGCGCCGGAGCGAACCGAGCACCAGCCGGTCGGAGGCCAGTTCGTAGGACTGGCGTTCGGACAACGACTCGACCGAGCGCAGCATCGCACGGATCTCGGTGTGCACCCGTGGTTGCGCCGAGAGCAGCACCCCGACCTTGTCCGCGACTGCCGCATCGAGGGCGTCCACGTTCTCGACCACCTCGTTGACCAACCCGATCCGGACCGCTTCGTCACCGGATACCTGTGCGCCACTGGCTGTCAGCCAAAACGCGGCGCGACGGCCGACCATGTGCGGCAGCCAGGCCAGCACCAGTGCCGGTGCCAGGTTGATGCGCACCTCGGGAAAACTGAGACGGGCAGCACGGGTCGCGACCGCGACATCGCACAGCGCGGCCAGGCCGACCCCGAACCCGGCGGCATCGCCGTGCACGCGCGCGACGGTCACCAACGAGGTGGCCGCCAGCGCTTCGTTCACTGCGACCAGACGCCGCACTTCGCCGGGCAGATCGTCCGGAGTCGCGGCGGTGCGCTCCCGTCCGAGGCAGAAGCTGTCGCCGGCCCCCGACAGCACCAGCACGTGCGCCCCGGCCGGTGGCGCGGACAGTATCCCGGACAGCGCATCGCACATGTCCATCGTCATCAGGTTGCCGTCGGCACTGTTGAGGTGCACCCTCAACACGGCCCCGTCTTGTTCGACGGTCAACCCGGGGACAGAGATCTCTTGGGTCGCAGTCATTTCAGTTGAGCCTTTCCAGGGCCACGCCGCCGTACCAGTCGACGTCGTCGGGGGCGGTGCGCACCGTCACCGCACGGACATGGGTGAAGTCGTCGAACGACTCGGTGCCGCCTTCGCGGCCGTGCCCGCTCTCGCGCACACCGCCCCACGGCGAGCACGGATCGAGCCGGTGGTGGTCGTTGACCCAGACGATGCCCTGTTCGAGCTTTGAGGCGACTCGGTGGGCACGTGCCACATCGCGCGTCCAGATCGACGATCCGAGACCGTACGGCGAGTCGTTGGCGATGGCGATCGCATCGGCCTCGTCGGTGAACGGGATCACCACCAGAACGGGACCGAAGATCTCCTCACGCGCGACGCGCATCTGGTTGGTGACATTCGAGAGGACGGTCGGTGCAACGAAGTAGCCGTCCAGCCCCGGCACGTCGACGGCTCTGCCACCGGTGGCCAGCGTCGCGCCCTCGTCGACACCGATCTCGACGTAATCGAGAATTCGCTTGCGTGCCCGCTCCGAGATGACCGGTCCGAGTTGCGTGTCGGCCTTGCGGGGATCACCGATGCGAATGCGCTCGGCTTGGGCCACCAGAGCGGCCACGAAGTCGTCGTACACCGTCTCCTGCACCAGGATCCGGGTGCCGGCGATGCAGGTCTGACCAGCCCCGACGAATCCGCCGAACGCCGCACCGCGCGAAGACACCTCGGTGGGCACGTCGTCGAACACCAGCACCGGGGTCTTGCCGCCGAGCTCCACGGTCGACTTGGCGAACCGCCGGGCGGTAGCGACCGAGATGATCCGGCCGACCTCGGTCCCGCCGGTGAACACCACCTTGTCGACCAGCGGGTGTTCTGCCAACCCGGCCCCGGCCACGGGCCCGAGCCCGGGGATGACATTGAGCACCCCTGGCGGCATCCCGGCCTCCAACGCCAGCTCACCGATCAGCAACGCGGTCAGCGGTGTCTGCTCGGACGGCTTGAGCACCACGCTGTTCCCGGTCGCCAGCGCCGGTGCGACGCTCTTGGACGCGATCATCAGCGGATGGTTGAACGACGAGAGGGTGGCCACGACACCGAGCGGGAACCGCGAGGTGTACGAGTGGTACGGACCCGACATCGGGACCACCGAGTTGCGGCCGGCCAGGAGCAGGGCGGCGTTGTACCGGTACCACTCGGGTAGCCGGGTGATCTGCGCCTTGGTCTCGGTGATCGGCCTGCCGTTGTTGTCGGTCTCCAATCGGTACAACTTGTCCATGTCCCGTTCCAGCAGGTCGCCGAACCGGTTGAGGATCCGTGCGCGCTGATGGATCGGCATCTGCGACCACGCCCCGGAGTCGAACGCCGCTCGCGCCGACACCACGGCGTCGTCGGTGTCCTCGGCGCTGGCGCTGTGGCAGCGCGCGAAGACCCGCCCCGTTGCCGGGTTGACCAGCTCGAGGATCTCGCCCCGGCCGGGACGGCGTTCGCCGTTGATGAGCAGACTGTGGACGCTCTCGCCGTTGCGGATCGCGCCGTGGTCGGCCACCGCAGAGGTGGCAACCGATTCAGACATTGTGTCTCTTTCTCGTGTAGCAGGTTCAGGCACTGGCAGGTGCCGTGGAGAGGTGACGCGAGCTCGCTTCGAGTTCTTCGAACCGGCGCAGGATCGACGACTCCAGTACGGCCACTTCGGTGTTGGAGGCCTTTCGCGGGCGCGGAAGGTCCACGGTGATGTCCTCGTGGATGGTTCCGCCGGGCGCCAGCATCAGGATGCGGTCGGACAGCTCGGCGGCTTCCTTGACGTCATGGGTGACGAACACGACGGTCTTGCGGGTCTGCGCCCACAGCTCCTGCAGGTGCTCGCGGAGACCGCGCGCGGTGATCGCATCGAGATGGCTGAACGGCTCGTCCATCAACAGCACGTCCGGTTCGATGGACAGTGCCCGCGCGATACCGACGCGCTGCTGCTGCCCGCCGGACAGCTGGCCGGGCCACTTCTTCTCCGCGTGACCGAGGCCGACGCGCTTGAGCGCCTCGTGAACTCGCTGCTTGGCGGCTTCGTCGCGGACCTTCTGGACGTACATCAGGTTGTCGAAGATGGACCGCCACGGCAGCAGCCGTGGCTCCTGGAACACGTAGGCGAGCTTGGCCTGCTGTCCGGTCCGGCCGATGGTGACGGAGCCGGACGTGGCGGTCTCGATGCCGGCGATGATGTTGAGCAGCGTGGTCTTACCGCAGCCCGACGGCCCGACCAGGGACACGAACGACTGGTCGGCGATCTCGAAGCCGATGTGGTCGATCACAGTTTGCGGGCCGGTGGGGGTGCCGAACACCTTGAGCAGGTTAGTGACGGTGACGTTGGCCATGATTGAGGTCTCCTTGTAGTGGTGCTGGACTAGGCGGCCGCGGCCGCGGTGGGCTCGCCCGGGGTGGATTGCCCGTCGCGCCAACGGAATGCGCGTCGCGACAGCCGCTCCAGAAGCACGCGGTCGGTGAGCACCATGAACGCGATGAAGAACGCGATCCACGCGACGAAGCCGGGCAGCTGGTTGGCGTCATACCAGTAGCGGGCGCGGTGCCCGACGCCGTCTGCCGAACCGAACCATTCCGACAGCAGCAGACCGTTCCAGCCCGACATCACGCCGAACCGGATGCCGGCCACGGCGTAGCCGGTGATGGAGGGCAGCACCGCATGCCGCAGTCGCCGTGCCGGCGGCACGTCGTAGGACGACGACATGTCCAACAGCGCCGGTGGCACCGACCTGGCCCCCGCCGCGACGTTGACGACGACGAACGGGATCGCCGACAGCACCACGGTAAGGATCGGTGCGGTGTCGGCGAAGCCGAACCACATGGCGCACAATAACGCCCAGATCACGGCCGGGATCGCCAGCCCGACGAGGTTCACGTCGCCGAACAGGTCGTCGAAGACCCGGAACGAACCGATCGCGAGCCCGATCACGATGCCGAGCACGATCGAGATCGCCATGCCGATCGCGAAGCGCTGCATGCTGATGGCGAAGTTGAAGAAGAACTCGCCGCGTTCGATCTCGCTGATCGCGGCGTTGACCACCGGGATCGGGCCGGGGATGCGGTCGCCGACCACACCCGCGAGCTGCCACAACAGCAGGAACAGCAGCGCGGCGGCGGTGGTGGCACCCACCGGGCCGGTCAGCCACCCGGGTGCACCGGGGCGGGCGGTTACCGTGTCGCCACGGTCGGTCACGGGTGCGCTCATGTCAGCGTCCCCCTCTCCATGCGAAGAATTTCTGTTCCAATCCGGCCAGCACCACGCGCTCGATCAGCAGGATGAAGATCACGAAGAACCCGGTCCAGGCCAGCACGCCGGCGATCGAGAATTCCTGGAAAGACTGGCGAATCATGAATCCGATACCGCTGCGTCCACCGAACACCTCGGTGAGTGCCTCGACCTTCCACGCCATCGCGAAGCCGTACCGCAGCGCCGCGAACAGGAACGGCATCACCGAGGGCAGGAACACCGATCTGATGACGTCACCGCGCCCGAGTCCGTACACGGTGCTCATGTCGACGAGCCTGCGGTCGACCTCTTCGACGCCCTGGGCGACGTTGAGGGCGACGTAGGGCAGCGCCACGAACGCCACCACGACGACCGGGCCGATGGCCCCGATGCCGAACAGGATCAACGCGAACACCGCGTAGGCCAGCCCGGGGACGTTGCCCAGCACCAGAAGTGGCTGTTGCCAGAAGTATTTCTGGTACTGGATCCGGCCCATCAGCAGGCCCAGCGGTACGCCGAACACCGTGCCGATGGCGAAGCCCAGCGCGATCTTGACGATGCTGGCACCGAACTGAACGAACGCGGTGCCGTCGGCGGCGAGGTGCCACATCTCGGCGCCGACGGTCCACGGCGCCGGCAGGATGTACTCGGTGAACACCACCGTCGAGCAGAACGCCCAGACCGCCAGCAACAGTGCGTAACCGATCAGGTGCAGGCCGAACCGGCGGGCGGAGGCCGCCACGGCCCGGGCGGGCGCCGCCCCCTTCTCAGGGGCGG
>NZ_BCRS01000248.1 GCF_001552715.1 Mycolicibacterium vaccae NBRC 14118 = CIP 105934 | reverse complement strand
GGCGTGTTGTTTGAGAACTCAATAGTGTGTTTGGTGGTTTTTGTTTGTTGTTTTTGGTTCACCTCTTTTTCCCGTTTAGGGGTGGGCTGTTTTTTGATGCCAGTTTTTGGTGTCTTGTTTGATGATCGGATTTCTCTGATTGTGAATTCTGCCTTGCCTTTGGGTGAGGGGTTTTTGTTTGGAGAGTTTGATTCTGGCTCAGGACGAACGCTGGCGGCGTGCTTAACACATGCAAGTCGAACGGAAAGGCCCTTCGGGGTACTCGAGTGGCGAACGGGTGAGTAACACGTGGGTGATCTGCCCTGCACTTTGGGATAAGCCTGGGAAACTGGGTCTAATACCGAATACACCCTTCTGGCTGCATGGTCTGGGAGGGGAAAGCTTTTGCGGTGTGGGATGGGCCCGCGGCCTATCAGCTTGTTGGTGAGGTTACGGCTCACCAAGGCGACGACGGGTAGCCGGCCTGAGAGGGTGACCGGCCACACTGGGACTGAGATACGGCCCAGACTCCTACGGGAGGCAGCAGTGGGGAATATTGCACAATGGGCGCAAGCCTGATGCAGCGACGCCGCGTGAGGGATGACGGCCTTCGGGTTGTAAACCTCTTTCGCCAGGGACGAAGCGCAAGTGACGGTACCTGGAGAAGAAGGACCGGCCAACTACGTGCCAGCAGCCGCGGTAATACGTAGGGTCCGAGCGTTGTCCGGAATTACTGGGCGTAAAGAGCTCGTAGGTGGTTTGTCGCGTTGTCCGTGAAAACTCACAGCTCAACTGTGGGCGTGCGGGCGATACGGGCAGACTAGAGTACTGCAGGGGAGACTGGAATTCCTGGTGTAGCGGTGGAATGCGCAGATATCAGGAGGAACACCGGTGGCGAAGGCGGGTCTCTGGGCAGTAACTGACGCTGAGGAGCGAAAGCGTGGGGAGCGAACAGGATTAGATACCCTGGTAGTCCACGCCGTAAACGGTGGGTACTAGGTGTGGGTTTCCTTCCTTGGGATCCGTGCCGTAGCTAACGCATTAAGTACCCCGCCTGGGGAGTACGGCCGCAAGGCTAAAACTCAAAGAAATTGACGGGGGCCCGCACAAGCGGCGGAGCATGTGGATTAATTCGATGCAACGCGAAGAACCTTACCTGGGTTTGACATGCACAGGACGCTGGTAGAGATATCAGTTCCCTTGTGGCCTGTGTGCAGGTGGTGCATGGCTGTCGTCAGCTCGTGTCGTGAGATGTTGGGTTAAGTCCCGCAACGAGCGCAACCCTTATCTTATGTTGCCAGCGCGTAATGGCGGGGACTCGTGAGAGACTGCCGGGGTCAACTCGGAGGAAGGTGGGGATGACGTCAAGTCATCATGCCCCTTATGTCCAGGGCTTCACACATGCTACAATGGCCGGTACAAAGGGCTGCGATGCCGTGAGGTGGAGCGAATCCTTTCAAAGCCGGTCTCAGTTCGGATCGGGGTCTGCAACTCGACCCCGTGAAGTCGGAGTCGCTAGTAATCGCAGATCAGCAACGCTGCGGTGAATACGTTCCCGGGCCTTGTACACACCGCCCGTCACGTCATGAAAGTCGGTAACACCCGAAGCCGGTGGCCTAACCCCTTGTGGGAGGGAGCCGTCGAAGGTGGGATCGGCGATTGGGACGAAGTCGTAACAAGGTAGCCGTACCGGAAGGTGCGGCTGGATCACCTCCTTTCTAAGGAGCACCACGAGAATCAGGCCCGCCCACATCGTGTGGGGGTTCGGTGATCTGATCGATTCGTTGGATGGCCTTTCATCTGTAGTGGATGGGGGTCTGGTGCACATGACAAACTTGGCCGAGCCGGTAGGGAATGCCGGCGAGGGAAATCATCAGACACACTATTGGGCTTTGAGACAACAAGCCCGTGCCCCTTTTTTTGGGGGTGGCTCTGCGTTGGCAGGGTCGGCGTGTTGTTGCCCCGCTTTGGTGGTGGGGTGTGGTGTTTGATTCGTGGATAGTGGTTGCGAGCATCTGAATGCACAGCGCTTGTGGTGTTGTGTGTTCGGTGTAATGCAAATTTTTCTGATACTCGCATGCAGTCCCTTTTTGGGGGTGTGTGTGGGTGACTCATTTTTTGGTTTTGTGTTGTAAGTGTTTAAGGGCGCATGGTGGATGCCTTGGCACTGGGAGCCGATGAAGGACGTGGGAGGCTGCGATATGCCTCGGGGAGCTGCCAACCGAGCGTGGATCCGAGGATGTCCGAATGGGGAAACCCGGCACGAGTGATGTCGTGTCACCCAACGCTGAATATATAGGCGTTGGGGGGGAACGCGGGGAAGTGAAACATCTCAGTACCCGTAGGAAGAGAAAACAAAAGTGATTCCGTGAGTAGTGGCGAGCGAAAGCGGAGGATGGCTAAACCGTGTGCATGTGATACCCGGCGGGGGTTGTGTGTGCGGTGTTGTGGGGCGTTTCTTCTCTCATCCGCCGATGAGGGCAGGAGTTAGAAACTGTTGGGTTAGTCGAAGTGGCCTGGGATGGTCTGTCGTAGAGGGTGAGAGCCCCGTAGGCGAAAACTCAACAGCTCCTGTGGAATGTTTCCCCGAGTAGCAGCGGGCCCGTGGAATCTGCTGTGAATCTGCCGGGACCACCCGGTAAGCCTGAATACTTCCCAGTGACCGATAGCGGATTAGTACCGTGAGGGAATGGTGAAAAGTACCCCGGGAGGGGAGTGAAATAGTACCTGAAACCGTGCGCTTACAATCCGTCAGAGCCCTCCTTCGTGGTGGGGTGATGGCGTGCCTTTTGAAGAATGAGCCTGCGAGTCAGGGACATGTCGCGAGGTTAACCCGTGTGGGGTAGCCGTAGCGAAAGCGAGTCTGAATAGGGCGTATCCACACAATAGTGTGTGGTGTAGTGGTGTGTTCTGGACCCGAAGCGGAGTGATCTACCCATGGCCAGGGTGAAGCGCGGGTAAGACCGCGTGGAGGCCCGAACCCACTTAGGTTGAAGACTGAGGGGATGAGTTGTGGGTAGGGGTGAAAGGCCAATCAAACTCCGTGATAGCTGGTTCTCCCCGAAATGCATTTAGGTGCAGCGTCGCAGTGTTCGTGTCGGAGGTAGAGCTACTGGATGGCCGATGGGCCTCACAAGGTTACTGACGTCAGCCAAACTCCGAATGCCGACACGGTGTAATGCGGCAGTGAGACGGCGGGGGATAAGCTCCGTGCGTCGAGAGGGAAACAGCCCAGATCGCCGGCTAAGGCCCCTAAGCGTGTGCTAAGTGGAAAAGGATGTGCAGTCGCGAAGACAACCAGGAGGTTGGCTTAGAAGCAGCCACCCTTGAAAGAGTGCGTAATAGCTCACTGGTCAAGTGATTGTGCGCCGATAATGTAGCGGGGCTCAAGCACACCGCCGAAGCCGCGGCAGCACACCTTGTGTGCTGGGTAGGGGAGCGTCCTGCATCCGGTGAAGCAGCAGAGTGATCTAGCTGTGGAGGGTGTGGGAGTGAGAATGCAGGCATGAGTAGCGATAAGGCAAGTGAGAACCTTGCCCGCCGGAAGACCAAGGGTTCCTGGGCCAGGCCAGTCCGCCCAGGGTGAGTCGGGACCTAAGGCGAGGCCGACAGGCGTAGTCGATGGACAACGGGTTGATATTCCCGTACCCGTGTGTGAGCGTCCCTGATGAATCCATCTTGCTAACCGCCCAAATGGTGGTCCACCAAACTCTTCGGAGGGCGGGGATCGCCGGCTGCGCGGGACCCAGGTGGGTAGTAGTCAAGCGATGGGGTGACACAGGAAGGTAGCCGTACCAGTCAGTGGTAATACTGGGGTAAGCCTGTAGGGCGAGTGATAGGTAAATCCGTCACTCATGATGCCTGAGAGGTGATGCATAGCCGATTGAGGCGAATTCGGTGATCCTATGCTGTCGAGAAAAGCCTCTAGCGAGCGCACACACGGCCCGTACCCCAAACCAACACAGGTGGTCAGGTAGAGAATACCGAGGCGTACGAGTGAACTATGGTTAAGGAACTCGGCAAAATGCCCCCGTAACTTCGGGAGAAGGGGGACCCACATACCGTCAACACCTTCGCGGTGGGTAGCGGGAGTGGGTGGCACAAACCAGTGAGAAGCGACTGTTTACTAAAAACACAGGTCCGTGCGAAGTCGCAAGACGATGTATACGGACTGACGCCTGCCCGGTGCTGGAAGGTTAAGAGGACCCGTTAACTCGTAAGGGTGAAGCGGAGAATTTAAGCCCCAGTAAACGGCGGTGGTAACTATAACCATCCTAAGGTAGCGAAATTCCTTGTCGGGTAAGTTCCGACCTGCACGAATGGCGTAACGACTTCTCAACTGTCTCAACCATAGACTCGGCGAAATTGCATTACGAGTAAAGATGCTCGTTACGCGCGGCAGGACGAAAAGACCCCGGGACCTTCACTACAACTTGGTATTGGTGCTCGATACGGTTTGTGTAGGATAGGTGGGAGACTGTGAAGCGGTCACGCCAGTGATTGTGGAGTCGTTGTTGAAATACCACTCTGATCGTATTGGGCCTCTAACCTCGAACCGTACATCCGGTTCAGGGACAGTGCCTGGTGGGTAGTTTAACTGGGGCGGTTGCCTCCTAAAATGTAACGGAGGCGCCCAAAGGTTCCCTCAACCTGGACGGCAATCAGGTGTTGAGTGTAAGTGCACAAGGGAGCTTGACTGCGAGACGGACATGTCGAGCAGGGACGAAAGTCGGGACTAGTGATCCGGCACCTCTGAGTGGAAGGGGTGTCGCTCAACGGATAAAAGGTACCCCGGGGATAACAGGCTGATCTTCCCCAAGAGTCCATATCGACGGGATGGTTTGGCACCTCGATGTCGGCTCGTCGCATCCTGGGGCTGGAGCAGGTCCCAAGGGTTGGGCTGTTCGCCCATTAAAGCGGCACGCGAGCTGGGTTTAGAACGTCGTGAGACAGTTCGGTCTCTATCCGCCGCGCGCGTCAGAAGCTTGAGGAAACCTGTCCCTAGTACGAGAGGACCGGGACGGACGAACCTCTGGTCTACCAGTTGTCCCACCAGGGGCACTGCTGGATAGCTACGTTCGGACAGGATAACCGCTGAAAGCATCTAAGCGGGAAACCTTCTCCAAGACCAGGCTTCTCACCCATTAAGTGGGATAAGGCCCCCCGCAGACCACGGGATCGATAGACCAGACCTAGAAACACAGCAATGTGTGCAGGGAACTGGCACTAACCGGCCGAAAACTTACAACAACAACAAAACCTCGCAACCACACCACAAACCACACACACTCAACAACACCCCCTTCACCGGGAGAATTGTTGAGACACACCCCACCACCAATAACACGGGGACAACCACAAGGTTTACGCTCGATAACGAGTGAATAGAGTTACGGCGGTCCATAGCGGCAGGGAAACGCCCGGTCCCATCCCGAACCCGGAAGCTAAGCCTGCCAGCGCCGATGATACTACCCACTCGGGTGGAAAAGTAGGACACCGCCGAACACAAATT
>NZ_BCRS01000247.1 GCF_001552715.1 Mycolicibacterium vaccae NBRC 14118 = CIP 105934 | reverse complement strand
GGAGCCGATGGCGCCGATCCGGTCGCCCAGCGGCGGCACGCCGGCGAGCATCGCGACCACGGCGGCGCCCTGCGAATAGCCGCCCAGCACGACGCGGGTGTTCGGGCACTGGGCCGCCAGGTACGCGATGCGTCCGGTCGCGTCCGTGGCGCCGCTGGCGGTGTTGAGGAAGTCGTAGGTGGCGGGATAGTTCACCCCGTAGGTGGCCACGGTGCGGCCGCCGAGCTGATTGCGCAGGGTGTCCGCGAGGGCCTGGCCGACGCGCCCGACCCCGGGCGGCTCACTGGTGCCGCGGGCGAAGATCACCTCGACGTCGGCGCACGGCTGCGCGGCGGCGGGGGCTGCGGGCAGGACGAAGGCGGCGGCCGCGGACGCCATCACGGCAGCTGCGGTGGCGAGAAGCCGGCGGCTCAGTCTTTCAGCGGGCACAAGACACGGTAACGCATAGCTGTGTTAAACAAGTCCGGCGACGAACGCCGCCGCCTGCTCCGTGAACCCGGCGGTGCTGTAGGTGCTGTGGGCGGCGATGTCGTTTCCGCCCGAGCAGACGGGGTCGGCGCCGTTGCACAAGTCGATGGAGCGCGGGCCCCACACCGGGCTGACGGTGATGGGCAGACCCAGCTTGGTCGACGGGTTGCCGAACACCGCGATCGCGGCGACGAAGTCCGGTGTGTTGGGCGGCAGCGGCGCAGTGAAGCCGACTGCCGGAATCGGTACCGCGGCGATGACGTCGATGACCGCGGCGCCCTGCGAGTAGCCGCCGAGCACCAGGCGGGTGGTGGGGCAGTTGGCCATCATGTACTGGATGTGCAGGCTGGCGTCGTTGGCACCCGACGCGGCGGCGAGGAAGTCGAAGCTCGCCGGATAGTTGACGGCGTACGTGCCCACCGAGCGGCCACCGACCCGCCCGCGCAGTGCGTCGACGAACGCGGTCCCGACCCTGCCGAGGCCGGGCGGTTCGTCGGTGCCGCGGGCGAAAACCACCTCGATGTCGGGGCAGCCCTGCGCGTGGGCGGCCGGCAGGCGACCGGGGGTTACGACCAGCGCCGCCGCGGCCAGCAGGAGCGCGGCGAGCACCGTTATCAGGCGGCGTGCGTCAGAGCCGAGGGTCACCCGGCGATGCTAACTGCTCGGCACCGTGGTCGCCCGGGCATCCGGCCAGGTCACCCTGGCGGGCCAGGGCCAGCCCGGCCAGCACGACCGCGCCGCCGACCGCCTGGGTGGCGGTCATCGCCTCACCGAGCAGCACCCAGGCCGCCAGCACCGCGAACATCACCTCGGACAGCCCGACCAGCGAGGCGAACCGGGGCCGCAGCCGCGCGATCCCGACGATGCCGAGGGTGTAGGCGATCGCGGTCGGGATCAACCCGAGAGCGATCACCGGGACGATCCACGAGGTGGTCCAGCCCGCGATCACGGCGTCGTTCGCGGTGAACCGCATCGGCATCAGGCCGGCGACGCCCAGGGCTGTCACTGCGACGGCGCCGACGAGCAGACCGCCTGCAGCCAGCGTGATCGGATGCAGCGGCGTCCGTCCGTCGGGTACGGCGGCGCCGGCCTTGTCCGACATCAGGAAGTAGCAGGCCGCGCACACCGCCGCGGCCAGGCCCCAGCCGACGCCGACGGGGTTGATCTGGGCGGCGGTCAGTCCGCCGGGCCCGATCAGCCCGAGCACCAGCATGATCCCGGCGACGGCGAGGGCGACGCCGGCCAACGTCATGGAGGTGGGCCGTCTCCTGGTGGTCGCCCACAGCCAGCCGACCACCAGGATCGGGGCGGTGTATTCCAGCAGCAGCGCGACGCCGACCGACAGATGAGAGACGGCGTTGTAGTAGAACAGCTGCGCGCCGGCGATCGGGACCAGGCCGTACAGCGCCACGGTGGTGGCATGTGCGCGCGCCTCGCGCAGCCAGCCCGGACGCACGACGGAGGCGAAGACCGCCATCACCAGCGCTCCGCCGGCCAGCCGTGCGGTGACCGCGGCGGTCGGGGTCCAGCCGGCCTCCATCAGCGCTTTGGCGAAGGGCCCGCTGCAGCCGAACGCGAACGCCGAGCCGATGGCGAAAAGCAGACCTGTACGAAAATGGTCCGTACGGACGCCCGGGTCGGTATCGAGTGCAGCCATGAGCAAACCGCTTCCATGCATGTGACAAGGGGTGACATGAGTAAAATGAGCTTTGGTCATGACGCTACAACCGGAGGGAGTCATGGGTCAAATGCTTTTTACTTATGACACGGAGCTCACGTTGCGGGCGGTCAGCGTCCTGATCAACAGCGACCGGGTCGACGGCGAGCAACTCGCCGACCTCGCCGCGCTCGACGAATATCTCGACACGTTCGGGTGGACGGGGCGGCGGGACCGCGATGCCGCCGAACTCGACGCGGTGCGCGCCCTGCGCACCCGGCTGGGCCGGATCTGGGAAGCCGCCGACGACGAGACCCACGCCGTCGACCAGGTCAACGCGCTACTGTCGGACACCAAGGCGTCGCCCTGGCTGACCCGCCACCCTGAGATGCCCGAGTGGCACCTGCACCTGGCATCGATCCACGACCCGCTGTGGCAGCGGATGGGCGCCGAGATGGCAATGGCGCTGGCCGACCTGATCCGCGGCGGAGAACTGCGCCGGCTCAAGCTGTGCGCGGCGCCGGACTGCCACGCGGTGCTGGTCGACCTGTCGCGAAACCGATCCGGCAAGTTCTGCGACACCGGCAACTGCGGCAACCGTCAGCACGTCGCCGCCTACCGGGAACGTCGCTCCAACAAGTGATCTGACCCCGCCGCAACCCCCGCTACGCTGACCCAGGGGGAGTGATGGCGCAACCGACGACACGTCTACAGGTCAGCGGGCACCGCTTTCTGGCCCGCCGGATGGAGCACGCACTGGTCCGCGGCGATCCGCGGATGCTCGACGATCCGCTTCGCGCACAATCGGTTTCGTTGGTCGCCGGTGCGGTGCTGGCGGTGATCGCCGTCGCCGTGAGCGCGCTTCTGGCGGTCGTGCGCCCCGGCGGCTCGCTGGGGGACGCGCCACTGGTCGTGGTCCGCGAGTCCGGCGCAATGTACGTCAGGGTCGACGACGTCCTGCACCCGGTGTTCAATCTGGCCTCGGCGCGCCTGATCCTCGGCGCCGCCGCCGAACCGCGCCTCGTCTCGCAACGGGCGATCGACGGGTCGGCACTCGGGCCGCAGGTGGGGATTCCCGGTGCCCCGTCGCAGATCTCACCGCCGCTGGATGTCGGCGAGGCCGGGTGGGCGGTCTGCGATGACGCACGGACCGGGACCTCGGTGTCCGTCGGGCCGTCCGCTGCGGCGCTGGAGCCCGGCGCCAGTGTGCTGGTGACACCGCGCGGGGAGAGCGCCGCGCTGACCTACCTGCTGCACGGCGGATGGCGGTCACGGGTGGATCTGCGTCACCCCGCGGTGGTACGCGCACTGAGGCTGGACGGCGTTCTGCCGCAAGCGGTTTCCCCGGCGTTACTGGCCGCCGTCCCGGAGGCGCCGGCGATCGCGCCGCCCCGCATCCCCGCGCTGGGTTCGGCTGGGCCCCCGCCGCTGCACGATCACCCGGTCGGCACCGTGGTGCAGGCCCTGGGGGCAGGCGGTGCGACCGATCACTACGTGGTGCTGTCCGACGGACTGCAGCGCATCGGCGAGGTGGCCGCGGACCTGATTCGTTTCACCGACCGCCGCGTCGGCGAGGAACTGCCGACGGTGCCGGCGGACGTGGTGGGGACCCTGCCCGTGGTCGACACGCTGCCCGTGGCGACATTCCCGTCCGTGGGTGGTGTCACCACCGACGTGGTCGTCTGCGCGCGCTGGGACGGCAGCTCCGGCCGGACGGGTTCGCACACCACGGTGCTCACCGCGGTGGCGACCACGCCGTTACCGCACCCCGTCGCGCTCGCGCAGGCCGACGCCGACGGCCCGGCCGTCGACACGGTCTCGGTGCCCGCGGGACGCAGCGTGTTCGTGCGGTCGGTGTCGCTGACCGGGTCCGGGCACAGCGCGGGTTCCCTGTTCCTGGTCACCGACGCCGGGGTGCTGTTCGGTGTCCGCGACGAGGAAACTGCACGGGCACTGGGTATTTCCACGCCCGCGGTGCCTGCCCCGTGGCCGGTGCTCGCCACCCTGCCCCGCGGTCCGGAACTCAGCGGGCCGGCGGCGTCAGTCGTCAGGGACGGCACGCCGTGACCGGTGCACGGCGGACACCACTGTGGTGCAGGCGGCCAGCCCGACGCAGACGAGGGCGGCGCGCACCGCGGTCCCGCGGTCGGCCGGTCCGGTCCCCTGCGGCGGGGCGACGGGCGGCGGCGCCACCGCGGAGATGACGTTGCGGGCGGGTCCGGTCGCCGAGACCGCGGCGAGAGCGTCGACCACGCCGTGCCCGACGACCGGATCCCAGCCGCCGGGCGGATCGTGGGCGGTGTCCTCGATGACCCGCATGACCTGGCGCGCAGTCAGTTCCGGTGCCCGCGCCCGGACCAGTGCGGCGATCGCGGCGACCACCGGGACGGCATAGCTGGTACCCGATATCGGCGAACCGGACGGCGTGACGTCGACCAGGCCGTCGCCGGTCGGGGCCAGCGACACCACCGCCTCCGCCGGGGCCGCCACGTCCACCCACGGTCCGGCCAGACTGAACTCCGATGCGATCCCGTCCGGCCCGACCGCGCCGACGGTCAGCACGTAGTCGTCGTACCAGGCTGGGCTGGCCACCAGCGTCACCGCGTCGGCCTGCGCGGGATCGCGCGGGTTGTGCCCGGGACACTGCCCGCCGCCGCCGACGTTGCCGGCGGCGGTGACCACGACGACGTTCTTCACGTCGACCGCATAGGACAGCGCCGCGCCCAGCGACCGGTCGTCGAGTCCCGGGTCCACCTCCACACACGCCACCGTCGAGATGTTCAGGACCGTCGCGCCCAGATCCGCAGCGGTGCGCACAGCCGCGGCCAGCGTGTCGACGTCGCCGACGCCTGTCCCACCGGGATCGTCGGTGGCGCGGAACTTGGTGCTGGACTGCCTGATCGCGAGCAGGGACACCTCCGGTGCGATACCGGTGAAACCGTCGGGATCTGCGGTGTCCGGGGTGGCGGCGATGATCCCCGCGACCAGGGTGCCGTGCCCGTCGCAATCGGCGGTGCCGTCCTGGCCGGACACATAGTCACCGCCGGGAATCAGATGTGGCAGCCGGTGATGGCGCGCCACCCCGGTGTCGATCACCGCGACGGTCTGCCCCGCACCGCGGGTCAGCGCCCACACCGCGGGAAGGTCCATGCCCTGCAACTGTCCCGGACGGCGCATCGGATCGGGTGCGGGTGGTGCCGCGGTGACGCACTCGTCGTGCTGGGTGGTGGGATGACGGGGCGCGGCGGGGCGGGGCTGCGGCAGACGCAACTCGTCCACCGCCGGCGGGCCCACTGCTGCCGCACACGGCGCGGTCGGCAGCACCGCGAGCGCCACCACGGCCGGCGCCCGCCACCATCGGCCCCACCTCGTCATGCCAGGCTCAGCTGCCCGACCATGCCGTAGACGCCGGCAAGCCAGCACGCCAGCGGCACCACGGCCACCAGCGCGGCATACTCGACACACTGAATCAGGCGGAGCGACAACGGGTTCGACGGCATGGGTCGTGCCGCTGCCGATA
>NZ_BCRS01000246.1 GCF_001552715.1 Mycolicibacterium vaccae NBRC 14118 = CIP 105934 | reverse complement strand
CCCCCCCAGCCACAGCACCACCACCGCCGCGAACAGCTTCTCCGCGATGTAGCGGAACTGGTACGCAACACCGGCCCAGCGGCCGGCGTCGCGGGGCGGCGGGACGCGCGTGGCGTCCTGCGCCACCGCGGCGTCGGCGCCGGGCGGGCTGGTGGGCGAGGTTTCGAGGACGGTCATCAGCCGGTGTGCGTCGGCGTCAGCCGAACGCTGCCTCCTGCCGTACCTTTCCCGCCCCACTCCCGCCCGCGGTGTGCAGGCGCTCCCCCGAAGGCACGTAGTCCTCGAAGCCGTCGCCCGGGCGCTCCAGTCCGAGGGTGTCGCGCAGCGTGGTGCCCGGGTAGTCGGTGCGGAACAGCCCCTTGCGCTGCAGGATCGGCACCACGTGGTCGACGAATTCGGCTGCCACGTCCGGGAGTTTGGCCGCCATGATGTTGAAGCCGTCGGCCGCACCCGCCTGCACCCAGGTCTCGATCTGGTCGGCGACCTGTTCGGGGGCGCCGATCGCGGTGACGTGGGTCAGGCCGCCGCCCTGGCGGGCCAGGATCTGGCGGACCGTGTACTTCTCCCGGCGCGCGGTGCTGATCAGTGCCGCGAAATGCCCTCCCTGCGCGCCGAGTTCGCCGTCGGCGGGCACCAGGTCCCACGGCAGTTCCTTGTCGAGGTCGAGTGCCTCGACCGGGACCCCGACCTGAAGGGCCAGAGCGTTGATCGCGAACCGCTCGGTGTGCAGCTCGCGCAGTTCGATCTCCCGCTCGCGGGCCTCGGCCTCGGTCGGCGCCACCAAGGTGATGAGCCCGGGAAGCACCCTGATGGTGTCGGGGTTGCGGCCCCATTCCTTGGCGCGGTCGCGGACGGTGTTGCGGAACGCGATCGCCGATTCGATGGTCGGCTGCACCGTGTACACGGCGTCGGCGAACCGGGACGCCAGGCCGATGCCGTCGGGTGACGAACCGGCCTGCACCAACACCGGATGCCCCTGCGGCGAACGCGGAAGCGGAAGCGGCCCAGCGGTGGTGACGTGTTCACCGACGTAGTCGACGGCCCGGATGCGGGCTTCGTCGACGTAGGTCCCGGTGTCACGGTCGGCCACCCACGCGTCGTCGGCCCAGCCGTCCCACAGTGCCTTGACGGCCTCGACGAACTCGTGGGCGCGCCGGTATCGCGCGTCGTGGTCGAGTCCGTGTTCGCGACCGAAGTTGCGGGCGACGTCGTCGCCGTTGGTGGCCACGATGTTCCACGCGGCGCGCCCGTTGCTGATGTGGTCGAGTGTGGAGATCCGCCGCGCCAGGTTGTAGGCCGAGTTGTACGAACTCGACCCGGTGGCGACCAGCCCGATGTGGCTGGTGTGCTGTGCGATCGCGGCGAAGGCCAGCGTGGGGTCGAGGCCCCGGAACGGGCGGTACTCGCCGCGGTACCGCCACACCGGGGTGTCGGCGAGGAACACGGCGTCGAACTTGCCGCGTTCGGCGATCTCGGCCACCTCGATGTAGTGCTCGAGGCTGCTGTACCGGCGAGCATCGCCGTCGCCGGCGCGCCATGCGCCGGGGAACACGCCGCCCGGAATCAGGTTGAGATTCAGGGTGATCGAATCGTGCGGGAAAGTCATATTTTAGCCTCTATCTCGCTGCTACTTTTCTACGGGGAAGCCGACGATGCTTCCCCACTCGGTCCAGGAGCCGTCGTACACCCGCACGTTGTCCAGGCCCAGGATCTCGGACAGGGCGATCCAGCCCAGGGTGGAGCGGTGCGACAGACGGCAGTAGTTGACGATGATCGTCTTGTCTTTCGATGACCCTGTCCCTCCGACCTTTTCGTCGACGATGCGTTGCAGTTCGGCGCGGTCGCGCAGCCGTCCGGTGCCGTCGAGCAGGTCGCGGAAGAACAGATGTCTGGCCCCCGGGATGCGGCCGTGGCGTTCGGCGCCGTGGTCGATGGGGGCGTTGGGACCGCTGACGCGCGCGCCGCTGTACTCCTCGGGGGTGCGGTAGTCCAGGATCACGACGTCGTCGCGGCCGAGCAGGGCCAGCACGTCGTCGCGGCCGATCCGCAAATGTTCCTGCGCGGCCGTCGGTTCCGGCACGGCCAGCGGGGAGGTGGCCGGGGTGCGCGCGACGGTGCGCTCGCCGGCGGTCCCGACTCCGGCGGCCCGCCAGGCCTCCAATCCGCCGTCGAGATAGGCGATGTCGGTATAGCCACGCACCCGCAACACCCACAGCACATAGGCTGCGAACTGCGTCGGGTCGCCGGCCAGCACGATCCGCGAGCCCTCACCGGCGCCCAGCGCGAAGAGCCGCTCGGACAGTTCGGCGCCGGTCGCCAGCTCCCGCTTCAGCGGATGCCACGCGAGATCCTTCCAGAACACGGCGCGGGCGCCGGGGATCAACGGCCGGTCCGGGGCCGAGGCGTACACCTCGATGACCGCCAGCTGCGGATCGTCCAGGCGCGCGTCGAGGTCCTCCACGGAGATCACGCTCTGGGTGATCAGACTCATCTGCGTCCCTTTGTCACATGTGCTTTGATACAAGCTTTTGATACAAGACTCGTTGTTGTGCAAGCACATTAAAGACGCCGGCCACTTGCGGGACCATAGTTTCCCTTACCGCGAGAATAAGTACCGCGGGTCTGGTCCGGTCCGGGTGATCTGGCGTAGTTTTATCCGCCGGACGGCCTGATCGCTTTGTCTTGAAACATAATCTGTGACGTACTTACGCAAGGGAGCACACATGAGTGAGGCGGGCCGCACCGCCCACCTGATCGGACCGGCCGAGCTGCAGACGTGGCTGGACCGGCGACCCGAGACGGTCGTGCTGGATGTACGGCACGTGATGCCGGCCGATCGCGCCGATCACGACGCCTTCCTGTCCGCGCATCTGCCCGGCGCGTTGTTCGTCGACGTCGACACCGATCTGGCCGGCACCAGCACCGGCCGAAACGGCCGGCGGCCGTTGCCCGGCGCCGTGGAGTTCGAGAAGACGGTGCGGCGCTGGGGCATCGGCGCCTCCACCCCTGTGGTGGTCTACGGGGCGGCGCATTCCCCCGCCCCGGCCCGGGCCTGGTGGCTGCTCAAGTGGGCCGGTGTCGACTCGGTGCGCATCCTCGACGGCGGCCTGGAGGGCTGGCCGGGGCCGGTGGAGTCCGGCGACTCCGACGGGTCCCGTCCCGACAGTGACTTCGTCGTCACCCCGGGCGGCCTGCCGGTCGTCGAGGTCGCCGACGTGCCGTCCTTCGCCGACCGCGGCCTGCTCCTGGACGCGCGGCCCGCAGCCAGGTTCTCCCACCCCACCGACCCGGGGGCCGGCCACATTCCCGGGGCGCGCAGCGCACCGGTCGCCGGATTCTTCGATGCGGCAGGCTTTCTGCTGCCCGACGCGGAACTCCGGGAGCGCTTCGCCGCGCTCGGGATCCGCGCGGGCGACGAGCCCGCGGCGTACTGCGGCACCGGGGTGGCCGCCGCGCTCGAGGTCTTCGTGCTGTCGGTGCTCGGTGTCACGGCCCGGCTGTATGTCGGCTCCGCATCGGAGTGGTCCTCCGATCCGTCCCGCGTGCTCGTGCGGTGACCCCGCCCGAAACCGGGAGAAGGCGTCTGCTTCTGGACATCTCACCGTTCCGGCACAGCCGCGCCTTCACCCGGCTCTGGATCGGCACCGCGCTGGGAAGCATCGGTCAGGAGATGACCGTCATCGCGGTCGCGTTGCAGGTGTACGCGATCACCGCGTCGACGTTCGCGGTGGCTCTGATCGCCGGCATCGCGCTCGGCCCGATCATCATCACCGGCCTGTACGGCGGCACGCTGGCCGACCGGTTCGACCGCCGCCGCGTCGCCTGGATCGCCTCGGTGGTGTCGTGGCTGGCGATCCTGGCGCTGGCCGTGCACGCACTGCTCGGCGGCACGTCGCTGTGGGTGCTCTACACCGCGGCGACCGTCAACGCCGCCGCGGGCACCGTCGGCGGCATCACCCGGCGGGCGATCATCCCCCGGCTCCTTCCGGCGCATCTGCTGCCGGCGGCGGGTGCGCTGAACGGCATCAACATGGGTCTGATGGCCACGCTCGGTCCGCTGTCGGCCGCGGCGGCCGTCAACGCGGGCGGCTTCCACACCGCCTACCTGATCGACGTCGCGCTGCACACCGCGGCGTTCCTCGGGGTGTTCACGCTGCCCGCGCTGCGTCCGGTGGACGCGACGCAGGCGAATCCGCTGCGCGCTGTGCTCGACGGCGTCGCGTTCCTGCGTCGCGCGCGCAACGTCCGGTTCAGTCTGACGCTCGATGCGATCGCGATGGGCCTGGCCCAGCCTCGGGTGCTGTTTCCCGCGCTGGGCGCGGTCACTCTCGGCGGCGGGGTGACCACGGTCGGAGTGCTGTCGGCGGCGTCCGCCGTGGGCAGCGTGACGATCGCGCTGTTCTCCGGTTGGACGGGCGCGATCCGGCGGCAGGGTCAGGCCATCCTGATCGTCACCTACGTCTACGGGGCGACCATCGTGGCCGCAGGCGTGGTGGTGCTCGTCGCGGCGCTGCACCCGCATCCCGACGGCACGAACGTCGTCGGGGTCGCCGCGCTGGCAGCCGTGCTCGCGGTCGGCGGCGCCGTCGACAACATCGGGGCGATCTACCGGATGGCGATGCTGCAGGCCGCGGTGCCCGACCATCTGCGCGGCCGGGTGCAGAGCCTGTACACGCTGATCGTCACGGGCGGCCCGCGGGTCGGTGACGTGGTCAGCGGCGCGGTGGCCAGCGTGCTGTTCGTCTGGAGTCCGCTGCTGGCAGGCGGTCTGGTGATGATCCTGCTGACCTGGGTGCTGACCCGGCGGACGCCGTCGTTCAAGGACTACGACGCGGAGAACCCGCAGTCGTAACACTCCGCAGTCGTGCGGCGGGCCGGGCCGCGATCACTCGCTGCCGAGGGCCACCGGCCGGGCCGGCTCCGAACTCCACTGCGACCAGGACCCCGGGAACAGCGCGGCGTCGACGCCCGCGGTGGCCAGCGCCGCGACGACGAGCGACGCGGTCACCCCGGATCCGCAGTAGACCGCGACGTCCGAGGCGCCCACCCCACGCGTGTCGAACAGGTCCGTCAGGTCGGCGTCGGGCAGCAGCGTGCCGTCGCCGCTGAGCAGGCTGGTGCTCGGCAGGTTGACCGCGCCGGGGATGTGGCCGGCGACGGGGTCGACGGTTTCGCTGTCCCCGCGGTAGCGCTCCGGGGGCCGCGCATCCAGCAGTGTCGGTGTGCCGAGTGCGTCGTCGGCGGCGATCGTCCTGCGCGCGCCGTGGTAGAGGTCGTCGTGTGTGACGGTGACGTCGCCGGGCTCGGGAACCTCTGTGCCGGTGTGAAGTTCACCTGTCCAGGCGGCCAGGCCGCCGTCGAGGATGCGTACGTCCGGGATGCCGGCGGCGGTCAGCACCCACCACGCGCGCGCCGACCCCGCACGGTTCCAGTCGTCGTAGACCACCACGGGCACGCCGCGGCGCACTCCCCAGCGGCGGGCCGCGGCCTGCAGTGCGGAGCCGGACGGCAGCGGGTGACGGCCGCGGCCGGGCACGCTGTGGTCGGACAGCTCGTCGTCCAGCGACACGTACACCGCCCCCGGCAGATGCCCCGCCTGGTAGGCGGCGGTGCCGTCCGGTTCGGCCAGCGTCCACCGGACATCCAGCAGCGTGACCGGCTCGCCGG
>NZ_BCRS01000245.1 GCF_001552715.1 Mycolicibacterium vaccae NBRC 14118 = CIP 105934 | reverse complement strand
CCGGGCCCGCCCCGGTGGGCCCACCCGCGTCGAGCGGTCCACCGGCAGCACCCCCGGTTCCGCTCGCCCCGCCGACCACCCCTGCCCCGCCCGCACCGCCTCCGCCAGCCGCTCCCGGCGCAGCCGCGGCCGGAGTAGGCCCAGGTGTGGCACCAATGTCGACGTCCAACGCCAGCGGTACCGCCGCCGCTGCACCCGTCCCGGTGTCCGCTGCCCGCGCGGAACGCGACGCAGCGCTGTCCGCCTCGACGGCCGGCGCTGTACGCCGCAAGACCAACGGCGCCGATCCCCTCCAGCGGGCCCGTCATATCGGCGCCGCGCTGAACGTCGGCGTCATGGATTTCGGCTTCTGCTGGGTCACCGGCGTCACCACCGACGGCACGATCATCGTCGCCAACAGCTACGGCCTGGCCTACATCCCCGACGGGATCGCACTGCCCGAGCAGGTGCGCATGGCCACCGCCGACGAGACGATCCCGGCCGCTGAACGCGCGAAGTGGGCCACCTACCCGATCCTGGCCCTGCAAGGCTGGGCCCACCACCACAACCACCAGTTGCGCGCAGTCGTCGCCACCGAGGAGCAGTTCGCCAATTTCGACCCCGGCGTCGCCAAGATCATTCTGACCCAGGACGACATCCCCGACACCGGACTGACTCAGGGCCGCAGCCGCCTGGAGGTCATCTCGCCGACCGCGGCTCAACAGCTCAGCGCCGTCAGCGATTTCGGGCTCAACGACCTGTTGCCCCCTGCCGGCGCCGACATCGCAGCTCCTCCCGACGAGACCGCCCGGCTGTGGTTCGAGGTGTCCAAACCCCTGATGAGCACCAACCCTCAGCGCAGCGTTCCGCATCTGAAGGCGTTCATCGCCTACGCCGCGCACGCCCAGGAGCTCGCCCTCTACAACGCCCATACCTCGCCCGAGCCGGCGGATCAGCGCCGAGCCATCGCCGACTGGGTGTACTGGCAGCACCTCGAAGTCCTCATCGCCGACGCCGTCGGCGCCGATTCAGCCGTGTAGGTACCGTCGGTGGAGATGACTCAGCCGAGACGTCTCAACCCGGTACTCCTGGCAGGCGCCCTCCTCGCAATCGTCGGCCTCGTGGTCGCGACATTGTGGATCTCGGATCGCGATTCCACCCCACCGCCCCCACCTGCGGCACCGGCACCGCCGCCTGGCCCGACGGTCGACGCCGCCGAGTTCGCGAGCGCACAGGACGAAGACCCGGTCTCCATCGTCACCGAGGAACCCACCTGCCCGGAATGGGAACGGGTCACCGCCGCGCTGAACACCGAACTCGGCAACGGCTGGCACCGCCGTGACCCCGCGATTCCGGGCAGCGAGTGGACGCAGGACCAACGCCGGCAGTTCGAGGCCGTCGCCGCGGCGATGCGGGTGGCCGCCGACAGGACTGTCCCCCTGGCCAAACAGACGCCCCACCGCGTCATGCGCGAGCTGTACGAACAGGCCATCGCCTACTGGCACGCTTACGCCGACGCCGTCGCTGACTACCGCCCCGCAGCAGACCAGTTGGCACTGACCGCGATCAGCGCCACTGAGTCAATCCAGTCCATCTGTGCAGCAATCGATTTCGGAGCAGCAGCAGCCCGATCCGCCCTGGTCTTACCGGGTCCTCCCCCGGTACCGGAAGGCACGCTGGCCGACCCGGACCGGCCACCCCGATTCATCGCCGGCCCTTCGGCCTTCTGCGACGAGTGGACTGCGATGGCGATCGAGTACGACGCCCAGACCCGCGAATGGCGCGACCGGCACGACCCGAATGTCCCCGCCTCCCAACGCTCTCCGGAGCTTCGAGAGCTCGGCGACAAGACCGCCCGCCTCATGCAGCAGAACGCCGACCAGTCCCAGCTGCTCGGGCTCCTGAGCGGCAACCTGACCGCCGCGGACTTCGCCGCACTGTCGTCGCACTACCGACGCGCGTTCGCCCTGGCGCTGCCGAGCTACGGTCTGCCGGACACCCATCTCGACGACGCCGCTTCGCGCTTGCAGTCCCTGACCGACCACGCCTGCCGGGCCGTCAAGAGGTAGTCACCGAGGCACCGGGATGTCGACCCCGTCAAGGGTTGCGCCGGACGCCTCATCAGTGGCGTCGTACTTGTCAGCCGCACTGCGCAGATCCGAACCGTAAGTGCGCGCCTCGCCGGCGGCCATGGTCATCGCTTCGGCGATCGTCGTCTGCGCAGCGCGGCATGCGGCGGCGGTCTGCAACTGCGGGACGCCTGCCGCGGCGGCGCCCAGCGGGGCGTCTGCCCGCATGTCCGCCATCTGGTCGCCGGCGGCGGAGAAGTCGCCGCCCACCCGGCGCAGCACGCTGGTGTCGACTTCGAGCGGAGCGGTCATAGATCGATCCTGTCTTCCGGTTCCGCGGCACGATGGCGGCCGTGACGCTGCTCGTCCTCCTCAGACCGTTCCCCGGTCTCCGGCGCACGTTCGGCAGCCGGTTCCGCCGCGGCCGCGCCCTCCGACGACGGTGCGACGTCCGTCGAATCCGTTTGCACTTCGCCGCCGCCTTGACCGAACTGGCCCACCATCTGCTGCACCTGCTGCCCGGCCTGCTGGGCGCCCTGCATCACACCCTGCGGCACCGCGGCCACCGCTCCCATCGCCTGCATCGGCATCTGCGCCATCTGCCCCACCATCTGCATGGGTGAGCTCATCGTCTGTCCCGCCGCGCCGGCACCGCCGGCCCCGGAGGCCAGACCCGCGCCGCCGGAACCCGATGCGGGCGCCTCCGGAACGTTCTTCATCTGCTGAGTGATGTTGGCGCCGTTGCGGGCATCGGTGGCCGCATACGCCTGGGCGGCATTGACCACGTTCTTCGCGGTGGTCGTCGCCTGCGCCTTGATCAATGGCAGCTGGGTCATGATCGGCGTCTCGATCGCCGGAATCTGTCCGATGATCGCCGCCGACAACGGGTCCGTCCCCACCGGAATGAACGGGTCCGGCGCCTCCGGCAGTTGCTCCGCCGAACTCGACAGCGCGTTACCGGCTGCGCTGAGCTCTTCGGGATTGACCGAGAGCGGTGGAGGAGTGCCGCCTGTCGTCATATCGCTTCCTAGAACCGTAGGTTTCGCAGCACGTCGTACACCCCGGCGATCCACAGCAGCATCGGGATCACCGCGGCGATGGTCGCGCCGTCCAACAACTCGAGGATCCGCTTCGTCACCGGCGAGATCCGTCGAACGCCGTCACTGGCGCCGACGATGATGACCGCCACCAGCACCAGCGCCGTGTACCCGGCCAGCAGCAGCCACGCCTTGTCCGGATACCACAGGCACAGCCGCACCGTAATTCCCGTCGGGATGGCCACCGCGGCAGCCATCAGCGCCCACGCGCACCAACGTTCGGCGTAGAGCCGCGAGCGGAACCCGCACAGCATCGTCACCAGCCCGGCGACGACCATGCTGTGCACGAAGAAATGGCCCTGCACGATCACGGCGACCGAGCCGACCGCCAGGATCAGGGCGCCCGCGCTGAGGAACCCGATCAGCAAGCGCTTGGCCAGGCGGCTGCGCTCGGTCAGCCGCGCCGCCGAACTGGGCACCGACGCGATGATCGCCTGCCACGTCTCGGACTCCTCCGAGGCATCGGTGGTCGTCACCGGATCCAGCAGCTCGTCGTTGGTCACCGTCTCCCCCGGCGCCGGGATCGGCGGCAACGCGATCCGCGCCGCGGCCACCGTCAGCTTCGCGGCGTTGGTGACCACGATCAGCCCGAAAGCGATGGCGCCCGGCGGAACCCAGTTGTTCCAGCCGTAGCCGAACGCGACGGCGGCGATGGTCGACGCCAGAGCGACGACCGCGAGGAACGCCGCGACCTCCGCCCGCCGGCGCGGACCGCCACGGGTGCCCAGCACCAGCAACAGCACCAGCGCGGCAGCACCGGCAACCTGCGGCGCCCCGAGGGAATCCACTCCCTCCGGCAGCGGAACCGCCAACACCACGGCCCCCGCGAGTGTGACGATCGACGCCACCAAAAGGCTCTCGGCCATGTTCACGTTGTCAAACCGCTTCTGGGCCAGCATGCTCGCGCCCATCAGCGCGACGCCGAGCACCCCGAGCGCCACCGCCCACCACCAGTCACGGCCGGTCGACGCCCATGACAGCACTGCCACCACCGTGATCATCAACGCGGCCAACGGCAGCGCGAGGCCGACGAACCGGTACAACGCGCCCCGGTCGAACTCCGGGGTCTCGTCGAGCACCGCGATCGCGTCGATGACGTCCTCGACCAGTGGTCGGTACCGCTCGGTGCGGCTCACCGACACGACGGTCAGCAGCGATCCGTCGACCACGCCCGCGTCGTCGAGGGAGTCGGTCAGTTTGATCGGCGGCGCCCCCGGCCGCGCGAACGACCACACACCCTGGGTCTTGAAGTCGAAGCCCGCCAACACATCCTGCGGGGTGTCGGCGAGGATGTCGGCCAGCACCGACACCGTCTCGTCGACGTAGGTCTCGATCGGTGCGGCCGACGGCAGCACCAGATCGGTCATCCGCCGGCCGGTCAGGATCGTGACGCGGGTGGTCGACGGGCGCCCAGGGGCGGTGCCCGACGACGTCGGCGGGGCAACCGTTGCGGTCAACGCCGCTCGAGCCTGTCGAAGTCGTCGGACAGCGCCGCGGCGAGTTCGACGATCCTGCGGTGGAAGGTCTTCCCGAGTAGCCCGAGCTGGATCTCGGTGCCCGACGCGATGTGCTTGTCGTGCGGCAATACGATCACCCGGCCCGGGGACACGTGCCGCTCGAACTGCTGCACGAGGTCCTCGACGTCGATGTTCGGCTTGCCCGGGGTCACATGGTTGATCACCACGCACGACCGGCCGAGCAGATCCTGATAGCCGTTCTGGCGCAACCAGTCCATCGTGATCGCGGCCTGACGTGCGCCGTCGATCGATGCGCTCGCCACGATCACCAGGCCGGACACCGTGGACAGCACACCCCGCGCGCCCGGCTGGAAGAGCCCGGCACCACAGTCGGCGAGAACGAGGTTGTAGTAACGCGAGACGATCTCGGTGGCGGCACGCCAGTCCTCGTCGTTGAACTCGCGCCGGGCTGCGCTGTACTCGTCGGAGGACAGCACCTCCAGGTTCGCCGAGTTCATGCTCGTGTAGGCGCGAATGTCGTTGTACCGCTTCAGCTCCTTGTCCGACAACAGGTCGGCGATCGTGGCGGCCGACTGGCGCCCGGCGCGATCGGCGAGATTGCCGCCGTCCGGATCCGCGTCGATGGCCAGGATCCGGTCTCCGCGGATGTCGGACAACGCGGATCCGAGTGCTACCGTCACCGCGGTCTTGCCGACGCCGCCTTTGAGGCCGAAGACGCCGATGTGGTACGAGTCGCGGGCGTTGCGCCGGATCCTGGTGTGCAGGTCGAGTTCGTAGAGCTCGTCCGGCGACAGACCGAGGTTGATCCGGGTCATCACGTAAAGCCAGTGCCGCCAACCCCGTTGGGACGGCATCTTGATCGCGGACCGGACCCCGACATGGGACAACGCATCGATAGCCCGGTGATTCCCCATCGCGGCGGCCGACGTCGGCGCCGCCGCGTGCCTGGGATCGGTGTTCTCGCCGTAGAACTGCGACGGCGGCGGAGCGGGTGCCGGCCGCGGCGCGGGAGCCGGCATCGGGCGCTGCTCGTGGCGGGCACCCGC
>NZ_BCRS01000244.1 GCF_001552715.1 Mycolicibacterium vaccae NBRC 14118 = CIP 105934 | reverse complement strand
GGCGGCGACGGTCACCACCGGCACGGCACCGGCACCGGGTGCGCCCGCCGCGGCGGTCGCCCCGTTCGTGCCGTATGCGGTGGCCGGCCGCGACCCCGAGGAGGGCTTCTCGCCGACGGTGGGCGGCTCCAGCAGCGCCAAGGCGCCGGCGTCGGGTATCCCTGCGGCGGCGTCAGGCATCGCGGCCTCAGCGGCCGAGCGACGCAAACGCAGGCGCAGACAGAAGGACGAGATCACCGGCCGCGCCTACGCCGACGCGTATGCCGACTACGAACCGGAAGCCGACTACGAACCCGGACCCGACGCCGGCGACGAACCGCCGGTACGCCAGGACCCCCGGATCGCCGCCGGCGAGCGCGGTGCCGGCCGGATGGGTTTCGCGGGCACGTTGGCCAAGGACTCCGAACAGGCCGGCGGGCTGACCACGCTGTCGGGCGACGCGTTCGGCGGCGGGCCGAAAGCCCCGATGCTGCCGGGCAATTGGGACCCGAACACCAGTGCCGACGCGGAGCACCAGAACGGTGCTCACCAGAACGAAGACCGACACAACCACCACGATGGAAAGGAACAACCATGAGCATGCTGGACGCTCACATCCCGCAGCTGGTCGCCTCCGAGGCGGCGTTCGGTGCGAAGGCCGCGCTCATGCGCAGCACCATCGCCCAGGCCGAGCAGGCGGCGCAGTCCTCGCAGGCCTTCCACATGGGGGAGTCCTCGGCTGCGTTCCAGGCCGCGCACGCCCGCTTCGTCGAGGCGTCGGCGAAGATCAACGCGCTGCTGGACCTGGCGCAGGCCAACATCGGTGACGCGGCGGCCTCCTATGTGGCCGAAGACGCCGCTGCCGCAAGCAATTACACCGCCATCTGAGCCTGGCCCACCGACACCTCACCGAAAGAGATCTCGATGTCACAGATCATGTACAACTACCCGGCGATGCTCGCGCACGCCGCCGAGATGAACAGCTACGCCGGTGCGCTCTACGCCGTCGGCGCAGACATCGCCGCAGAGCAGACTGCGCTGCAGGCCTCCTGGCAGGGCGACACCGGCATGACCTACCAGGCCTGGCAGGCACAGTGGAACGGGGCCATGGAGGAGCTGGTCCGGGCCTACCGGGCGATGGCCGGCACCCACGAGATGAACACGACGTCGATGGCCGCACGCGATCAGGCCGAGGGCGCCAAGTGGGGCTGACGGGTGCCCGTGCGCGCTGATGCCGTCGAGCTGACCGCCGAGTCGGCCTGGTACCTCGCCGACACGCTCGGTGCCGGGTCGTTCCCGTGGGTGCTGGCGGTCACGCCGCCCTACAGCGACCACGGCGACCGGGCGCGGTTCGAGGCGGCGCAGGCCGAGCGGCTGACCCGGATCGGGGTGCTCGACGCCGACGGGGCCGTCGACCCCGCGGTCGCCCGGTGGATCCGGTCGGTGTGCCGGCCCGCCCAGTGGCTGGAGTTGCGATTCGTCGGCGAGCGCGGAGCGATGCTGCGCGGCATCGTCGCCCGCGACGCCGCCCGGACCGTGGTGGCGCTGCGCAGCGGCGGGTTGATCACGCTGACCGAGATGCAGATCGACCATCCGCAGGCGTTGGTGCCGGTGCTGACGGTCGGTCTGTCCGGCCGCTCGCCCGCCCGGTTCGCCGAGTTCACCCTGCCCGCCCGGGTCGGCGCCAAAGCCGACGACCAGATCCGCCGCGGCGCCTCGGTCCGTGACCTGCTCGACTACCTCGGTGTCCCCCCGTCCGCGCGCCCTGTGGTGGTGGCCGCGTTCGAGGAGCCCCGCACCTACGTCGAGATCGTGGCCGGCCAGCACCGTGACGGGCACCGCGTCAGCACCGACGTCGGGGTCAGCGTCGTCGACACGACCGCGGGCCGGGTGCTGGTCAGTCCCACCAAAGCCCGCGACGGGGAATGGATCTCGACGTTCGCCCCCGGTGAGCCGATCGCCGTCGCCGCCGCGGTCGAGCGGCTGACCGGCGCGCTACCGGACGGCCCCTGGTTCCCGGACCAGCCCCTCACCAGAGACTTCGACGACAGCAGAAGCCAGAGAGAAGAGATATGCCACCGCTAGAGACCAACACCCTCGGTTCCGCCGGCGCCGTGGTGCCGATCGTCCGTGTCGCCGTGCTCACCGCCGAGCAGGCCGGTGAGGACGCCGCCGACCGCGCCGGTCGGATCACCGAGATCGCGTTGCCCGCCGAGCTTCCGCTGCGCGAGATCGTCCCCGCGGTGCAGCGCATCGTGGCGCCCAGCGACGACTCCGGCACCGCGGCGGCCCCGCTGAGCCTCGCGCCGATCGGCGGCGCGCCCTTCAGCCTGGACGCGACACTGAACACGGTCGGCGTCGTCGACGGCGATCTGTTGGCGCTGCAACCGGTTCCGGCCGGGCCGCCCGCACCGCGTATCGTCGAGGACATCGCCGACGCCGCGATGATCTTCTCCGCCGCCCGCGAAAAGCCCTGGGGGATCGGGCACATCCGCCGCGGCGCCACCGCCGCCGTGATCGGTCTGATCCTGGTCGCCACCGCGCTGTCGGTCGCGCACCGGGTGTTCACTGATTCGCTGATCGGGCTGTTCGCGGTCAGCGCGGTCGCGATCGGCGCGGTACTGGGCGCGCTGCTGGCCCGGGCCGGTTCGCCACGACTGGCGACCGCACTGGCTGCGGCCGCGTTGCCGCCGGTCGCTGCGGCGTTCACGCTCGCGGTCCCCGGCGAGTTCGGTGCCGCCAACATCGTGCTGGGCGCTGCGGGCGTGGCCGCCTGGTCGGTCATCAGCATCACCGTCGGCGAGCGCGCCGTCGCGCTGTTCACCGCCGTGGCGGCCGCCGCGCTCGGCACGCTGCTGGTGGCCGCGGCGGCGTCGCTGTGGACGCTGACCGCGCTGCACATCGGCTGCATCCTGATCCTGGTCGGGCTGATCGTCACCGTGCAGGCGGCGCAGTTGTCCGCGATGTGCGCCCGGTTGCCGGTGCCGGTGATCCCCGCGCCCGGTGACCCCACCCCGTCCGCCCCGCCGCTGCGGGTGCTGCAGGACC
Organism: Mycolicibacterium vaccae NBRC 14118 = CIP 105934; assembly: GCF_001552715.1. Lineage (GTDB taxonomy): Bacteria > Actinomycetota > Actinomycetes > Mycobacteriales > Mycobacteriaceae > Mycobacterium > Mycobacterium vaccae. The sequence goes on along the minus strand of NZ_BCRS01000244.1, from coordinate 2,686 downwards.
TGCCCCGGCGCATCCGCGCGAGCGACGCGCATCAGACCGGCTTCATCGCCGCGGGCGTGCTGCTCGGCGTCACCGGCTCGGTGTTCGTGCTGTGGCCCGCCGTCGGTGGCGACGGCAGCGTGTCGCCGTGGGCGTGGTTCCTGGTGGGCGCCGTCGCCCTCGGCGCGGTGCTGCGCGCCCGCGTGTGGGATTCGGCCTCCTGCAAGGCGTGGCTGCTCGCGCAGCCGTTCCTGACCGCCACCGCGCTGCTGGCCGTCTTCACGGTGACGGGCCGCTACGGCGCCGCCTGGTGGGCGCTGGGCGTGTTCGCCGTCCTGGTGGCCGCCTGGGTGGTGGCCGCGCTGAACCCGCGGATCGCCGAGCCCGAGACCTACTCGCTGCCGATGCGTCGGCTCCTCGGCTTCGCCGCGGCCGCCGTGGACGCGTCGGTGATCCCGGTGATGGCCTACCTCGTGGGGCTGTTCACGCTGGCGCTGAACGGATTCTGACGATGAATGCTCACCTGCGGGTGACGGACCGGTGAGGCGGCGCGCGAGCACGGCGCTGGCGGTGACGGCCGCGATGCTGGCGGTCGGCGTGCCCCCGGCAGGCGCGATCACGCCACCGGAGGTCGATCCGGGCGCAACACCGCCGAGCGGCAGCGCCGGTCCCGTCGGTGCGATGGCCCAACGCAATCCGTGTGTCACCGCGACCCTGACACCCGGCATGACACCGGGCGCCGACCCCGGCGCCGTCGACCCGAACCGGTCGGCGCTGAACCTGGCGCAGGCGTGGACCCACAGCCGCGGCGAAGGCCAGACCGTCGCGGTGCTCGACACCGGGGTCCGGCCCGGCCCGCGACTGCCCAACGTCGAGGCCGGAGGCGACTTCGTCGCCGCCGGTGACGGACTGACCGACTGCGACGGGCAGGGCACCCTCGCCGCGGGCCTGATCGCCGGACAGCCCGGTCCAGACGGGTTTTCCGGGGTGGCACCCGAAGCCCGCATCCTGGCGATCCGACTGACCTCTCCGCGGTACGCGCCCCGCGACGGCGGGGAGGACCCCGTCGTCACCCGCGCGACCGTGGAGGCGCAGGCGATGGCCCGGGCCATCGTGCGCGCCGCGGATCTGGGCGCGCGGGTCATCAGCATCTCCGCGGTGACCTGCGTGCCGGCCGGCAGGAACTTCGACCAGAGCGGCCTGGGAGCTGCGCTGCGCTACGCCGCGGTCGACAAGGACGCCGTGATCGTGGCCGCGACGGGCGACGGCGGCGCGGCGAGCGGCTGCGGCGCCAACCCGCTCGGCGACCCGGCACTGCCGTCGGATCCGCGGAACTGGTCCGGTGTCACCGCCGTGTCGATCCCGGCGTGGTGGCAGGACTACGTGCTGTCGGTCGGCTCGCTGGGCGCCGACGGCACACCGTCACCGTTCACGCTGGCCGGGCCCTGGGTCGGTATCGCCGCCCCCGGCGAGAACATCGTGTCGGTGAGCAACGACGACACCGGCAGCCTTGCCGACGGCCTGCCCGGCGGTCAGGACCAGATCGACCCGATTCGCGGCACCGGCTACGCGACGTCCTACGTGTCCGGCGTTGCAGCGTTGGTACGCAGCAGGTTTCCCGAACTGACCGCGCGTCAGGTGATCGAACGCCTGACCGGCACGGCGCAGGCGGCGGCCACCGCACCCTCGAATCTCGTCGGTGCAGGACGCCTCGACCCGGTTGCGGCGCTGACCTGGAATGTGCCGGCCACCGCCGGAGACACCGACGCGGCAGCGGTCAAACCGGTCGCCGCGCCGCCACCACCGCCGACCCGCGATCCCGTTCCCCGGGTGGTGGCGTTCGCCGGGGCCGGGGTGCTGGCGCTCGTCGTGCTCGCCGTGTGTGTGCTGAACGCAAGAAGGAAGGAGACGCCGTCATGACCATCCGGCTCACCCTGGCCGCGCTGCTCGTCGTCCCGGCGGCGATGGCCTACCCGTGGCAGACCGTCGGGCGGAGATGGCTGCTCGGCGTGGCCATCGCCGTGGTCGTCGTGCTCTTCGCGCGCTGGCGCGGCCACTTCGTCACCACCATTCTCGGACGGCGACTCGCGATCCTGTTGCGCCGCGGCCGGATCCGTGATGCCGAACCGTCGGCCGAGTACGCCACCGTGACGTTGCGCCTGCAGCCGCGCGAGTCCGCCGAGCTGCCCCCGGCCCTGCTCGCCGGCTACCTGGACCGGTACGGCATCACCTTCGACAAGGTCCGGGTGACCCACCGCGACGTGGACGGCACCCGCGTCACCTGGGTCGGTCTCACCCTCGGGGCCGCGGCCAACATCGCGGCGCTGTCGGCACGCGCGCCGCGAATCCCGCTGCGGGACACCGCGGAAGTGGCGGCGCGCCGGCTGGCCGACCACCTGCGCGAGGCCGGCTGGGACGTGACGGTCGACGACGCCCCGCCCGCCCCGCTGTCCGGTGCGGCCACGGAGCGCTACAGCGGCGTGGACGACGGACGCGGCTTTCTGGCCGCCTACCGGATCGCCGTCGACGGACCACTGGACGAGACGTTCTCGGCGGTGCGTGCCCACGACGCCGGCGAAGTCTGGACGGTAGCCGAATTCACCGGCAGCAGAACGCGACCCGAACTCTCCGCGGCCTGCGTTCTGCGGACCGCCGACCGGCCGGGGGCGCGCGCGCCGCTGCCCGGGCTGACCCCCGAACACGGCAG
>NZ_BCRS01000243.1 GCF_001552715.1 Mycolicibacterium vaccae NBRC 14118 = CIP 105934 | reverse complement strand
CCGGCGCACGATCGCGGTCAGATAGCGGGCCAGGTCGCCCAGCCGGGCGGCGCCGGTCGCCGCGACGAATCCCTTCGGCACCAACCGCGCCAACTGCGCGCGGATGTCGGCGACGGCGTCGGCCTGAGCCGGGGCCGGGGTGGCCGGCAGCGCGACCTCGACCTCGTGCAGCGCAGCCAGCACCTTCTCCACCCGGCGCACCACATCGGCCGTGGCCTGGGGCAGACCTGCGGTCAATCTCTTTCGCGCCGCGGCGAATTCGCTCTTCGTCCAGACCGGTTCAGGCACCAGGACCTGGGCTGCGGCCGTCGCACAGTCCTCGAGCAGCGCCGGCAGCGACCCGTCGGGATTGCTGCCCAGCATCAACCGGGCCCGGGTGTCGAGGCCGCGTTCGACGCTCTTGGCCACCGAAGGACCGGCGAGCAGCAGCAGGCGCCTACTGCCGCGCGGCATCGCGGCGTCCTGCTCGGCCTTCGACGCGAAGACCCGGATGTCGACCGCGGACCCGGCATCCACCAGCGCGGGATAGCCGCGGACGAGATAGCCGGTGGCGCTTGTGTTCTCGACGACACGTGGGAGTTCGTCGAGGTCCTGCGGCCAGTCCCGCAGTCCGTTGCGCTCCAGATTCCCCGCCACCGTGGCCGCGACGGCCTGGCGGGTGGGGGCGGCGAGCGTGCGCCGGAGCTCGCCCAGATCCTTGCTGCGGGACACCACGGTGCCGTCGGGGGATTCCACCGCGAACGTGACCCGCAGATGCGGTGGCAGCTTGTCCAGGTCGAACGCGTCGATCGGAACGAGAATGCCGGTGCGGCGGCGCAGTTCGCGCTGCACCGCGTCGAGCAGCGGCCCGCTGTCCGGGGTGATCGAGGCCAGCAGCGCCCTGGCGGTGTCCGGTGCGGGCACGAAATTGCGCCGCAGCTCCTTGGGCAGCGACTTGATGAGCGCGGTGAGCAGCTCCTCACGCAGCGCGGGGACCTGCCAGGCGAACTCGTCGCCGCCGAGCCGGGCGAGCACGTCGACCGGGACGTGCACGGTGACACCGTCGTCGGCCGAACCGGGCTCGTACCGATAGCTCAACGGCAACGACAGGTCCCCGGCCTGCCAGGTGTCGGGCTGCTCCACGCCGGCCTCGTCGCGCAGCAGGTCGTCGCGGCTCATCGTGAGCAGGTCAGGGGTCCGGTGCCGCTGCTTGCGCCACCAGCCGTCGAAATGGCGGGCCGACACCACGTCGGCGGGCACCCGCGCGTCGTAGAACGCGTAGATCTCGTCGTCGCCCACCAGCAGATCGCGGCGGCGGGCCCGGTCCTCCAGCTCGGCGAGTTCCTCACGCAGCCTTGCGTTGTCGCGGAAGAAGTGGTGCCGGTTCTGCCAGTCCCCCTCGACCAGCGCGTGCCGGATGAACAGCTCGCGCGCCACCTCGGGATCCACCTGGGCGTAGCCGACGCGGCGGCGCGCCACCAACGGCAGCCCGTAGAGGGTGACCCGCTCGTAGGCCATCACCGCCCCGCGCTCGGCATCCCAGTGCGGTTCGCTGTAGCTGCGCTGCACCAGATGTCCGGCGACCCGCTCGACGGCCTCGGGCTCGATCCGGGCCGCGGTGCGGCCGAACAGCCTGCTGGTCTCCACGAGGTCGGCGACCACGACCCAGCGCGGCGGACGCTTGCTCAGCACCGACCCCGGGGCCAGCACGAAGCGGGCGTTGCGGGCGCCCTGGTAGGTGCGCCCGTCGGTCTCGCGCATCCCGACGTGCGACAGCAGGCCCGCAGTCAGCGCCGCGTGCACCGCCGCGGCGTCGGCCGGCTCGTCCTGTTCCCGGATTCCGATGTCACGGCAGATCCCGCGCAGCTGGCCGACCAGGTCCTGCCACTCCCGGATCCGCAGGTAGTGCAGGAACTCGTCGCGGCACATCCGGCGAAATGAACTGCCGGAGCGTTCTTTCCGCTGTTCGGTCAGGTAGTTCCAGAGGTTCAGGAAGGTGGTGAAGTCCGAGTGCTGGTCGGCGAACCGGGCGTGCTTCTGCCTGGCCGCCTCCTCCTTGTCGACGGGCCGTTCCCGCGGGTCCGGGATCGACAGCGCCGCGGCCAGCACCAGCAGTTCACGCACGCAGCCCTCGGTGTCGGCCTGCAGGATCATCCGGCCCAGCCGTGGGTCCACGGGGATCTGCGCCAGCCTGCGTCCGACGTCGGTGAGCTCAGCCTTCTGATCGAAGGCGCCCAGTTCCTGCAGCAGCGCCACACCGTCGCGGACGCTGCGTTTATCGGGCGGGTCGAGGAACCCGAAGCCCTCGATATCACCGAACCCGAGCGCGGCCATCTGCAGGATGACCGCGGCCAGGTTGGTGCGCAGGATCTCCGGATCGGTGTAGCGGGGCCGGGACTCGAAGTCCTCCTCGGAATACAGCCGGATGCACACGCCGGGCGCGGTGCGGCCCGACCGGCCCGCGCGCTGCGCCGCCGAGGCCTGCGAGATCGGTTCGATGGGCAGCCGCTGCACCTTGGTCCGTCGGCTGTAGCGCGAGATCCGCGCGGTCCCGGGGTCGACGACGTACCGGATGCCCGGCACCGTCAGCGAGGTCTCGGCGACGTTGGTGGCCAACACGATCCGGCGTGCGGTGCGACCGGGCTGGAAGGCCTTCTGCTGCTCGGCCGTCGGCAGCCGGGCGTACAGCGGCAGCACCTCGGTGTGGCCCGGGTCGGTCACCGCCCGCAAAGCCTCTGCGGCGTCGCGGATCTCGCGCTCGCCGGACAGGAACACCAGCACGTCGCCGGGCGGCTCGGCCTCCAGTTCGGCGACCGCGTCGATGATCGCCTCGACCGGGTCGCGCAGCTCGGTGCGCACCACCTCGTGGTCCGGGTCGTCGGGATCCTCGTCGTCCCGACCTGGAACGGCGACTTCCAATGGGCGGTACCGGATCTCGACCGGGTAGGTGCGACCGCTGACCTCGACGATCGGCGCGTCGCCGCTACATCCATGTTCGCCTCCGGCGAAGAACTGCGCGAAGCGTTCCGGTTCGATCGTCGCCGAGGTGACGATGACCTTGAGGTCGGGCCGTCGCGGCAGCAGCTGCCGCAGATAGCCGAGCAGGAAGTCGATGTTGAGGCTGCGTTCGTGGGCCTCGTCGATGATCAGCGTGTCGTAGCGCAGCAGGCGGCGGTCGCGCTGCACCTCGGCGAGCAGGATCCCGTCGGTCATCAGCTTGACCAGCGTCCGGTCGGAGGCCTGATCGGTGAAACGGACGGTGTAGCCGACCGCCTCGCCCAGCGGGGTGCCCAGTTCGTCGGCGATGCGCGACGCGACCGTGCGGGCGGCGAGCCGGCGCGGCTGGGTGTGACCGATGGTGCCGCGGATCCCCCGGCCCATCTCCAGGCAGATCTTGGGTAGCTGGGTGGTCTTACCCGAGCCCGTCTCGCCGGCGACGATCACCACCTGGTTGGCGGCGATGGCCGCGGCGATGTCGTCGCGGCGCTCGCTGACCGGCAGATCGGGGTAGGTGATCTCCGGGACTGCGGCACGACGGGCGGCGACCAACGCCTCGCCGGCGGTGACCCGCTCGGCGATGCGGGCGAGTTGCTCGGGCCCCGGGTTGCGGAGCTGCCGCAGCCGCCGGCCCAGCCGCGCGGCATCGCTGAGCGTCAGGCCGTCGAGGCGCGCGCGCAGACCCCGCACATCGGTACCGGACGGTTCAGCCACTCGGCCACGATAGGCGGAAGGCCGTCACCGGGGCGCACGGGTTCGGACGTACAGGACCGTCGCCGCGAACAGGATCTCGGCACCGGCGATCGCGGTGGCCAGTTGCATGGCCACCGCCATGTCCGCGGCTCCCGCTGCTCCCGCCGAGAGCGCAGCGCCGTGCCGGTGACCCGCCCACGGCAGGTGCGCGGCGATCATCGCGATGTTCATGACCGCGACGAACAACCAGCTCCGCACGGAGTCGAACCGCCACAGGTGGTAGGCGCAGTACAGACACCCGACAGCCATCACGGCCGTGAGGACTGTCGGCGACGACACGTGCAGGACGGCCGACAACGCGGCCAGCACCGCCCCGGTGCCGCGGATTCCGGCACGGACCAGCCGGGTGTGCGCCGGGTGCCGGGGGTCCATGCTCAAGTAGACCGCGCGGGCGGCGAAATCTCATCCCAGCGGGTGCGGACCCGTCAGGGTTTGTCCGGCGCCCAGTAGGCCAGCATCTCGGCCAACGTGTCGAACGCGGCGGTGTTGACGCCGTAGGTCGCCTCGAAGTGCACGCTCAACGGGAACCCGAGGTCGGCGACGCCGTCGATGACGCGCTGGTACAGGTCCACCATCAGGCGGCGGCGGCCATCGGGGTCGGTCTCGGACAGGGTCCGGACGAACTCCTGCTCGCGTTCGACGGCCTCGTTGCCCGGATCCTGGATCAGCCAGTTGATCAGCCCGACCCGGCTCTCCACCTTGGGCACGAACCCGAAGGACAGCAGGATCTCGGGGCGGTGATCGGTCGTCGCGGCGAACTCCTTCAGGAAGCCGACGATGGCGTCCGAATAGAGCAGCTGGGTCATGCCGTAGGTGGCGCCGCGGTCGCATTTGAAGTTGAAGCGGCCGTGCTCGCCCTCGCGTGTCGGGATCAGGATGACGCCGCGGTTCTCGACGACCTTGTCGAACATCGACAACGCGTCGGTGGGCGCCACCCCGGTGCCTTCGCCGTCGTTGAGGGTGCGCGGCACCCCGACGAACGCGATGCCCTCGAACCCGCTGTCACCGAGCACGGTGAGCCGGTCGCTCAGTTCGGCCTCGTTCATGAACGCGGTGACCTGGGTGCACAGCCCCTTGATGCCGGGCAGCTCCGGCCTGATCATGTTCCAGAAGTCGAGGACGTCGAGCTTGGGCTTCATCTCGACGGGACGGTCGCCGTCCTCCTCGATCATCCCCGGGATCATCACGTGCCGGATCCGGCCCGCCAGCCCGGCCTCGGCCGAACACCGCAACACCTTCTCGGCGTCCTCCATGGCCTGCTCGCGGCCCCGGTCCACGTTGGGCGGCACGAGTTCCACAGCGATGGTGTTCAAGCTCACAGCGTTGCTCCGCATCTGACGACGAATTGTCCCCCGGCGTCGGCCCGACGTCATCGTCGAGGCCGCACGCTCCCCCCACAACCGAGAAAAATCACCATACCTGGGGCGCCGCCGCCTGCTCCGGTGAGCTTTCATGGGGTGTAGACCGCATATGAAGAAGCCTCAGAGAAATCCCCGCCCCCGTCCTGTCCTCGTCGCCGCGCTGAGCGTCCTCGCGTTGCTGACCGGCTGCACCGGCCTGGAGACCTCGCCCGAGACGACGACGGCGACCCCGTCCAGTTCGCGTTCTCCGTTCGAGCCGACGACGACGACCCCGCCGCCCGCGCAGACCGGCCCGCTGCTGGCCTACCGGGCCGGCGACGAGCTCGGCATCGTCGACGGCACCACGGTCACCGCGACCGCACCCGGCACCTTCGCGCCGTCCAACGACCTGATCACCACCGAGGACGGCCGGTTCGTGTTCTCCCGGACCACCGACGGCCTGCTGGTCACGCTGGAGGTCGCCACCGGCGAGGCCGCCACCCGGAACGTGGCCGTCGGGCCCACCCTGGGCACCGCCGGGGCTTCGGCGATCCTGTGGTGGGAGCAGCCGAACCGGTTGATGCGCCTGGACCTGGCCGACCCGGCCGCCCAGCCGGTGCTGCACCAGGTCGTCGAGCTGCCGCCCGTGGCCGGCGTGCGCCCCGGCGAACCGCGGCTGCTGGTGGCCCGCGGCGGCACCGCGGTCGTGGCGCGGGTGGAGGCGCCGCCGT
>NZ_BCRS01000242.1 GCF_001552715.1 Mycolicibacterium vaccae NBRC 14118 = CIP 105934 | reverse complement strand
AACAGGCAGGCGCGGCCGCGGTGCACACCGTGGCCTTCGATGCCGACGACCTGGCGTCGCACCGCGCCGTGGTCGACGGGATCGTCGCCGAGCACGGTCCGATCGGCACCGCGGTGCTGGCGTTCGGGATTCTCGGCGACCAGGCGCGGGCCGAGCAGGACCCCGCGCACGCGGCCGCGATCGCACACACCGACTACGTGGCCCAGGTCAGCCTGCTGACCGACCTGGCGGCCCGGATGCGCCGGGCGGGATCGGGGACGCTGGTGGTGTTCTCCTCGGTGGCCGGGGTGCGGGTGCGGCGCGCGAACTACGTCTACGGCTCGGCCAAGGCCGGCCTGGACGGATTCAGCAGCGGGCTGGCCGACGCGCTGCACGGCACCGGGGTGCGGCTGCTGCTGGTGCGGCCCGGCTTCGTGATCGGCAGGATGACGCAGGGCATGACGCCGGCGCCGCTGTCGAGCACCCCCGCGCAGGTGGCCGACGCGACGGCGCGGGCGCTGCGCAAGGGGCGCGCCACGGTGTGGGTCCCGGCGCCGCTGGCGCTGCTGGCGGTGGTGTTCCGGATGCTGCCCCGCCCGCTCTGGCGTAGGCTTCCGCGGTGATCGTGGTGGTGGGAATCGGCGCCGACGGCATGGCCGGGCTGCCGCCGGCGTCCAGAACTGAATTGTCCAGGGCCACAGTGATATACGGCTCGCGCCGGCAACTGGAGCTGTTGGACGCGACGGTGACGGCCACCCGCCGGACGTGGCCGAGCCCGCTGATGCCCGCGCTGACCACCCTTTTGGAGGACTGCGGTGCCGACGTGCACGTGGTGGCCAGCGGCGACCCACTGCTGCACGGGATCGGCAGTACGCTGATCCGACTGCACGGCCCGGACAAGGTCGCGGTGCTGCCGCATGTGTCCTCGGTGACGCTGGCCTGTTCGCGGGTGGGCTGGTCGGTCCAGGACACCGAGATCATCAGCCTGGTCTGGCACGAGCCGCACACCGCGGTGCGCCGCGGGGGACAGGCGGTGGTGCTGTCCCGCAACGGCGGGACCCCGGCGCAGCTCGCGCGCTTGCTCACCGACACCGGCCGCGGGGACTCCGAGCTGACGATCCTCGAACAACTCGGCGGGCCAAAGGAATTGCGTCGCACCTCGACCGCACGGGAATGGGCGCTGCGCCCGCCGGGCGATGTCGACGACCTCAACGTGATGGCGGTGCGCTACCTCCCCGACGAGCGCCTGCTGGGCACGTTGCCCGACGACGCGTTCGCCCACGACGGGCAGATCACCAAGCAGACGATCCGGGCGGCCACGCTGGCGGCGCTGGCGCCGCGGCCGGGGGAGCTGCTCTGGGACGTCGGCGCGGGGTCGGGCAGCGTCGCGGTCGAATGGTGTCGCAGCGGATCGGGTTGCCGGGCCGTCGCTTTCGAGCGCGATGCGACCCGGCGGGCCAGGATCACCGAGAACGCCGTCGCCCACGGCGTGCCGGTCCAGGTGGCCGGCGGGGCGCCGGAGTCGTTCGACGTCTCCGCACCGCCCGCGGCGATCTTCGTCGGCGGCGGGGTCAGTCAGCCCGGCCTGCTCGACGCCTGCTGGGCGAAGCTGCCCGCCGGCGGCCGGATGGTCGCGAACGCGGTCACCGTGGAATCCGAAGCGACGCTGGCGCAATGGTATTCACGGGAGGGCGGGCAGTTGCGCCGCTTCCAGCACTACCACGGCGACGCGGTCGGCTCGTTCACCGGCTGGCGGCCGGCGATGCCGGTCACCCAGTGGTCGGTGACGAAGCCCGGTACGACCTGATCAGGTCGATCGACTCCAGCTCGCGGATGGCTCGGCAGCCGCGGTGCAGCATGGTCAGCATCATCTCGTCGCCGCGTTCGGTGGACGACGCGAACGCGGTGCCCAGGGCGGTGATCAACGGAGCCTGCAGGACGCCGAGCCGGTAGTCGTGCCAACAGGTCTCGATGTCGTAGTCGGTGACCCCGTGGCGCAGCAGCGCGGCGTGGTAGCGCTCGACCAGCCCACGCTCGACCTGGGCGCGGGCGTCGGGCGCAAGACTGGTCGCGGTGAAATAGGCCAGATCCCGGCTGGGCAGGCCAAGACCGATGGTCTGCCAGTCGACGACGGTGACCCGGGTGCGGTCGGGGTCGTAGAGCAGGTTGTCGAGCCGGTAGTCGCCGTGCATCAGCGAGAACCGATCCGGCACCGCCAGCAGCCACTCGGTGACCAGGCCCATCGAGGTGAGCAGGGTGTCGCGATCCTGCTCGCTGATCGACGCGCCGAGCTTGTCCAGGGTGATGTCGGCCGCCATCACCGCGACGTCGCCCATGCCCTTGGCGGCGGCCTCGTCCCCGGGTTTGGGCATCACGATCGACGGCAGGTCGAAGAACTGCCGGGCATTCCAGCTCGGCCCGTGCAGCCCGGCCAGTGCCTCGACCGCCAGCTCCGCCTCGGCGGGGGAGCACCCGGCGATCTGGTCGCCCTGCTCGGCCGGCGCCATGTCGGCCAGCACGAGAACGAAATCCTTGCCGTCGGAGGAGATCTCGCTGTGGAAGCAACCGGGCACCGGAATGGCCACCTGACCGGTGACCGCGGAGTAGAACTCCACCTCGGACACGTAGCCCAGCGCGACGCGTTCGCGGACCTCGTCGTCCTGGGCGGGCAGCTTCACCGCGAACGTCGCGGGGGTCTGCGGTGCCCGCGTCGCGGTCGGGTAGCTCGCGGTGACCCGGTAGGTGGCACCGGTCTGGCCGGTGCCGATGGCGACCACGTCGACCGCGCTGATCTCGGTGCCGAGCACCGATCCCAGCCACGCGGGCGTGATGTCCTGCGGGCTACGGGGAATCGTCAAGCCAACCGCCTTTCATCGGACGCCGTCGTCGGCGTAGATCGTGCGCAACCAGATCGTCTGCGCCCCCGCGAGCAGCTCGGCTCGGCCGAGCGGGCCGCCGACGGTGTAGCGCTCCATCAGGCGGTCGTTGAACTCCAGCAGCAGCCCGGCGATCACCTCGGCCGGTGGGCCGTCCGGAGCGCGGCCGCCGGCGCGTTCGGCGGTGATCATCGCGGCCACCGCGGGCACGAAGGATTCCCGCGCGTCGTCCCAGACGGTGCGGATCGCGGCGCTGGCGGCACGGGCTTCGAGCATGGCGTGCAACAGATACCGGTGTTGGTCGACGGTGTCGAGTAGTGCCTCGAGCATTCCGCGTACGCGGGTGCGGGGCGGCTGTGCGGTGTTGCTGAGCAGGTCGCTGGCCAGGAAGCCGTCCTCGTACATCGGCTCCAGCAGCGCGGCCACCGCGGCGGCCTTGTTCTCGAAGTAGAAGTAGAACGCCGACCGGGTGACCCCGGCGCGGCGGGCGACGTCGGCGATGTTGAGGCCGTCGAAGCCGGACTCGCGCAGGTGATGGTCGAGGGATTCCAGGATCGCGGTGCGCCGCAGGTCGCTCTTCTGCGGCTGACGCCGGTCGGTCGGCGACCGCACCGGGAGTCCTCGCTGCACGCGCGACCCTAACCCGCAGTTCTGACGACTGTCAACGATGGGCGACGCGCGTCAACGCCTCAGGTGCCGGGGTAGTACCGCGGCGTGAACACCCGGTCGGTGCCGCCGGTCCCGGCCCGGTGCCAGCGAGTCTGGGTGGAACCGATGATGAGCAGACAGCGCATGTCGACCTCGGCGGGATCGAGCTCGCCGAGCGCCACCACCCGGACCGACTCGCGCGGGCCGGATACGTCGCGGCCGATCACCACCGGCGTCGCGGGGTCGCGGTGTTCCAACAGCAGGCCCCGCATCGCGGCGACCTGCCAGGTGCGCGTCTTCGATGCCGGGTTGTAGATCGCCAGCACCAGGTCGGCCGCCGCGGCCGCACTGAGCCGCCGGGCGATCACGTCCCACGGCTTGAGCCGGTCGGACAGCGAGATCACCGCGTAGTCGTGGCCGAGCGGCGCGCCGACCCGGCTGGCCACGGCCTGGGCGGCGGTCATCGCCGGGATCACCCGCACGTTCACCTCGGGCCAGCGCTCGGCCTCCTCGAGCACGGCGGTGGCCATCGCGAACACGCCCGGGTCTCCCGACGACACCACCGCGACCGTGCGGCCCTGCTCGGCCAGCTCGCACGCCAGCCGTGCGCGCGCGGGTTCGTCGGTGTTGTCGCTGGGGTGCAGTCGTTGCCCGGCGCGCACCGCCACCCGGTCCAGATACGGCCCGTAACCGATGAGGTCGGTCGCCGCGGCGAGTTCCCGCCGGCTCTGCGGGGTCATCCACCCGCTGTCGCCGGGGCCCAGGCCCACCACGGTCACCGAGCCGGTGTCCGAGGCGGGGCGGTCGCGGCCGGGCAGCATGGCCAGCGCGAAGTACGGCACCGACGCGTCGTCGACCTCGGCGGCGGGCAGCACGCGCTGCTTCTCAGTGCTGGCGCGCTCGACGTAGAACGCGTCGTCGATGCGCCCTGATTTCGAAAGCGCCTGCCGCACAGCCGGATAGGACCGACCCAACTTCAGGATGACTGCGGCGTCGGTGTCGGCCAGGCGGCGCTGCAACTCGTCGGCGGGCAGCGTGCCGGGCAGGATGGTCAGCACCTGGTCGCCCTGGACCAGCGGGGTCGACACCGCGGCCGACGCCGCGCTCACCGACGTCACCCCGGGCACGATCACCGCGTCGAACCGCTGGGTGAGGCGGGTGTGCATGTGCATGTAGGAGCTGTAGAACAGCGGATCGCCCTCGGCCAGCAGTGCGACGTCGCGTCCGGCGTCCAGGTGGGCGGCGATCCGGTCGGCGGATTCGCGGTAGAAGTCCTCCATCGCGCCGGCGTAACCCCCGGGGTGCTCGGAAGTCTCGGTGGTCACGGGGTAGACGAGGTGTTCCTCGATCTGCCCGTCCCTCAGATACGGCTCAGCGATCGCCCGCGCGATGCTGCGCCCGTGCCGGGCGCTGTGGTACGCGACGACGTCGGCGGCCCCGATCACCCGGGCCGCCTTGACGGTCACCAGCTCCGGGTCGCCCGGACCGAGCCCGACACCCCACAGGATTCCCTGCTTCTTCGTCATTCTTGTTCCGTCGCAATCGAGTTCACGGCGGCCGCGGCCATCGCGCTGCCTCCGCGTCTGCCCGTCACCACCAGATAGGACATCCCGCGGGGGCGGTCGATGAGTTCCTGCTTGGACTGTGCCGACCCGACGAACCCGACCGGTCCGCCGAGCACCGCCGCGGGCGGGGCGAGACCGTCGTCGATGAGCTCGAGCAGCCGGAACAGCGCAGTGGGTGCGTTGCCGATCGCGACGACCGCGCCGGGAATCCGGTCGGCCCACAGGTCGACGGCGGCCGCGGATCGGGTGCTGCCCAGTTCGGCGGCCAGCCCGGGGGCGCGCGGGTCGGCGACCAGCGACACCACCTCGTTGTCGGCAGGCAGGCGGCTGCGGGTGATCCCGGCCGCGACCATCGACGAGTCGCACAGGATCGGAGCGCCTGCGGCGAGCGCGGAGTGGGTGCGGCTGGTGACATCCGGGGTGAACGCCACGTGCTCGGCGACGTCGACCTGACCGCAGGTGTGGATCAGGCGCACCACCACCCGGGCGACATCCGCGGGGAAGCGTGACAGGTCCGCCTCGTCGCGGATGGTCGCAAACGACTGTCGGTAGATCTCGGTGGCGTCGCGGATGTAGTCGAGCACCCGATCACCCTACGGGTGGGGTTCGCGGGCCTGGTAGCCCTCTCCGGTCGCGACCAGCACCAGGGCTTCGGCCGGGCTGCCGCACGCCCGCTCGCAGCCGACGAAGTGCCGGTGAGCTGCGGCGTCGGGCTCGTGGACCGCCGCGGCGGCGTCGGCGCGCACATC
>NZ_BCRS01000241.1 GCF_001552715.1 Mycolicibacterium vaccae NBRC 14118 = CIP 105934 | reverse complement strand
CCCGCGGGCAGGGCGGATGCCACCGCCTCGGAGACCTTGCGCGCGGCGCGGCGGCCGCGCCAGCCCAGCGACGGCCTGCCCTCGGTGTCCACGGCGGCGATGATCAGGCCGCCGATCAGACTGACGTCAGTGATGAAGGCACGCCGCTCGTCGGCTTTGCGCTGTGGGTCGACCTCGTTCCAGAACGCGTGTCCGCCAAGTGAACTCGGCACCACGCTCAACGCCAGCGCGGCCGAGGCCACGCGGGGGAGTCGGCCGGTCGCCAGGAGCAGGCCGCCGCCGATCTGTACGGCGGCGGTGACCTTCGCGACGGTCTCGGCGTTGGCGGGCACATTGGTGCCCACCGGATCGGGCAGCTTGCTCAGCTCCTCGAGTGTCTGGCGGGTGGCGTCGGTGGCGGGTTTCGGGCTTCTGAGCGCCTCGACCCCACGCGAGATGAACACTGCAGACAGCATCGGGCGCGCAACACGTCGGATCAACATGCGGCCTGTGTTCCCCGGGTCCAAGGCGGGCAAACCACACCCGTACGGAGTGTCCGGACCCCTACTGACCGGCGGCGGGCCGGGGCCAGTGTGGTTGGGACAACTTCCCGGACGGCGGCCGCATCAGGTCCAGCACGGCCCGCAGGGGCGACCACTGCGCACGGCCGCGTCGGGTCACCGCGTACGCAGTCAGGGTGAGGGCCGGATTCTGAAGCTCCAGCACGGTGACTCCGGGACTGGTCGGTCGGTCCAGCGGCAGCAGCCCCACCCCGAAGCCCGCGACCACGAGGTCCTCGACGAGGTCGAGGCTGTCGATCTGATGGGCGATCGTCGGGGTGAAGCCGGCCAGCGACGCGAGCGTGCGCACCGCGGTCTCGTCGCCGGTGTTGCGTGAGTTCACGATCCAGCTGGATTCGGCGAACGCGGCCAGGGGAGTGTCGGCCGGTGTCCCGGCCGGCACCGCGAGGCCCCAGCCCGTCGACCACAGCGGCACGGCGTCCAGGGCCGTGCCCGGGGACGCCGGCGCCAGGTTGAAGTCGTAGGTGAGCGCGAGGTCGAGGTCGTCGGCGGTGAGCAGGGCGAATACCTCCAGGGGTTCGTACTCGCTGATGACCACCCGGACATCGGGGTGGCGCGCGGCGAGTTCGGCGACGGCCGGCAGCAGTGACACCCGGATACCGGTGGCGAAGCCCCCGACCCGGACCGTGCCCGCGGGTTCGGCGTCGGGGTCGAGGTCGCGGCGCGCGCTGTCGACGGCGGCCAGGATCGTCACCGCGTGATCGGCGAGCCGCCTGCCTGCGGGGGTCAGCCGCACGTGGCGACCCTCGGGTTCGATCAGCCTGGCCCCGGTGTCGCGGGACAACGCGGCGATCTGCTGGGACACCGTCGAGGTCGTCAGGTTGTGCACGTCGGCCACTGCGCGCATCGACCCCAGGCGCGACAGCGCCAGTAACAGTTCCAGACGACGTGTGTCCATCACTGGATTGTTGCTGGCCCTCGGCGGCCGCGTGGTGCCATCGGTGTTCCGCTCGGGGCTCGACGTGCGCCGGCGAAAGTGCGGGCCCGGTAGGTGATCCGGGTGGTGATCCGCTGACCCGGACGTCC
This sequence comes from Mycolicibacterium vaccae NBRC 14118 = CIP 105934, assembly GCF_001552715.1. GTDB lineage: Bacteria > Actinomycetota > Actinomycetes > Mycobacteriales > Mycobacteriaceae > Mycobacterium > Mycobacterium vaccae. Next base: position 4,385 of record NZ_BCRS01000241.1, on the reverse strand, counting down.
GGCGGCTGGTTGACCCGATCTCGGACAAATTCTGCAAAGTGTCCGATAGCGTGACCGGATGTCATTTTCGGCTGCGGCGCTGAGCGCCGAGGACGTCGCCGATCGGCTGACCGGATGGCTGCGCGCCCAGATCGCCGACGCCGACGACGTCCGCATCGAAGGTCTGGACCGGGTGGCCTCCGGCGGTGCCGCCGAGGTCATGGTGCTGACCGTGGTGACCTCGCGCGGCGGCCACGACAGCTGCCGGGACGTCGTAGTGAGGACAAGTCCGGTAGTGAGGACAAGTCCGGCAGTGAGGACAAGCCCGGTAGTGAGGACAAGTCCGGTAGTGCGGACGAGCCCACCGGCACCGCACAACCCGGGCAGGCTGTTCACGTTGTTGCGGGCCCTGGAGTCCACTCCGGTGCGGGCGCCGAGGGCGTTGTGGTGGGACCGCACCGGCGACGTATTGGGCCGGCCGTTCCTGGTGATGGAGCGCGTCGACGGGACGGTGTACGACGTCGACGCCCTCGCCGGGGAATCCGACGAGAACGTCGCGCAGATGTGTAGAGGGATGGCTGAACAGCTCGCCGCGATCCATGCGGTGGATCTCGACGCCACGGGGTTGCGGGCGCTCGACGACGGCGCCACCCACCTGGTTCGGGAACTCGACCACTGGGCTGGACAGGTTGGCCTGGTCGAGTGCGGACCGCTGCCTGCGCTGGAGCGCCTGCTGGCGGCGCTGTGGGACAGCATGCCCGCGGGCTGTCCGAAGCCGACCCTGGTGCACGGCGACGCCCGGCCGGGCAACTTCGCCTTCGTCGACGGGGTCGTCGGCGCGGTGTTCGCCTGGGAGATGGCCACCGTCGGCGACCCGTTGACCGACATCGGCTGGCTGGAGTTGGCGTGGCGGCGACCGGGCGGGTTCGCCGGTCACCCCGGTACGCTGCCGATCGACGAGCTGATCGCCCACTACGAAGCAGTCAGCGGCCGCCCACCGCAGAACCGGCCCTGGTACCGGGCGTTCAACGCCTACAAGCTGGCGGTGAGTGTTCTGACCGGTGCGGTGGCGCCGGTAGCAGGTGTGCCGCTCGCCGAAGGCGTCTCGGCGCTGACCGCGATCGGGCTGGCCGATCTCGGCATCGTCGAGTAGTCCTAGGCCGGGGCGGAGCCTTCGGCCGCCCACTCCTCGGTCACCCGGCGCTGCTGATCGGCCACCACCTGGCTCAGGTGAGCGGCTTTCGGCCATCCGTAGTAGGCGCCGAAATGGACTGTGATCTCTTCCATTTCGGAGAACGACAGCTCTCGGCTCTTCATCGCGGCGTAGACGTGACTGACGATCGGGTACGGGGCGTCCTGGAACGCCACACAGGCCACGGTGATCAGGCGACGCTCGCGCATGCCCAGACCGGGACGCAACCACATCTCCCCGAAGACGAAGTTCAGGATGCCTGCGCCGTGGAAGGGATTGTCCCTGTCGGGAGCGTAGGGCAGGCAGTTCACCTCCTTGAACGCCTGCGCACCGGTGGCGAGTCGGTCCTCGGGGTCGTTGGGGGTGGTCAACGGCAACAGCGGGTCCGGCGGTGGCACGTCCTGCCCACGTTCGGCGTGGATGCGCGCCCACTGTTCGTCGACGACCATGTTGAGCCGCGACGCCTTCGGCCATCCCCCGTAGACAGCGAAATGCAGGACGGATTCCCGCATTTCGGTGATCGTCAGGTCTCCGCTGTTGAGGGCGGCGTAGACGTGGTCGCGCAGCGGGCCTTCGGCATCGGCGGCGGCGACGCACGGCAACGTCACGAAATGGCGGTCCCGCCGGCTCAGCCCGGGCCGCTGCCAGACGTCGCCGAAGACGAACTGCAGCATGTGCCATGCCGCCGGGTTTTCCGGTTCGGGCGGCGCGAATGTCATGACCTCGGCGAAGGCCTGCCGGATCTGTTCGTGTCGGGCGGTGTCGATTGCACTCATGGCATTGCCTCCTCGGGGACGGGTCAGCGGAGTGTGACGCCGGCGTCGACCTTGAACTCCAGGCCGGTCACGTAACGCGACTCGTCGGACACCAGGAACAGCACCGCGTTGCTGATGTCGACCGCCTCGGCCATCTGGATCGGCAGCGCATTGAGGAACAGCGGGCCGAGATCGGGACGTTGTTCGGCGATCAGATTGTGCAGCGACGCGGGTCGCATCCCCGTCGCCACCCCGGTCGGGTGCACGGTGTTGACCCGGACATGCTGTGCGGCAAGCTCATTGGCCAATGCCTTGCTCATCCCGACCACTCCGTGTTTGGACGCGGTGTACGGGGTGTGCAGCGGAGTGCCCTTGATCCCGGCCGCGGAGCTGATGTTGACCAGGCTGCCGCCGCGGTCGACGAGGTGGGGTAACGCCGCCGCGCACGTGTTCCAGGCTCCGATCAGGTTGACGTCGACGACGGCGCGCCAGTGTTCGGCGGTGGTGGTGTCCCACGTCCCGGCGGTCAGCACGCCTGCGTTGGCCACCGCGGCGTCCAGGCCGCCGAGTCGGGCGACCCCGTCGTCGACCGCGGCCGCCAGCGCGGCCGCGTCCCGGACATCGACGACATGGGTGACGGCGCGGCCGCCGGCCCGTTCGACGAGGTCGGCGGTCTCGGCCAACTCGTCGGAGGAGGCGAGCGGATATTCGATCTCGGGCATCGAGCGGCAGATGTCGACCAGGATGAGGTCGGCGCCCTCCTCGGCCAGCCGCACTGCGTGGCTGCGGCCCATCCCGCGCGCGGCGCCGGTGATCAGCACCCGTTTTCCCTCGACGCGTCCTGGCATGGTCACAGCTTGTTGCAGAAGCCGGCGTCGACCGGGAACGTCACTCCGGTCACGTACTTCGCCTCGTCCGAGACCAGATAGGCGACAGCGGCACTGATGTCCTCGGGCTCGAGAAGTCCGACCGGCATCGGGTTCTGCAGGTGTGGGCCGCCGTCTGGGTAGTGCTCGAGGAAGGCGGTCATGGCGGGGTTCACGGCCATCATCGTGTTGACCGCGGTCGGGTGCACGGTGTTGACCCGGATACTGTGCGGGGCAAGGGCATTGGCCAGCGTGCGCATCAGGCCGACGATGCCGTGCTTGGACGCGGCATAGCCCAGGCCGCCGCCTTGCATCCCGCCGAAGCCGCGCAGCCCAGCGGTGGAGCTGGTGAACACCATGGCCCCTCCGCGCTCGCCGGCGATCAGGTGAGGGATAGCCGCCTTGGCGGTGTGGAACGTCCCGACCAGATTCACGTCGATCACGTCGGTCCACATCTGAAGGTCTTCGTCCTCGGACAGTTCGCGGAAGGCCATCGTGGCGATGCCGGCGTTCGCGCAGACGATGTCGAGTCTTCCGAAGTGCTCGACGCCGCGGTCCAGCGCGGCCTTGAGTTCCCGGTAGTCGCGGACGTCGGCCACAGAGCCGAGCATCTTGGCGCCCGAAGCCTCGACCAGGGCGACGGTCTCCTCGAGTTCGGCGGCGGTGGCCAGCGGGTAGCCGTTGGAGCCGATGTCGGCGCAGATGTCGACACCGATGATGTCGGCGCCGTCGGCGGCCAGTCGCATTGCGTGGCTACGTCCCTGCCCGCGCGCGACGCCGGTGATGAACGCGACTTTGCCGTCGAGTGACCCCATGACACCTCCCAGATTCTGAGTAACTGTGTTACTGGGCGTACGGTAACCGAGTTACTCAACGGTGGCAAGGATGTGTCGTGGCGATGGTGGCAGAGGATCCGATTCTGGCGGTGGTCGTCGACCTGCTCGAGAACCAGGGCTACGACGCGGTGCAGTTGCGTGAGGTCGCCCGTCGCTCACACACGTCGCTGACCACGATCTACAAGCGGTACTCGAATCGGGACGAACTGATCCTGGCCGCGCTCGAAGCCTGGACCGACACCCACCGCTATGCCGCCGTCGTCGATTCTCGCCCGCAGCCCGGCGAGTCGCTGCACGAATCGTTGATGAGATTGTTCCGCGCGCTCTTCGAGCCGTGGGAGCGTCACCCGCAGATGCTCACGGCCTACTTCCGGGCCCGCACCGGACCGAGCGGCAAACGGCTACTGCGCCGCGGCCTGGACGTGGTGGTACCGGCGGCGATGGACGCGCTCAGCGGCGTGGACGACGAGTTCGTCACCGACCTCGACACCGTGATCGCCAACGTGGTATACGGGCTCCTCGGGAGGTTCGCCGCCGGCGAGATCGCGATCACCGACATCCTGCCCGCGATCGACCGCACGGTGTACCGACTGATCAACGGCTACCACCCAGGGCCCTGAGGCGCCGACGCGCTCAGGTCCCCGGGTGGGGTCGGGCGAGATGTCAGGGTGCCGGGACGCTGCCGCAACCCACCCCGGGGATGCAGCCGGCCGCGCCGCCGGGTCCGGCGACCCCACCGGGTCCGCCGGGGATGGCG
>NZ_BCRS01000240.1 GCF_001552715.1 Mycolicibacterium vaccae NBRC 14118 = CIP 105934 | reverse complement strand
AACGCGGTGGCGAGTGGGCCGAGGTGGCCCGCGACCGCGCGCCGGAACTGGCCGATGTCGCCCGCGACCGGGCCGCCGAACTCGCCGAGATCGCCCGCGAACGGGCCGAGCTGGCCCGCGAGCGCGCGACCGTCCTGGCCGACGCCGCCGGCACCGAGGTCAAGAAGAAGAAGCACCGGCTGCGCTGAGCGCCGCCCGGGCATCGAGCATCCGCCCGCTTCAGCCGCGGGGCGCGTAGCTGTAGTCGATGTGATCGCCGTCGACGGCGGTGACGGTGAGGATGAACGCCGCTCTCTCGGGGCCGTCGGTCACGGCGCAGTCGACGGTGTTGCCGGGCCGGCCCTCGAGATCACCGGTGCACAGGGCTGTTTCCGGCCGCCTGGTCAGGTGCCGGGCGAGTTCATCGAGAAGCGAGGTCTCCACCTCCACCTTGGTCAGCATGGGCACCAGGTCGAAGTTCATCGTCAGGCCGTCGACACCGGTGACCTCCGCGGTCCTGCGCAGCGTCGTTCCGCCGGTGGTGACCGCGCACCGCGTCACCTCCCCGAGGTGTCCGAGCAGTCCGGTCTCGCAGTCCACGCCGTCGACCGGTGGCCCGCCGTTCTCGCCCGACAGCCGGGCCACCGCGCGCTCCAGCTGCTCGGTGGACAGCGCCGGGACCAACTCGTAATCGATGGCCGTGCCGTTCACCGCGACCACGGTGACGATCGGCTCGAAGCTGTTGGTCTCGCTCATGGTCACCTCGCAGCGCGCGATCTGCCCCACCTCGCCGACCAGTGGATCCTTGCAGGTCACCGACTGCGGGTGCTCCCCCGCTTCGGCGAACCGCGCGGTGATGTCGGACTGCAGGGCCTCAGCCGCCACCGCGGGAACATTGCCGGCGGGGTCCACACTGCAGCCCACCAGGACAGCGGCCGCTGCCGCCGTCCCCGCGAGTAGACCGGCGCTTCTACCCATGTGTGCCCTCCCGTCCGAAACATGCGGCGGACCCGGGCCGAGTCCTGGGGGCCGTCCTGGTAAGCCATGGTGATTGACTGCCTGGGTGCCCCGCAACCACATCCTCGCCCGGCGACTGCACGACCGCACCGAACCCGTGCACGCCGTCACCTATTTCGCCCCCGAAGCCCGGGCCGCGCTCGACGGCCTCGGCTACCGCGGCTTCTGGATGGGGTACTTCGCGGCCCGCTCGGCCCCGCTGGGCCCGGTACCGGCTGCGGTCGTCGCCGCGGCGTTCCACAACTTCGCGGCGGAGCAGGTGGCCAGAGCGCTGCCCGCCGCGTGGCAGATCGCCACGCCGGACGCCGCGCTGACCGCCCGGCAGGAATCGGCGGTGGCCGCGTTGCGGCGGTGCGGGGTGACCGGGGAGGAGGCGGGTCCGGTGGCCGACCTCGCCGCGAAGGCGCTGCGCAGCGCCGATGTCGGCGGCCGTGCACTGTTCGCCGCCAACAGTGCGCTGGACTGGCCCGACGACCCCGTGGCCCGGCTCTGGCACGCCACCACCCTGCTGCGCGAACACCGCGGCGACGGACACGTCGCCCTGCTGACGGCTGAGGGGATCTCCGGGCGCGAGTCCAACGTCCTGCACGCCGCGACCGGCGGGGTCCCCGAGGAGATGATCAAGCGGGCCCGCCACTACGACGAGCAAGAGTGGGCCCGTCACCGCGACGCCCTGCGCCGGCGCGGGCTTCTGGACGCGGCCGGCGTGCCGACCCGGGCGGGACGGGAGTTCAAGCAGCACCTCGAGGACCGCACCGATGCGCTCGCGCTGGCCGTCCTGGACTCCCTCGACGATGCCGAGGTCGAGGCGCTGTTCCGCGGGCTGACGTCGATCGCGCGCTCAGTGATCGACGCCGGCGACATCCCGGAGCAGACACCGATGGGCCTGGGCCGCACCGATCTCGACGACGGCGAGGCGCACCTGCGGTGACGGTCAGCGCGGCGCGTACATGATCAGACCGACCCCGGCCAGACACACCGCCGCACCCGTCAGATCCCACCGGTCGGGCCGGAAGCCGTCGGCGACCATGCCCCAGATCAGGGATCCGGCCACGAACACCCCACCGTAGGCGGCCAGCACCCGCCCGAAGTTCGCGTCCGGCTGGAACGCCGCGACGAATCCGTAGGCCCCGAGCGCGATCACACCGGCCCCCACCCAGAGCAGCCCGCGGTGCTCGCGGATACCCTGCCAGACCAGCCAGGCGCCACCGATCTCCAGGATCGCGGCGAGGACGAACAGCAGCATCGATTTGACGACCACGCCCCTCAGCGTGCCATCAGTGGTGGGCGGCGGTCGCGGCGGTGTGGCAGGCGTCGGGCGGGGTGCCCACCACGTCGAGAGCCGGGTTGCGGTCGAAGAAGCCGAACGGCTTGAGCCAGAACGAGACCACGTCGACGGGCATCACCGGCCAGTCCTCGGCACGGGTGATGTGGTGGATGCCGAACACGTACCACAGCACCACATCGGTGTTCTCGATCCAGCGGTCGGCCGCCGTCCAGCGCGCCAGACCGGTGTCGCGCACCGACTGGTTGACGAATTGGCCTGCAGGCCAACGCTCGTCGGGATGGTTCGGAGTCACCCACAGGGTGTGTCCGATGACCGCGGCGCGTTCGAGCACCGGTGCCCCCGGCGCGAACATCGCCGGAATCGCGCCCGTGGGAACGAGTTTGTACGCGGGGTGCGCCCCCAGGCCGGTGACGACGTTGGGGTTGACCACCTTCCACGCGCGCTGGGTGGCGAACTCGACATCCTGCCTGCCGTCGGCCTCGGTGCGCAGCGGGACGTTGCGCTGCACCATCGACAGCCCGTGCGGGTTGTCCGGGCCGACGGATTCGGCGTGGGACTCGGTCATCACCACGGTGTTGTCGGGCCCGTCGACGTCGAGGTCCAGCCGGGCCACCAGCAAGTGCTGGTGGAACGGTGCGTAGGTGCGTTCGTCGACCAGGGTCCCGTTGGGGTTGGCCGCGCCGACCGGCAGCGGGGTGGTCACCATGATGCCGGTGGCCCGCACCTCGCACTCGATGTTCCCGTCCTGGTAGAACCGCCAATAGACCAGGTACTCGTAGTTGGCGACCGTGACGTGGAACGAGACGACGAGCCTGCGCATCCGGCGCACCTCCGCGCCGATCTCGTGGTCGACGTGCTTCCACAGCACGGCGTCGTCCTCTTCGTGGATGCAGATCGCGTTGGTGATCGTGTACGGCTCCCCGCGGCTGTTGTGCAGAACCGCGTCCAGATAACGGATCTCGCCCAGACAGTCGCAGCCCAGTTCCAGTGAGGTCGTCATGAAACCCAGACCCCACTCGCCGATATCGAAAGCGGTGCGCCGGTAGTGGTCCGGTGACGGGTCACGGTAGGGCACGATCATCTCCGCGAACGACATCCGGTGCGCGACAGACCTGGTGCGGCCGCCGTCGCGGTAGCGCACCGTGTGCAGCGTCATGCCCTCGCGATAGTTGAAGCCCACCCGCAGCGACCAGTTCTGCCAGCGCAGCAGATTGCCCTCGACGGTGAACGACGGTCCGTCGGGCTGGGTGATGTGCAACGGTTTGAGCGGTTCGCGCGTCCACGCCGCGCGGATGTGCTCGGGAATGTGGGCGGGCACGTACTCGCCCATCACCTCCGGCACCGGTTCCCCGTCCGCGAACGGCCCCTCGTCCTCGAGCGCGATCAGCTCCATCGCGTTCAGATCCACGACGCAGTGCAGGCCGCTGACCAGCCGGGCGTACGGATTTGCGCCGGGGGCAGCCTTCACCCAGCTGTCCGACCAGCCGATCCGCCGGTCGCGGAACTCCGCGGGCGCCACCGCGTCCCCGTAGGTCCAGGTGTCGAAGAACACCAGATCCACGTTCTCGATGCCGCGCCGGCGCAGCGCTGCGACGACGTCGGGATGGGTGCGCAGGAGCTCGTCGCACTCGGTGAACTCGTCGACGGTGAAGTTGGCCTGAACGCCGGGGATGTGCTCGAAGACCTCGACACGGCCCTCGGACAGCGACACCACACCGCGATAGGTGGCGTTCTCGTCGCGGTCGAAGCAGATCACCTCGGCGCGCCGCGGCGGCCACGCGCCGCCGCTGTCGGCCGCGGTGATCTCGGCCTTGGTGGGTTCGATCATTTCGATCGACGCGAACCGCCACCCCCGGCCCGGGCGTCCGCCGGGGACACCGGGTTCGACGCCGCGGTCGCGCCGCAGGATTTCGGCGGCCGAGGCGAACTCGTCCGCACTGAGCGGGTCGAGGGGGTGAGCCACGCCTCCACGCAACCACATCCCAGGTCCGGCGGCACGGGATTGCGCCAAGTCGGCCCGCGTCAGCGGGCGGTGAGGAAGAAGTCCTCCCAAGCCATCCGGCGGTCGGCGTGCGGATCCACCTCGACGCGACGACGCCGGTCGAGCACCAGCACCGCGCGCTCGTCGTGACGGTAGCCGGGCCAGTCGCTGCCGGGCACCCCGTTCCCGGCGAACGCCAGCCACCTGCTCTGCATGTCGTCGGACACCTTGCCGGCCGTGCGAGAGTCCAGGCCGGCCGCGAGCAGCCGGCCGTACCGGGAGCGGTACACGTCGAACACGGCCAGCAACTCGGTGGCGTGCGTGGCGCCCATACCGGACCAGCGCAGCGCCCTGGTGGCGTAGTCGTAGCGGTAGACGTAGGTCGACGCGTGCGCGGAGTGCGCCTGGGCGATCTGCCACACCGCCGAACCGAAGATGAAGTCGCCGCCGAAGCGGACACACGCATCGGCACCCGGATAGCCCGGATAAGCCGCCAGGATCCGCTGCCGCGCATCGGGTTCCAGATGGGCCAGCAACCGTTCGATCGCCGGTTCACTGGTGGGCAGCAGCTTCAGGAAGCGGGTGAACAGGCGACCCTCGTCGGCGTTGGTGCCGACGATCAGCGGCACCCGGTGGGCGGTGCCGGCCCGCATCGCCTCCACCGGATCCTCCGGCAGGTACGGCGTCCCGAACGTGGGGCCGATCGCGAACGCGCCCAGCATGTCCCGCTGACCTTCGGCCACCAGCCGGTCCAGGGCGTCCACCAGTTCGGCCGGCCGCGCGGCCATCACCGCCGACGCCGCGTCGGTCCCGCTCGCGCCGAGCTGGCGCGCGAACCGGGCGGCGTAATCCCCGGCGATCTCGGCGCTGCTGATCATCCCGCTGCCCGGGCTCTGCGAAATCGCCTGGGCGAAGAGCCCTTCGGCCTCAGGGGTGGCCATCAGCGTAGCCACCGCGTGCGCACCGGCGCTCTCGCCGAATATGGTCACGTTGGCCGGGTCCCCACCGAACACCTCGACGTTGTCGCGCACCCAGCGCAGCGCCATCACCAGGTCGCGCAGGAACAGGTTGTCGTCGATGGTGACGTCGGCGGTCGACAGCGACGACAGTTCCAGGCACCCGAGTGCGCCGAGCCGGTAGTTGACCGAGATGTAGACACATCCTCGGCGGGCCAGCGCCGCACCGTCGTAGATCGGGGTGGCGGAGCTACCCAGCATGTATCCGCCGCCGTGGATGAACACCATCACCGGCAGTCCGGCGCCGGCCTCGGCGTGCTTGGGCGCGACCACGTTGAGCGTCAGGCAGTCCTCGCTCATCGGCTGGTACCGGCCCGGGGCCAGCAGCGTGTACATGCGCTGCTGCGGCGCGCAGGAACCGAACCCGTGGCAGTACCGGACGCCGGGCCAGGGCTGTACGGGACGCGGTGCGCGGTACCGCAGAGGACCGACCGGCGGACGCGCATACGGAATCGACCGCCAGCGGTTCACGCCGTCGCGCGTGAACCCCTCGACGGTGCCCGAGACGGTCTTCACCCGGACGGTGTGCTCGTGCATTCTGTGACGGTAGCGAACTCTCCCCCGGCCTGCCTCGCCCAGACAGCCGTGTCGGGTCGCTAGCCTTGCCCAATGCGAATAGCCGGCCTGATCGTGGTGAGCGCCCTGGTGGCGGGCTGCTCCCAGTCCGTGGGCGGCGAGGCCGAACCGTCCCGGCCGGCTGCCGCGCCGCCGATGGCGACCACCTCGGCGCCG
>NZ_BCRS01000239.1 GCF_001552715.1 Mycolicibacterium vaccae NBRC 14118 = CIP 105934 | reverse complement strand
GCGGGCCACTGGCCCAGCCACGACCGGGTCAGTTCGTCGGCCAGCCATTGCGGGCTGCCCGCCTGCATCTGCGCGGTGGCGGCGGCCAGACCCTCGCGGCGCAGCATCTCGGCCGAGTAGCGCGCGGCCATCGCGGCCGGGGCGGTGTCGGGCGATCCGGTCCAGGCCGGCAGCGCGGCCAGCACCGCCACCACCCGGCTCGGGTGGCTCAGCGCCCACTCGGCGGCGACCGCCGCACCGATCGAGATCCCGCCCACCGCGATCGGCCCGGACCGGGCCGCGTCACAGAGCGCGTCGCGGTAGCTGTCGACGAGCCGGTGCGGCTGCGGCGGCGGTGTCACCACCACCGCGCCGGCCGCGTGCAGGGCCGGTCCGAACGCCCGGTAGACGAAGTCGTCGTCGGATCCCGTGCCGGGCAAAAGGACCGTGATCACGTCGCGCAGATTGACCGCCATGTGTCGATCGTGCCTGGTCGTGATGCCCGCGGCGACGCGACCCCACACGCGCCGCGGCGTAGTTAGCATCTGGGCACCAACAGGTCTACCGTGGCGTTGGTTCAACAGAATCCACAGTGGATGGCAGAAGATCAGGAGACGCCATGGCCACGGCCGAGGGATATCTTCGCCGGCTCACCCGACGATTGACCGAAGACCCGGAACAACGTGATGTCGAAGAGCTCAGCGGTGAGGCCGCCGGCACCGGCGCGCAGAAGGCGATCGACTGTCAGCGCGGTCAGGAAGTCACGATGATCGGCACCCTGCGCAGCGTCGAGTGCAACGGCAAGAACAGCACGGGCGGGGTCAAGGCCGAGCTGTTCGACGGCACCGACGCGGTGATGCTGGTCTGGCTGGGGCAGCGCCGGATCCCGGGCATCGAGACGGGCCGCACTCTGAAGGTGCACGGCCGAGTCGGCAAGCTCGACAACGGATCCAAGGCGATCTACAACCCCCGCTACGAGATTCAGCGGTGAGCGCCCCGGGTACCGATCCGGGCTCGCAGCAGACCACTCCTCCGGCACGCGGCGCCGCCGTCCTGGAGCAGATGGGCGGCATCAGCGGCCTGATCTACTCTTCGCTGCCCGTCGTGGTGTTCGTCCCCGTGTCGTCGGCGTTCGGGTTGATGCCCGCGATCGCGGCCGCGCTGGGCGTCGCGACCCTGATCCTGATCTGGCGGCTCATCCGCCGGGAGTCCACCCAGCCGGCGATCTCCGGCTTCTTCGCCGTCGGCATCAGCGCGCTGATCGCATATCTGGTCGGCGCGTCCAAGGGGTACTTCCTGCTTGGCATCTGGACGTCGCTGTTGTGGGCGGTGGTGTTCACACTGTCGGTGGTGATCCGCCGACCCGCCGTCGGCTACATCTGGGGCTGGGTGCACGCCGGCGACCGCCGCTGGCGCGAGGCCCGGCGGGCGGTGCTGGCCTTCGACATCGCGACGCTGGTGTGGGCGGTGCTGTTCGCATCGCGGTTCCTGGTGCAGCAGCACCTCTACGACGCCGACCAGACCGGCTGGCTCGGGGTGGCCCGTATCGCGATGGGCTGGCCGCTGACCGCGGTGGCCGCACTGGTCACCTATATCGCGATCCGGTCGGCTCAGCGGGCACTACGGGAGAGCGGCCTGCACGAGCCCGTCGCGCCGGAACAGCACAGCGGTACCGGTGCTCAGGCCGACGCGGACGCCGATGAGGCCGGCGAGGCCGCACGCGAGTCGAACGACCGACCTCACCGCGGCTGAGGTTTGAGCAGCAGCTCCCGTAGCTCGTGCTCGGCCTCGGTGACCGCGACGAACAGCAACTCGTCGCCGCCTTCGAGCGGCTCGTCACGCTCGGGCACGATCACCCGCGGTCCGCGCAGGATCGACACCAGCGTCACATCTCTGGGCAGCTCAAGGCGTTTGACCGGTTTGCCGCCCCACGGGGTGTCGTCGGGCAGCGTGATCTCGACCAGGTTGGCCTGCCCCTTGCGGAACTCCATCAGCCGGACCAGGTCGCCGACCGACACCGCCTCCTCCACCAGCGAGGCCAGCATGCGCGGGGTGGACACCGCGACGTCGACGCCCCACGCCTCGTCGAAGAGCCACTCGTTGCGCGGGTCGTTGACCCGGGCCACCACCCGCGAGACCGCGAACTCCGTCTTGGCCAGCAGGCTGAGCACGACGTTGGCCTTGTCGTCGCCGGTGGCGGCGATCACGACGTCGAACTCCTCCAGCTGAACCGATTCCAGCAGGCTGAGTTCGCAGGCGTCGCCGAGCCGCCAGTGCGCGGCCGGGATCGTGTCGACGTCGATGTGGTCGGGGTTGCGCTCCAGCAGGGTGACTTCGTGGGACTCCACGAGTTCGCGGGCGATGGACCGGCCCACCGCACCCGCCCCGGCGATCGCGACCTTCACGCGTCGGCCTCCTCGCTCGGCGGCAGCGCCGCGATGGCCAGCGCTTCGGCGATGTGCCCGGAGATCGCCGCCAGGTACACCTGGTCGCCGGCCTGGAGCACAGTTTTCACGTCCGGCAGCAGCCCCGCGCCGAAGCGGATCAGGAACGCCACCCGGCCCGCGGTCGCGGCCTCCAGATCGGTGACGCGGCGGCCGACCCAGGCCTCGTGCAACGACAATTCGGCGACCCCGACGTGGCCGCTGGGATCGCGCCACTTGGTGGTCTCGGTCTCCCGGGTCAGCACGTGGAGCAGCCGGTCGGTGGTCCACGGCACGGTGGCCACGGTGGGGATGCCGAGTCGTTCGTAGACCGCGGCGCGCTTGGCGTCGTAGATGCGCGCGACCACCCGCTGCACACCGAAGGTCTCGCGGGCCACCCGCGCGGAGATGATGTTCGAGTTGTCGCCGGAGGACACCGCGGCGAACGCGCCGGCGTGCTCGATGCCGGCCCGCACCAGCACGTCGCGGTCGAACCCCATCCCGAGTACGCGCTCACCCGGGAAGTCGGGGGAGAGCCGGTGGAATGCGGTGCCGTCGCGGTCGATCACGGCGACGTCGTGGCCGATCCTGGCCAGGCTGTCAGACAGGGATGCGCCGACGCGGCCGCACCCCATCACCACTACACGCACCTGACGGTCCTTTCCCGGACGGGGTCGCTGCAAACCCGTGCATCTCGGAACCTACCGCTTCCCGACGGTTCTGGGCCTTCGGGCATACCCTTGGCACTCGTGTCCAAGCTTTCGACCGTCGCCCGGCGCCTGGTGCTGGGCCGGCCGTTCCGCAGCGACAAGCTGTCGCACACCCTGCTGCCCAAGCGGATAGCGCTGCCGGTCTTCGCCTCGGATGCACTGTCCTCGACGGCCTACGCTCCCGAGGAGATCTTCCTCGTGCTGTCGGTGGCTGGGCTGGCCGCGTACTCGATGGCGCCGTGGATCGGGCTGGCGGTGGCGGCGGTGATGCTGGTCGTGATCGCGAGCTACCGCCAGAACGTGCACGCCTACCCGTCCGGTGGTGGGGACTACGAGGTGGTGACCACCAACCTGGGTCCCACCGCCGGCCTCACCGTGGCCAGCGCGCTGCTGGTGGACTACGTGCTGACGGTGGCGGTGTCGATGTCCTCGGCGATGTCGAACATCGGCTCGGCGGTGCCGTTCGTCAACGAGCACAAGGTCTGGTTCGCCGTCGTCGCGATCCTGGTGCTGGCGTCGTTGAACATGCGCGGGATCCGGGAATCCGGAACGGCTTTCGCGGTTCCCACCTACGCGTTCATGATCGGCATGTACGTGATGCTGGCGTGGGGCTTCTTCCAGATCTATGCGCTGGGCACCCCGTTGCGCGCCGAGTCGGCCGACTTCGAGATGCATTCCGAGCACGGTGACATCCTGGGTTTCGCGCTGGTTTTCCTGGTGGCGCGGGCGTTCTCGTCGGGCAGCGCGGCGCTGACGGGCGTGGAGGCGATCAGCAACGGCGTGCCGGCGTTCCGTAAGCCCAAGTCCCGCAACGCAGCGACCACTCTGTTGTTGCTCGGGGTCATCGCGATCACGCTGTTCATGGGGATCATCCTGCTGGCCAAGGCGATCGGCGTGCAGATCGCCGAACGTCCGCTCGAACAGCTCGGGGGTGCCCCGCCCGACTATCACCAGAAGACGCTGATCGCCCAGCTCGCCGAGACGGTGTTCCACGGTTTCCCGCTGGGGCTGTATCTGATCGCCTCGGTGACCGCGCTGATCCTGGTGCTGGCCGCCAACACCGCCTTCAACGGCTTCCCGGTGCTGGGATCGATTCTGGCCCAAGACCGTTTCCTGCCGCGCCAGCTGCACACCCGCGGGGACCGGTTGGCGTTCTCCAACGGCATCCTGTTCCTGGCCTTCGGTGCCATCGCGTTCGTGGTGGCATTCCAGGCCGAGGTGACCGCGCTGATCCAGCTCTACATCGTCGGGGTGTTTGTGTCGTTCACCCTCAGCCAGATCGGCATGGTCCGGCACTGGACCCGGCTGCTGCGCACCGAGACCGAGCCGGCCGCTCGCGCACGGATGGTGCGGTCCCGGCTGATCAACACCGTGGGTCTGCTGTGCACAGGCACCGTGCTGGTCATCGTCGTGGTCACCAAGTTCCTGGTGGGTGCGTGGATCGCGATCCTGGCGATGGCCGCGCTGTTCGGTGTGATGAAGCTCATCCACCGCCACTACGCCGCGGTGAGTCGCGAGTTGGACGCCCAGGCCGCCGAGACCGAGGACGTCGTGCTGCCCAGCCGCAACCACGCGATCGTGCTGGTGTCCAATGTGCATCTGCCGACGCTGCGCGCGCTGGCCTACGCGCGGGCTACCAGACCCGATGTGCTGGAGGCCATCACGGTCAGCGTGGACGACGCCGAGACCCGCCAGCTCGTACACAAGTGGGAACAGAGCGACATCGCCGTGCCGCTGAAGGTGATCGCGTCGCCGTACCGCGAGATCACCCGGCCCGTGCTCGACTACGTGAAGCGGGTCGGCAAGGACTCACCGCGTACGGTCGTCACCGTGTTCATTCCCGAGTACGTCGTGGGGCACTGGTGGGAACAGTTGCTGCACAATCAGAGTGCGCTGCGCCTGAAGGGCCGGCTGCTGTTCGAGCCCAATGTGATGGTGACGTCGGTTCCGTGGCAGCTGACGTCGTCGGAACGGCTCAGAAAGCTGGCGCCGCAGTCCGCGCCCGGAGATGCGCGCAAAGGATTCCTGGAATGAGCGACGATCTCGTCCTGACCACCACTGCCGCGGCCAACGGCGGGAGTTGTGTTGCCCGCCACGACGGCCGGGTGGTGTTCGTCCGCTACGCGCTGCCCGGGGAGACGGTCCGGGCGCGGCTGGTGGGCGACCGGGGTTCGTTCTGGAACGCCGACACCGTCGAGGTGCTCGAACCGTCCCCCGACCGCATCGACTCGCTCTGCCCGATCGCCGGGGTGCACGGTTCGGGGTGCTGCGACCTCGCGTTCGCCGAGCCGTCGGCGGTGCGCCGGATCAAGGGCGCAGTGGTGGCCAACCAACTGGTGCGGCTCGGTAACCACCATTGGCGTGACGAGTCCGACGCCGCCGCCGAACCGGTCGGTGACGGCCGGGCGACCGGGTGGCGTACCCGGGTGCGCCTGGACACCTCGGCCGACGGACGCGCGGGATTCCACCGCTATCACAGCGCCGAACTGGTGCACCGGCTCGACTGCGCCCAGCTGCCCGAGGGCATGCTCGACGGACTGGCCGAGACCCGGTGGCCCAAGGACAGCACGGTCCACGTCGTCGTCGACGACGACGGCGTCCGGCACGTCGCGCATTCCGGTCGCGGCAAGCGCACCACTGTCGTCGAGGGCGGTTACGAGGCGGTGCAGCGGGTCGGTGGCCGCACCTGGCAGGTCCCGGTCACCGCGTTCTGGCAGGCTCACCGCGGCGCGCCCGCGCTCTACAGCGGGCTGGTCGCCCAGTGGGCCCAGCTGCAGGCCGGGATGACCGCCTGGGATCTGTACGGCGGCGCAGGGGTTTTCGCCGCGGCGCTGGCCGAAGCGGTCGGGCCGACCGGGGCGGTGACGACCGTGGACACCTCCCGGGGCGCGTCGCGGGCCGCGCGTGCGGCACTGGCCGACCTCGACAACGTGACCGTGGTGACCGATTCGGTGCGCCGCGCG
>NZ_BCRS01000238.1 GCF_001552715.1 Mycolicibacterium vaccae NBRC 14118 = CIP 105934 | reverse complement strand
CGACGACGGGCTGGTCGGCGCCGGCCCGCCAGGCCAGTGCCAGCTCGACGGTGCCGCCGTCGACGAGGTCACGGAAGACCACGCCGCGCAACGGGAGTGCACGCACCGACGCGGGCACGACCGCGACACCGAGCCCGGCGGCGACCAGGGCCAGCAGGACCGCGGTTCCCGGGGCGCCGTGTTCGCGGTGCGGGACGAAGCCGGCGCGGCGGCAGCTGCGCATCACCGCGTCGTTGACCGCCGAATCCTGTGCGGCGTAGCCGATGAACGGTTCGGTGCGCAGGTCGGCCAGCGAAACCACCGGTTCGGCGGCCAGCCGGTGATCGGCCGACACCGCCAGGATCAGCGGCTCGACGTCGATGACGCGCGCCTCGATGTCCGTGCCGGTCGCGGGCGGGCGCAGCACGGCCAGATCCAGGGTGCCGGCGCGCAGCGCGTCGCACTGCGCGGGCGTGAGCATGTCGGCATGGATGTCCAGCGCGACGGCGGGCAGTTCCTGCCGGACGATGCGCGCGATCTTGGGCAGGTGCGAGAACGCCGCGGTGCCGGTCAGGCCCAGTCGCACCAACCCGCTGCGGCCGGCGGCGATGCGGCGCACCCCTCGTTGCGCCGCATCGACGCCGTCGAGGATCCGGGCGGCCTCGATCCGCAGGAACTCACCGGCGGGCGTCAACGACACCTGACGGGTGGTCCTGGTGAACAGCGTGGCGTCGAGATCGTTCTCCAGTTGCCGGATCGCGTACGACAGAGCGGGCTGCGCGATGTGCAGCTGCTCGGCGGCCTGCCCGAAATGACACGTCTCGGCGACGGCGAGGAAGTAGCGCAAGTGGCGCAGCTCCATCGGACGCTCCTTTCGGTCTGGCCTCGGGTGTGGTCACCGCCCCTGGCCGGGGCTGATGTGACTGCCGACACCTCCGACCGTAGACCCGAGATCCATATCGAACAAAGACCTGTTATCGCCTGATTAAGCGTGATTGTTTATCAATTACCGCCCAGGGCAGGACTAGCAATATGCCCAGTGTGACCGCCGACACTAGCTGTCAGAGTGCAGGTAGACATCACGTTCACCAGCCGCGGAGGCCCCTCGATGACCACATCTATCCAACCCACCAGCCGTGTGGAGTCGGTCCTCGCCGACGCCGTGATCGACGACCCGGAGGGCGGCGCCTACAAGGCGAACCGGCGCATCTTCACCGACGAGGACATCTTCGAGCTGGAGATGAAGCACATCTTCGAGGGCAACTGGATCTACCTCGCGCACGAAAGCCAGCTCCCCAACCCCGGCGACTACTTCACCACCTACATCGGCCGCCAGCCGGTGGTGATCACCCGCGCCAAGGACGGCACCCTGAACTGCCTGATCAACGCCTGCGCACACCGCGGCGCGATGATCTGCCGCCGCAAGACCGACAACCGGATGACGCTGACCTGCCCGTTCCACGGCTGGACGTTCCGCAACGACGGCGCACTCCTCAAGGTCAAGGACCCCGAGGGCGCCGGCTACCCGGACACCTTCAACGTCGACGGCTCGCACAACATGACCCGCGTCGCCCGGTTCGACAACTACCGCGGCTTCCTGTTCGGCAGCCTGAACCCCGACGTGCTGCCGCTGACCGAACACCTCGGCGACGCCACCAAGGTGATCGACATGCTCGTCGACCAGTCCCCCGACGGGCTGGAGGTGCTGCGCGGCTCCTCGACCTACACCTTCGACGGCAACTGGAAGGTCCAGGCCGAGAACGGCGCCGACGGCTACCACGTCACGGCCACGCACTGGAACTACGCCGCAACCACCAGTCGGCGCAACACCGGTGAGTCCAAGAACGACACCAAGGCCCTCGATGCCGGGGGGTGGGGCAAGTCCGGCGGAGGTTACTGGTCCTTCCCGCACGGCCACCTGTGCCTGTGGACGTGGGCGGCCAACCCGCAGGACCGCCCGTTGTGGGACAGACTCGACGAGCTCAAGGCCGCGCACGGCGACGCCAAGGGCGAGTTCATGGTCAAGGGGTCACGCAACCTGTGCCTCTACCCGAACGTGTATGTGATGGACCAGTTCTCGACGCAGATCCGGCATTTCCGACCGATCGCCCCGGACAAGACCGAGGTCACCATCTACTGCATCGCCCCCAAGGGTGAGAGCGCCACCGCCCGGGCCCACCGCATCCGCCAGTACGAGGACTTCTTCAACGCCTCCGGGATGGCCACCCCCGACGATCTCGAGGAGTTCCGGTCCTGCCAGTTGACCTTCCGCGCCGAGGCGGCGCCGTGGAACGACATGAGCCGTGGTGCGCAGCACTGGCTCAGCGGGCCCGATGAGGTGGCCAGGTCGCTGGGTATGGACGGTGTCATCTCGGCCGGGGTGAAGAACGAAGACGAGGGCCTCTACCCCGTGCAGCACGGCTACTGGTTACAGACGATGCGCGACGCCGTCGCCCGCGAGACGCAGGAGAGCTGACATGACTTCCACCGAAACCCTTGGCAGCGCGCAGAAGCTGATCACCCAGAACGCCATCGAGCAGTTCCTCTACCGCGAGGCGCGCTACCTCGACGACCGTGAGTTCGAGAAGTGGCTGGACTGCTATGCCGACGACGTCGTCTACTGGATGCCGGCCTGGACCGATGACGACCGCCTCGTCGAAGACCCCCAGCGCGACATCTCGCTGATCTACTACTCGAACAAGGGCGGCCTGGAGGACAGGGTCTTCCGGATCCGGACCGAACGGTCGTCGGCGACCTCGCTTCCCGAGCCGCGCACCAGCCACAACATCACCAACGTCGAGGTCATCGAACGCCGCGGTCACCTCGTGGACGTGCGGTTCAACTGGCACACCATGTATTTCCGCTACCACACGGTCGACCCGCACTACGGCACCTCCTTCTACACCATCGACTTCAGCGGTGAGCAGCCGTTGATCCGGCGCAAGACAGTGGTGCTCAAAAACGACTACATCCACCACGTGGTGGATGTGTACCACTTCTGAGGTGAGCGACGTGACCGAAACCTACTCGGTGGCTCTGTCTTTCGAAGACGGAGTCACCCGATTCATCACCTGCCGTCCCGACCAGACGGTCGCCGACGCATCCTACCGGCAGCGCATCAACATCCCGCTGGACTGCCGCGACGGCGCCTGCGGCACCTGCAAGGCCCTGTGCGAGGACGGCCGGTACGACGGCGGCGTCTACATCGACGACGCGCTGTCCGCCGACGAGGCCGAGGCCGGTTACGTGTTGCCGTGCAGCATGAAGCCCCGCTCGGATCTGGTGCTGCAGATCGCCGGCACGTCGGACTCGGCCAAGACCCAGGCCGCGACCTACCAGGGCACCCTGACCCGGCTGGAACGGTTGTCGAGCACCACCGTCAAGATCGGTGTCGAGATCCCGAACCGAGGCCAACTCGCCTTCCTCCCAGGCCAATACGTCAACATCGCGGTACCGGGAACCGACCAGAGCCGGTCGTACTCGTTCTCCAACGCCCCCCACGAAGAGCTGCTGACCTTCCTCGTCAAGCTCACGCCGGGCGGGGCGATGTCGGACTACCTGGCCGGCCGCGCCCGGGTCGGGGACGCGCTGAGCTTCACCGGACCCAACGGGTCGTTCTTCCTGCGCGAGGCCGACCGGCCCTTGCTGCTGCTGGCGGGCGGCACCGGTCTGGCGCCGATCCTGTCGATGCTGCGCACCATGCGCGCGGCCGGCAGCACCCGCACGGCCCACCTGATCTACGGGGTCAGCACCGACGAGGACTTGACCGCGGTCGGCGACATCGACGAGATCGCCTCGGCGCTACCGTCTTTCACCTGGGACTACTGCGTGTCCGACCCGGCGAGCTCGGCACCGAACCGCGGCCCGGACCGGGCCTACGTCACCAGCCTGATCCGCCCCACGCACCTCAACGGCGGCGACCTGGCCATCTACCTGTGCGGTCCGCCGCCGATGGTCGAGTCGGTGCGCACCCATCTCGCCGCCGCCGAGGTCGAGCCGACCGGCTTCTACTACGAGAAGTTCGGCCTGGCCAAGACCACTCCCACCGCCGCGGCCCGCGTCCCCGACGCGGCACCGGGCGGCTTCGAGGAGATCCGGCCGGTGCCCGACGCGCGCTCGGTGGCCGGCCAGGTGGTGCTGGCGCCGGCCGACCTACGCCCGGTCGACCACCGGCCGGCCGTCGCCGAAGCCGATACGATCCGCCGCGTCGCCGGGCAACTGGTGTCCATGGCGGACTCCTCCGGTCCGGCGTCCGCCCCGCTCGACGGTGACGACGGGCGCCTGCTGCCGTCCGGAGCGCGCACCATCGCCGGTCAGTCCGTGTTCGCCCCGGAGGCCACCTCGGCCGCGACGCCGACCACACCCGCGCCCAATGTCGTCGTCGGGGACGACGGTTACGAGATCGGCGAGCAGCACCCCGAGGTGCGCAAGTCCGACGCGTTGTTCGAGGCGCGGTCCGCACTGGAACTCGGCGCGCTTGAGCTCACGATGGGCCGGCTGACCAGTCAGCAGCTGGCGGGCTACCGGTTGCTGGCCGAGACGACCCTGCCCTATGTCGAGGGTGAGCGGTTCGTCGACGCGGAGCAGTACACCGAGACCAACGCCGCGTTCCACGACTATCTGTTCACGCTGACCGGCAACGAACATCTTCTGCGCGCCTACCAGGCGCTCGGGGTCAAGGGCCGGATGAGTGAGGTGCTGCGTCATGCGACGTGGTGTCACCCCCGTTGCGCGCAGGACCACGTCGACATCGTGGCCGCGTTCGAGTCCGGCGACCGCGACGCGGCTCGCGCGCTGATCGTGGCCCACGCCGAACGGTCCAAGCAGACGATGCGGCGGGCGATGGCCGACACCGCCGAGGCCGCCGCCCCGGCGTTCGTGACACCGGGCCGGTTCGCCGGCAAGGTCGTCGTGATCACCGGCGCCGCGCAGGGCATCGGCGAGCGCACCGCACGCCGTATCCACGCCGAGGGCGGCACCGTGGTGCTGGCCGACCGGTCCGAGCTGGTCAAGGAACTTGCCGACGAACTCGCCGCGCGCTCGGCAGCGGTCGCGGTGACGGCCGACCTGGAGTATCACGAAGGCGCCGAATCGGTGATCTCGCAGGCACTCTCGGCGTTCGGCCGAGTCGACGTGCTGATCAACAACGTCGGCGGGGCGATCAACTTCAAGCCGTTCACTCAGTTCAGCGCCGCAGAGATCCGCGCAGAGATCGACCGCTCGCTGATGACCACGCTGTACTCCTGCCACGCCGCACTGCCGACCATGGTGGACCGCGGTCAGGGCGTGATCGTCAACGTGTCCTCGGCCGCGACCCGCGGCATCCACCGCATCCCCTATTCGGCGGCCAAGGGCGGGATCAACGCGATCACGGCGTCGTTGGCCATGGAGTACGCCGACGCGGGCATCAGGGTGGTGGCCACCGCGCCCGGCGGCACGGCCGCACCGCCGCGGCGCATCTCCCGCGGCACCCCGACGCCGGCCGACGAGACCGAGCAGGCGTGGTTCGACGCGCACATCTCCCAGACCCTGGACTCCTCGCTGCTCAAGCGCTACGGCACGCTCGACGAGCAGGCCGCGGCGATCTGCTTCCTGGCCTCTGACGAGGCGTCCTACATCACCGGCACGGTCCTCCCGGTGGCCGGCGGCGATCTCGGCTGAACGCGGCGGCCGCCGACCTACGATGGTGGGCGTGCCCATGGCGCCTGTCACGTTCGTCGGTCGCGTCGCCGACCTCGACGAGCTGACCCGGCGGGTGCTGGACACCTCGACCGCCGGGCTCACCGTCGTCACGGTCACCGGACCGCCCGGCATCGGCAAGACCGCGCTGCTGCAGCAGGTGGCCGACCGCGTGCCGGCCACCCGATGGGCCACCGCGACAGACTGGGAGCACGGCCACGACGGCGCCGTGCTGTCGCAGCTGCTGCAGGCGCCGGCCCCGGCTGAACCGGCCGCCGGCGCGGCGGAGCTGGCCCGCGTGCTGGCCGGCCCCACCCCGACCCTGGTCGTGATCGACGACGCGCAGTACGCCGATCGACTGTCCTGTCAGGCGCTGTCGACGCTGACCCGCCACCACCGCGGGCTCCCGGTACTGGTGGCC
>NZ_BCRS01000237.1 GCF_001552715.1 Mycolicibacterium vaccae NBRC 14118 = CIP 105934 | reverse complement strand
GGCGCTGGCGGCCGGCCACCGCAGCGCGGCCGGGTGGGGGGACCCCACCGACTTCGGCGATCACATGGCACTGCTCGTCGGGGATCTGCTGTGGTCGGCGGCGCACGACACGTTCGACGACGCGGTCGGCGGGCTGCCCACAGATCTCGCCCGCGGCGCGTCGCGGGTCTTCCGGGCCATGCGGGCCGAGGTGCTGGCCGGTCAGCTGCTGGAGTTGCGGGCGCAGGCCGGCCGCGACTACCGCGCCGCCACGGCCGAGAAGATCCTGCGGTACAAGACCAGCGTCTACACCGTCGAACGGCCGATGGAACTCGGCCTGCAGGTGGCCGGAGCCGCGGACCCGGTGACCGTCGCGGCGCTGCGCGACTACGCCGGCGCCGTCGGCCAGGCGTTCCAGCTGCGCGACGACCTGGCCGACCTGTTCGGCACCACCGAGACCAGCGGGAAACGGACCGGCGACGACATCCGGGCCGGTAAACCCACCGAACTGCTCGGCGTCGCGCTGAACCTCGCGAGCGGGCCGCAGGTCGACGCGCTGACCGGGATAGTCGGGCGTGCGACCGCCGACGAGGCCGACATCGCCGACGTCCAGCAGATCATGCTGGCCTGCGGGGCCGCCGAGCACGTCCGCAGGCACATCGCCGATCTGGTCGCCACGGCCGACCACGCGCTCACGCGGGTGGCCGGCGACACGGATGCCGGCGCACTGGCCGGGCTCGAGGAGATGCTCGTCGAGTGCACCGAGCTGTCGTTCGTGCCAGCGCCCTGAGCGCCGGCCCGCGACTACTCCTCGTCGAGTGCGGCGGCGACGTCGTCCGGGATGTCGATGTTGGTGTAGACGTCCTGGACGTCGTCACTGTCTTCGAGCGCGTCGACGAGCTTGAGCACCTTGCGGGCCCCCTCGAGGTCGACCGGCACGGTCACCGACGGCTGGAAGCTCGCCTCGGCAGACTCGTAGTCGATGCCCGCATCCTGTAGGGCGGTCCGCACGGCCACCAGATCGGTTGGCTCCGAGATGATCTCGAAGCTGTCCCCCAGATCGTTGACATCCTCGGCGCCCGCGTCGAGAACCGCGGCCAGCACGTCGTCCTCGGAAAGGCCGTTCTTCTCCAGGGTGATCACGCCCTTGCGGGAGAACAGGTAGGCCACCGAACCGGGATCGGCCATGTTGCCGCCGTTGCGGGTCATCGCGACCCGCACCTCGCCCGCGGCGCGGTTGCGGTTGTCGGTGAGGCACTCGACGAGCACCGCGACGCCGTTGGGGCCGTACCCCTCGTAGGTGATGTTCTGCCAGTCTGCGCCGCCAGCCTCTTCACCGCTGCCACGCTTGCGCGCGCGCTCGATGTTGTCGTTGGGCACCGAGCTCTTCTTGGCCTTCTGGATGGCGTCGAAGAGCGTCGGGTTACCGGCGGGGTCGCCACCACCGGTGCGCGCGGCGACCTCGATGTTCTTGATCAGCTTGGCGAACATCTTCCCGCGACGGGCATCGATGACGGCCTTCTTGTGCTTGGTGGTCGCCCACTTGGAATGGCCGCTCATGCAGCTTCTACCTTCTTCTCTTCTGGTTCATCGGCGTCGTGAAAGTCCGGTCCACGAGTTTACTTGCCGGGCGTGCTGTTAACTCGGCCACACTTGCCCTCAGCTACCTTACTCCGGAGTAAGGTAGCTGTTCATGACATTCTCCCTGGAGCTGTCCTCCGACCTGCTCGACGTGCAGAAGTGGGTCCACGAGTTCGCCGCAGACGTGATCCGCCCCGCCGCGGCCGAATGGGACGAGCGCGAGCAGACCCCGTGGCCGATCATCCAGGAGGCCGCCAAGGTCGGCCTCTACTCCGTGGAGTTCTTCGCCGAACAGGCCGCCGAACCCAGCGGTCTGGGCATGATCGTGGCGTTCGAGGAGATGTTCTGGGGGGACGCCGGCATCGCGCTGGCCATCCTGGGCACCGGCCTGGCCGCGGCGTCGGTGGCCGCCAACGGCACCCCCGAACAGGTCGGCGAGTGGGTGCCGCAGATGTTCGGCACCGTCGAGGACCCCAAGGTCGCCGCGTTCTGTTCCTCCGAACCCAACGCCGGCTCGGACGTCGGGGCCATCCTCACCCGCGCCCGCTACGACGAGGCGACCGATGAATGGGTGCTCAACGGCACCAAGACCTGGGCGACCAACGGCGGCATCGCCAACGTCCACGTCGTCGTCGCGTCGGTGCACCCCGAACTCGGCACCCGCGGCCAGGCGTCGTTCCTCATCCCGCCCGGCACCAGAGGGCTCAGCCAGGGCCAGAAATTCCTCAAGCACGGCATCCGCGCGTCGCACACCGCCGAGGTGGTGCTCGACGACGTCCGCATCCCCGGACGGCTGATCGTCGGCGGCAAGGAGAAGTTCGACGCCCGGATCGCGAAGGTCCGCGAGGGCAAGAAGGCCGCGGGCCAGGCCGCGCTGGCCACGTTCGAGCGCACCCGCCCCACCGTCGGCGCGATGGCCGTCGGCGTGGCGCGCGCCGCCTACGAGTACGCCCGCGACTACGCCTGCGAACGCGAGCAGTTCGGCCGCAAGATCGGCGAATTCCAGGCGGTCGCGTTCAAGCTCGCCGACATGAAGGCCCGCATCGACGCGGCCCGGCTGCTCGTCTACCGCGCCGGCTGGATGGCCCGCAACGGCAAGGAGTTCACCTCGGCCGAGGGGTCGATGGCCAAGCTGGTGGCCAGCGAGACCGCGGTGTACGTGACCGACGAGGCGATCCAGATCCTCGGCGGCAACGGCTACACCCGCGAGTACCCGGTCGAGCGGATGCACCGCGACGCGAAGATCTTCACGATCTTCGAGGGCACCAGCGAGATCCAGCGGCTGGTGATGGCCCGAGCCCTGACCGGGCTTCCCCTGCGCTGAATCCCTGCGAATCGGGCGCGCACTGCGACACCCAGGGTGCTCGAGCGCGCCGGATTCGCGGGGTTAGAGCGAGTCGACGAAGAGTTTGTGCACGCGGCGGTCGCCGGTCACCTCGGGGTGGAACGCCGTGGCCAGCATCTTGCCCTGACGCACCGCGACGGGGTGTCCACCGGCGGTGGCCAGCACCTCGACACCGGCCCCGACGCGCTCGACCCACGGCGCCCGGATGAACACCGCGTGCACCGTGCCGTCCAGTCCGTCGAAGTCGACGTCCTCTTCGAACGAATCCACCTGGCGACCGAAAGCGTTGCGGCGCACCGTCATATCGATGGCGCCCAACGGCAGGGCCTGCCGCCCGGGCACCCCGGCATCGGCGATGTCGCTGGCCAGCAGGATCATTCCCGCGCAGGACCCGTAGGCCGGCATGCCGTCGGCCAGCCGGGCCCGCAGCGGCTCCAGCAGCTCGAACTCGCGCAGCAGATGGCTCATCGCGGTGGACTCGCCACCCGGAATCACCAGAGCGTCCACCGCGTCGAGTTCAGCGCGCCGACGCACGGTGCGCGCCTGCGCCCCGGCCTCCTCCAGCGCCGCGAGGTGCTCTCGGGTGTCCCCCTGCAAAGCCAGCACCCCGACCTGCGGGGCGCTCACTCGCGCCCCGTGCCGAAATCGCGGGTGAAACGGGTCAGACCCTCCTGCATCACCGCCGCGACCATCTCGCCGTAGCGGTTGTAGATCTTGCCCTGGGTCAGCGAACGTCCGCCACACGCCGACGGCGAGGACTGGTCGTAGAGCAGCCACTCGTCGGCGCGGAAGGGCCGCATGAACCACATCGCGTGGTCCAACGAGGCCACCATCAGGTGCTTGCGCTCCTCGATGTGGTTGACCTGGGCCGAACCCAGCAGAGTCAGATCGCTCATGTAGGCCAGCGCGCAGATGTGCAGCACGTGGTCGTCGGGCAGCGGGTCGCGGTGCCGGAACCAGACCTGCTGCTGGGACGCCTTGCCCTCGCGGACGCCGAGCCGGTCGCGCGGGACGATCCGCACGTCCCACTCGTCGAACTGCCGGAAGCTGGCGTCGTCGAACACCTTGCTGCTGGACTTGAAGTCCGGGATGTCGTCGGGCGGCGGCGCGAACGGCATCGCGTCCTGATGCTCGATGCCGCTCTGGTCGGTCTGGAACGACGCCGACATCGAGAAGATCGTCTCGCCGTGCTGGATCGCACTCACCCGGCGGGTGCAGAACGAGCCGCCGTCGCGGATCCGCTCGACGGTGTAGATCGACGGCGCGCGCGCGTCACCGGGCCGCAGAAAGTAGCCGTGCAGAGAGTGCACCTGGTACTTCGGGTCCACCGTCCGCACCGCGGACACCAGCGACTGGCCGGCGACGTGGCCGCCGAAAGTGCGCTGCAGAAAACCCGATTCCGGGCTGAAGACACCGCCGCGATAGATGTTGACCTCGAGCTGTTCCAGATCGAGGATCTCTTCAATCGCCACTTACCAGCCGCGCTCGGCCAAGCGGTGCGGCTGTGGGATGTCGTCGACGTTGATGCCGACCATCGCCTCGCCGAGCCCGCGTGACACCTTCGCCAGCACGTCGGGGTCGTCGTAGAACGTCGTGGCCTTGACGATGGCCGCCGCACGTTCGGCCGGGTTCCCGGACTTGAAGATGCCCGACCCGACGAACACGCCTTCGGCGCCGAGCTGCATCATCATCGCCGCGTCGGCCGGGGTCGCGATACCGCCTGCGGTGAACAGCGTCACCGGCAGCTTGCCGGCCCGCGCCACCTCGACGACCAGATCGTAGGGCGCCTGCAATTCCTTTGCGGCGACGTACAATTCGTCTTCCGACAGCGATGTCAGCCGGCGGATCTCGCCGCCGATCTTGCGCATGTGGGTGGTGGCGTTGGACACGTCGCCGGTACCGGCCTCACCCTTGGAGCGGATCATCGCCGCGCCCTCGGTGATCCGGCGCAGCGCCTCGCCCAGGTTGGTCGCACCGCACACGAACGGCACCGTGAAGCGCCACTTGTCGATGTGGTTGGTGTAGTCGGCCGGGGTCAGCACCTCGGACTCGTCGACGTAGTCCACACCCAGGCTCTGCAGGATCTGCGCCTCGACGAAGTGGCCGATCCGCGCCTTGGCCATCACCGGGATGGTGACCGCGTCGATGATGCCCTCGATCATGTCGGGGTCGCTCATCCGCGACACCCCACCCTGTGCCCGGATGTCGGCGGGAACCCGTTCGAGCGCCATCACCGCGACCGCGCCGGCGCCTTCGGCGATACGCGCCTGCTCCGGGGTGACCACATCCATGATCACGCCGCCCTTGAGCATCTCGGCCATACCACGCTTGACCCGCGCCGTTCCGCGAGCGGGAGCTCCCAGATCTGCCCCCGACGTTTCGGATTCCACTGCCATCTCCTTAAATCGCTACCGATCCAGTCTAGAGGCGACTGCAAATCGATTCGGCCGGTGCTGACGTGATCAGCGATACAGCTGAGCTCACTGAATGGCGCGCATCGGCGCGTCCGGCAGCGCGCCGGCGGCGTCGGCAAGCGCGTTGGCCTCGTCCAGAAGCTCTCTCAGTTGCCGCGGGTACACGGTCTCACCATCGGCGACCAGCCTGTCGAGCGTCTTCGCATCGCACCAGCGGTGACCGTGGATGTAGGTGCGTTCCAGTCCGGAACGACCGTCGACCGACGGCTCGAACCGGGTGGTCCGGTGCACGAAGTACAGCTCCTCGCTGCGCATCACCGAGCCGTTGAAGTCGATGAGGGACTCGCGCCGCCACACCGGACCCACGACGGCCTCCGGCGCCACCAGCAGCCCGGTCTCCTCGTGCAGTTCGCGCACCGCGGCCTGGGCCAGCGACTCCCCGTCCTGCGCGGCGCCGCCGATGGTGAACCACCAGCGTGGGGCGGGGGTGTCCCCGACCGCGGCGGCCGGATCGGATCCGCACAGCAACAGCACCGCACCGTCATCGTCGAGCAGGACCACCCGGGCCGACGTCCGCCTGCCGACCGGGGCGGGCTCCCGAGCCGACAAATCGCCGCCCTCGGCGATCTCGAAGTAGGTGGGCAGCGCCGCGGTCCCGCCCAGGCGCAGCGCGCGCACCAGCGGGCGCTCCCGCAGCGCCAGGGTGTCGCGCACCGCGTCGTTGTGGAAGCGGCGAGCCAGCACCACGCGCGCCTCGGCGTCGGCCAGTTCGGCGACCAGCGGCAGCGGCAACGACGCGGGGTTCACCCGCGCCAGCGCCGCCGACAACTCGTTCTCGGCGGCTTCG
>NZ_BCRS01000236.1 GCF_001552715.1 Mycolicibacterium vaccae NBRC 14118 = CIP 105934 | reverse complement strand
ATTCGGCGGCGGCGGTGGCGGCTTCAGCGGCGGCGGCGGCCGCTTCTAACCGCGCGCCCCTCCCTTCCCCCTCCCCCTTTCCCCTCCCCCCTTTCCCGCGAGCGTGCGTGTCTGCGGGCGACACGCCGCCTTTTTCCCGAACTTCACGCACGTTCGTCGGGCGCCGGTTATCCCCAACCGGGACTTGATCCACAGGTGCACCGCTTGCCGCGTGGGGGGCGGCAACGCTGCGATCGACGATCGTGGCCATGATCGAATTCGATGAACAGTTCCGGGAGCAGGGTGGTGTCGCGACGACGGCTCAGCTGTTGCAGTTCTGCAGCCGCAGCCGCCTCGACACCGAGATCCGCGACGGCCGCCTGATCAAGGTGTGGCCCGGCGTGTACAGCCGGGTCGAGCCGGACACGATGACGCGACTGCGCGGCCTCGACCTGCGGGCCGGCGAACCCGTCGCAATATGCCTGGGCACCGCGGCCGCCGCGTACGGCTTCGACACCGAGGACACCCGCGACATCCACGCCATCAATCCGCCGAGACACCAGCTGCGCAACTGCGACGGTCTGGTCGTGCACCGGCGCGAAGGCGCCCCGTTGAGCGTGGCGGACGGCCGACCGGCGACGGCCGCGGCGTGGACCGCCGTCGAGGTTGCGCGGTCCCTCCGCCGGCCGCGGGCGTTGGCCACGCTGGACGCGGCGCTACGCAGCAGGAGCTGTGACCATCGCGGGCTGGCGATCGCCGCCAGCGCGCAGGCCGGTCGGCGCGGCATCGTGGCGGTGCGTGACCTCATCCCGCTGGCTGACCCTCGGGCCGAGTCGCCGATGGAGAGCGAGGCACGGCTGGCAATGCTTGACGGCAGATTGCCCGCACCCCTGCTGCAGCACGAACTCCTCGACCGCAGTGGGCGGATGTGGCGCGTCGACTTCGCCTGGCCGGGTGCCAGTCTCGCCGTCGAGTACGACGGATTCGACTGGCACAGCGATCCGGAGCGGTTCGCCCGGGACCGTCAGAAACGCGCGGCGCTCCAGGAGATCGGTTGGAGCATGCTGTCGGTGGTGTCCGACGACGTCCGGAAACACCCCGAGGTCATGGTGCGACGCATCGAGAACGCGTTGGTGCGCCGGATGGCAGCCTGAGCGTGCGTGAACTTCGTGATTCTGACGGCGTGTCCGCCGCAGACACGCACGCTCGCGGTCAGAAGTGAAGCGGGGGTTAGCAGCCCTTGAGGCGCACCGCGAGATAGTCGGACACCGCGTCGATGGCCACGCGCTCCTGGGTCATCGCGTCGCGTTCGCGGATGGTGACCGCATGGTCCTCCAACGAGTCGAAGTCGACGGTGATGCAGTACGGCGTGCCGATCTCGTCCTGGCGACGGTAGCGACGCCCGATCGCGCCGGCGTCGTCGAACTCGACGTTCCACGCCTTGCGAAGCTCGGCAGCCAGGTCGCGCGCCTTGGGCGACAGGTCCGCGTGGCGCGACAGCGGCAGCACCGCGGCCTTGACCGGCGCCAGCCGCGGGTCCAACCGCAGCACCGTGCGCTTGTCGACACCGCCCTTGGCGTTGGGAGCCTCGTCCTCGTTGTACGCATCCACCAGGAACGCCATCAGCGAGCGGGTCAGGCCGGCCGCCGGCTCGATCACGTACGGCACGTAGCGGGTGTCGGTGGCCTGGTCGTAGAACGACAGATCGACACCGGAATGCTTTGAATGCGTGGACAAGTCGAAGTTGGTGCGGTTGGCGATGCCTTCCAGCTCACCCCACGGGTTGCCGGCGAAACCGAACTTGTACTCGATGTCGGTGGTGCCGTCGGAGTAGTGCGACAACTTCTCCTTCGGATGCTCGTACAGGCGCAGGTTGTCGCGATCGATGCCGAGGTCGACGTACCACTGGAGACGGGTGTCGATCCAGTACTGATGCCATTCCGGGGCCGTCGACGGCTCGACGAAGAACTCCATCTCCATCTGCTCGAACTCGCGCGTGCGGAAGATGAAGTTGCCCGGGGTGATCTCGTTGCGGAAGCTCTTGCCGATCTGCCCGATGCCGAAGGGCGGCTTCTTGCGCGCGGTGGTGACCACGTTGGCGAAGTTGACGAAGATGCCCTGCGCGGTCTCGGGGCGCAGGTAGTGCAGACCGTCCTCGGACTCGATCGGGCCGAGATAGGTCTTGAGCATCATGTTGAAGTCGCGGGGCTCGGTCCACTGCCCCTTGGTGCCGCAGTCCGGGCACACGATCTCCGACATCGGCACCGCGTCGGGGTCGGCGTACCCCTCCTTGGCGCCCTTCTTCTCGAAGAAGGACTCCTGCATGTGGTCCTGCCGGTGGCGCTTATGGCAGTTCAGGCACTCCACCAGCGGGTCGTTGAACACCTCGACGTGGCCGGAGGCGACCCACACCTGGCGGGGCAGGATGATCGCGCTGTCCAGCCCGACGACGTCGTCACGGCTGGTGACGACGGAGCGCCACCACTGCCGCTTGATGTTCTCCTTGAGCTCGACACCGAGTGGGCCGTAGTCCCAGGCGGATTTGGTACCGCCGTAGATCTCGCCGGACTGGAACACCAGCCCGCGACGCTTGGCGAGGTTCGCAACGGTGTCGACGATCGAAGACGGGGCCACGGAGTGACAGCGTAGCGAGGTCGCTATTGCCGTCCGCGTCACATCCCCGATTGACATGCACGGTCGCGCATGTATCGTGACACCTAATGAAAACGATTTCCAGTACAGCAGGTCCGGCGGAGGTCCACCACCACGCCGGCACCCCGCCGGCCGAGCTTCCGCAGCGCGCGGTTCTCGACACCGCCGGGGACCTGCTGCGGGCGCTGGCCGCTCCGGTGCGGATCGCGATCGTGCTGCAGCTGCGCGAGGAGGCGCGCTGCGTCCACGAGCTCGTCGACGCGCTGGGCGTGCCCCAGCCGCTGGTCAGCCAGCATCTGCGCATCCTGAAGTCCGCGGGTGTGGTGGAGGGGTCACGCTCGGGTCGGGAGGTGTTGTACCGGCTGGTCGACAATCACCTCGCCGAGATCGTGGTCGCCGCGGTGACCCATGCCACCGAGGAACCGCGATGACGGGCGCCGTGCGCTCGACCCGGCAGCGCGCCGCCATCTCCGCGCTGCTGGAGAACATCGACGACTTCCGGTCCGCCCAGGAACTGCACGACGAACTGCGCCGCCGAGGCGAAGGCATCGGCCTGACCACCGTGTACCGCACGCTGCAGCAGATGGCCGCCGCCGGGATGGTGGACACGCTGCGCACCGACACCGGCGAATCGGTGTACCGGCGCTGTTCCGAACACCATCACCATCATCTCGTCTGCCGCGCCTGCGGCTGCACCGTCGAGATCCAGGGCGGCCACGTCGAGGCCTGGGCCGCCGACGTCGCCCACGAACACGGCTTCTCCGACGTCAGCCACACCATCGAGATCTTCGGCATCTGCACCGGCTGCACGGCCGGGCGTTAACGCCGCCTACCGCGGCGCCAGCCTGCGACAGCGATCAGCACGCCGACGATCGCGATCAGCGGTCCGAGAACCGACCACGTCGTGGTGCTGCTCATCGGGCTGCCCTGCACCGCCCCGAAGCCCTGGAACGCGAACAAGGTGCCGGCCAGCGCGACCAGCACGCCCACGACGATGAGCAGGATGCGCATTCGGCGACCTTAACCGGTCAGAGCCCGCCGCACGTCGCTCCCGGTGGACAGCACCATCAACACCAGCGTGCGCAGCGCGTCGTCGGTCAGCCCGGCCGCCGGGAAGTTGTACCGCAACAGCACATCGCCGACCTTCTTGGCGTTGCCCCCGGCCGCGCCGGTCTTCTCGACCAGCGACACCGTGCCCAGCAACGTGTCGTGGGCATGTTTGGCGACCTTGGCACGAAGGTTCTTGTCCAACAACAGATCCCAGGCCAGCACCTGCGTCAGTGACACCAGGTCGAGGTCCTCGGCGATGGTGACCACCCTCAGCGAGGCGAACGTCTGGTCGTGCTGCACAGTCAGCGCGCCGTCGTCCTCCCGGGTCACGGGCAGGATCTCGGCCAGCACCACCGCCAGGCGATCAGACAGTTCCATCAGGCCCCGCCGCTCCGGTACATCATTCGGCTCTGCCGAAGCGCCTGTTGCGGTTCACGTACTCCTCGCACGCCGCCCACAGATCGCGACGGTCGTAGTCCGGCCACAGCTTGTCCTGGAACACGTACTCGGCGTAGGCCGCCTGCCACAGCAGGAAGTTGCTGGCCCGCTGCTCCCCGGAGGTCCGGATGAACAGGTCGACGTCGGGGATGTCGGCGCGGTGCAGGTGCTTGGCGAACTGGGCCTCACTGATGCGGTTCGGCTTGATCTTGCCGTCGGCCGCCTCCTGAGCCAGTTCACGGGCCGCCTCGACGATCTCGGTGCGGCCGCCGTAGTTGACGCAGTAGTTGATCGTGATGACGTCATTGTCGACGGTCATCTGCTCGGCGATGTCGAATTCCTTGATGACGCTGCTCCACATGCGGGGCCGCGAACCGACCCAGCGCATCCGCACGCCCATCTCGTTGAGGTTCTCCCGGCGGCGGCGCACCACCTCGCGGTTGAAGCCCATCAGGAACCGCACTTCCTCGGTGCTGCGCTTCCAGTTCTCGGTGGAGAACGCGTACACCGTGAGGTGCTTGATGCCGATCTCGATGGCCCCGCAGGTGATGTCGATGAGCACCGCCTCGCCCATCTTGTGGCCCTCGGTGCGGCCGAGCCCGCGCTGGGTGGCCCAGCGGCCGTTGCCGTCCATCACGACCGCGACGTGGTTGGGCACCTGGCCGGCCGGGATCTTCGGCGCGGCCTCTTTCGAGGTGTGCTGCGGCGGCCGGGAGAACTTGCCGTTGGTCCGCGGGGGAAGTTCAGGGAAGACGACGGGCCAGGTCGACTTGTCCGGGAAGGTCGGGTAGTCGTCAGGCGCCGGGGGCAGCTGCGGGTAGCTGGGCCGACCCTTCCGCCGCCCGGTCCGTTCCATTGCCATGCGCAACATCCTGCCTGATGCCCCCGGCAACCATCCGCTCTGCCCTGCGCTCCACGAGCGGCAACGTCCGCAGCTGGCGTTCCAGGTGCCACTGCAGATGGGCGGCCACCAGCCCGCTGGCCTGGCTGCGGTGCGCCGAGGTGGACAGCTGCGCGTGCTCCCAGTCGCCCTCGTACAGGGCGGCCATCAGGTCCAGTACCCCCTGCGGCGGGGTCACCGAGCCGGACGGCCGGCAGTGCACACACACGCTTCCGCCGGCCCCGACGTGGAACGCCCGGTGCGGCCCGGGGGCCGCGCACCGTGCGCACTCGGTCAGCGCCGGCGCCCATCCCGCGACCCCCATCGCGCGCAGCAGGTAGGCGTCGAGGACGAGTTCGCGGGGCCGGGCGGCGTCGGCCACCGCGCGCAGCGCGGCCACGGTGAGCCGGTGCAGCGCCGGCACCGGGGCGCGCTCCTCCCCCGCGATCCGCTCCGCGGTCTCCAGCATCGCGCAGGCACAGGTGTAGCGGCCGTAGTCGCTGACGATGTCGGAGGCGAACGCGTCGATGGCCTGCACCTGGGTGACGATGTCCAGGTTGCGGCCAGGGTGTAGCTGAACGTCGATGTGCGCGAACGGTTCCAGTCGTGCGCCGAACTTGCTGCGGGTGCGCCGCACCCCTTTGGCCACTGCCCGCACCAGACCGTGATCGCGGGTCAGCAGACTCACGATCCGGTCGGCTTCGCCGAGCTTGTGCTGCCGGAGCACCACAGCCCGATCCCGGTACAGACGCATCGGATCAGTCTCCCACTGCCGGGGGACGATTTTCGGTTCGCAGCGCCGATACTCTCGTACGTGATGGCCGAAACCACTTCTTCCCGCAGTTCATCCTCCTCCCGGCGTCACACCCGATTTCCCACGGTGGGCAACCAGTTGTTCCAGCTCGCCGCCGGCACCGCCACGTCCGTCGACCTGGTGACCCGGTCGCTGGAGGCCATCGAGGCGAGCCAGCCGACCCTGAACGCGTTCCGGGTGGTGCTCGCCGAGCAGGCGCTGGCCGACGCGGCCGAGGCCGACCGCAAGCGTGCGGCCGGCGCCGACCTGTGCCGCCACCCGCTGCTGGGCATCCCGATCGCGGTCAAGGACGACGTCGACGTCGCGGGCGTGCCCACCCGGTTCGGCGCCGACGGCGACGTCCGGGTCGCCGACGCCGACGCCGAGGTGGTGCGCAGGCTGCGCGCCGCCGGTGCGGTGATCGTCGGCAAGACCAACACCTGCGAACTCGGCCAGTGGCCGTTCACCAGC
>NZ_BCRS01000235.1 GCF_001552715.1 Mycolicibacterium vaccae NBRC 14118 = CIP 105934 | reverse complement strand
GACGAGGGCCGCCGCGAGGCGGCAGCGACGAACTCGGCCGCGGCGCCGCAGTCCGGCGCCGTCGCGCTGCCGGTGATCGTGGTCGGCGCAGACTGCGCGACGCTGGGCGCCGCGGGCGTCACCGAAGCCGGCGATCCGGCCTACTGCGCGCGTCTGGCATCAACCGGGGCGGCGCTGTGGTCGTTGTATCCGGGTGAGATCCCCCATCCCACCGGGACTTCCGCGGCCGACCCGGAAACCGGGAACGCCGCCACCCCGGTGCTGGTGTGCATGCAACAGACCGGACAGAGCCAGGTCGACTGCCACAACGACATCCTGCAGGAAAACGCCGACCCAGGCGCCAACGACAGCTGACCCCCGCCGAAACCGCATTCCACGTTGACATTTCGCGGCTTTCAGCGCATGGAATGCGGTTTCGGCGCGATCGGGGTCAGGGCTGGAAGCGCATCGGTCCCGGCGACCACAGCCCGGAATGGGTCGTCTCGCCCAGATCGAGGGTCGCGGGCTCGGCATCGACGATGGTGTCGAAGCGGCGCAACGAACCCCAGTCCTGGCCCCAGTCCTCGGACAGGTAGGTCGACATCACCGACGCCCGCAACAACATGTCGGTGATGCCGAGCAGCCCGCCGTTGAGGCCGTCCTGCCACGTGTCGGTGCTCTGCAGCTTGGCGAAATAGTCCGGCGAGATCCGGAACTTCGGGATCTCGGTGACGCCGTTGGCGTGCAGCATGGGCTGCTGGCACGGGAACGCCAGGCCCACCGCCCAGTCCATCAGCACCGGTTGCTGGGAGCCGATGTACTCCTGGACCGAGCGCACCTCGGGAACCCGCGGCGGAGTCACCGCGACCCAGTCGCCCTGGCCCAGCGACAGGTCCTCGGCGACCACCCGGACAGCGACCGCGTCGGCCGGGATCTGGGCGCGCGGATAGCGCAGGTTGCGCCACGACGGGGTCGGCCCGATGTCGTAGGGGCTGACGCGTCCGGCGGGCTCCGGCGCACCGTCGGGTCCGCGGGTCGCGTACTCCAGTTCGACGGTCTGACCGGGGGTGAACGCGTTCGCCACGCTGGTGCCCTCGATCGTGCCTGCGGCGGTGACCACCACCAGAGGGTGCGCGTCGTCGGGAGCCGGCAGCGCGTACCACGCCGACGCGAGACGGCTCTCCTGTTGCGGTCCAGTCGAATACGAGCCCGCGACCGGGACCCGGGCCGGGTCCAGGCCGTAGGGCAGCGGCACCCGGGAGCCGTTGACACCGGGCCGGGACAACTGGATCGGCCGGTTCCAGTCGTAGTCGGTGCCGGGCTGCGGGTTGTTCAGCCGGATGGCCTCGGCGATGATCCGGTCCGGCACACCGTCGGGGGAGAAGCCGGTCGGGTCGGTGCCGCCCAGCGGGCCCAGCGGGCCGTACGCAGGTTGACCGGGCGCCGTCGGAAGTGGTTGCAGGAAACCGTCGTTCGAGTCCGGTTCGACGAGTACGTCGTCGGCCAGCCCGCAGCCGCCGGCGAACGCCCGGATGTTGGCCCAACCGTTGGAGTAGGTCGGGTACTGGCGCACCACACCGACCGCAAGGGAGGCCACCATGAACACCACCATCAGGCCGGCGGCGACCGGGATCGGCGCGGCGGTCAGCACGTTGACCACCTTCGAATCCCGCTTGTCGTTCAGGTGCAGCCGGAAGGCCCACAGCGCGGCGATGCCGAACAGAACGAAGAACACCGTGCTGACGCTCACGCCGCCCAGCTGCGGCACCGAGGTGTTGTACGGCACACCGAAATTCGAGACGTACCACCAGCCGTTGGTGGAGGCGAAGCACAGCGCAAGGATGAACAGCACTCCGGCCAGGAACGCCATCCGGTTGCGGGCCGAGCGCAGCACCACCGGCGACACCAGCACCGTGGCCAGCGCCGCCATCGCGCCACCCACCGCGGCGAACAGGCCGAAGTGGTGGATCCACTTGGTGGGGGTGAACATCAGGAAGAAGATCGTGGCGAAGATGACGCCCATCAGCCGCCAGGCCGGACCGCGCGCCACCCCGGGAACCCGCTTGCGCCGCAACATGATGAACAGCGACGAGAACAGGCACAGCGCGGTGAACAGGAACGCCACCCGGCGCGCGATCGCCGCGTCGACGGTCGGCAGGATCAGGTAGTAGTACCGCAGGTTCTCGGTGTACCACTCCTGGCTGGGGCCGATCGCGGTGCGGACCTTGGTGGCCTCCATCACTGTGGCCAGGGTCTGATCGGCGAACACCACCGCCAGCACCACGGTGCCCGCGGCCAGCAGCGGCGCCAGCAGGGGCCACAAGCCGACCGCTTGGCGTCGCCGCATCAGGATGCGCAGGATCGGACGACCGCCGGCGACCAGCGCGGCGACCGCGATCAGTCCGGTCGGCTGGATGCCGAGGGTGAACGCCGCGGTGGTGATGGCCAGCGCGGCCGGAGTGAGCCGGCCCGAGGTGACGGCCCGCTCGATCAGCACGTAGGTGATCAGCGCGCCCGTGGCGATCTGACCTTCGGGGCGGAGACCGTTGTTGAACGGCATCCATGCGGCCAGCAGCACCAGACCCGCGGCCCACAACGCGGGCCGGCTCGCGGACACCGCGGGCCCGAGGCGGGGCAGCACCTCCCGGGAGAGCAGCAGCCAGCAGATCAGCGAGCAGATCAGGTCCGGCAGCCGCATCCAGATGCTGGCGGTGCTGACCTGTGTCATCAGCGCCAGCAGGTTGTAGTACCAGCCGAACGGATCCTCAGGGCTGCCGAACCAGCGGAAGTAGTTCGACATGTAGCCGGCGTGCTCGGCGACCCGCGCCATCTGCAGGATGTAGCCGTCGTCGGAGGAGTTCGCGCCGATCACGTACCAGATCGCGAACCCGCCGACGATGACGCCGTCGACCGGCGTGACGGTGCGCCAGCGGGTCGGGATCAACCGGTGCATGCGGCGCCCGTCGAGCCGGTCCAGCCGCCACAGCGCCAGCAGCGCGATCACCGTGCAGGCGATCGCGAGCAGGATCGCGGTCAGCTTCAGCGCGGTCGGATGCGTGGTGAACCGGGTGTCGATGTCCGCCGAGACCGACAGGCCCGGCGGGGCCGGTCCGGTCAGGTCGGTGAACACGCCGACGATCGCGGGCCGCAGGTTCGGGTCGGGGTAGCCGGTGCGCTGCGGCTGACCGGCGTCGGAGCCGGAAACCTGAGTCAGGCCGACGAAGTCGGCGTACGTGCCGTCCAGGTTGGAGGTGATCTCGATGCGGGAGCAGCCGGGCTGCCCGCCGGTGCCGGCGACCCGGTCCCGGTCCACGCTGGCGACCACGACGTTGCGGACGATCACGTCGACGCGGTCCTCGCTGACGGTGACCAGCATCGCGTTCAAGGCGGCGTCGCGGCCCTCGGCGGGTGCGGTGCCGAAGACCAGCCCGCCGTCGGCGGGCATGTCGCGGATCACCTCGCACGGCACCGTTGCGGTCAGGCTCACCGGCGCCTGGGAGATCAACGGGGCGGTGACGTTGGCGAGCTGACCGTTCTGCGGCCAGTTCAGCGTCGCGGTGGTCTGGGTGACCGGCAGCAGCGGGACCGACACGGCTAGCACGAAGCCGAGCAGACCCGCGATCGTCGCCACCCAGCGGGCGATCTTCACATCGTCTCTCACGGGAGTGCCGCGCTCCATCTTCGGTTCGCTCGCAAGCTCGCTCACGGCTTCTTCTGATTTGCCGTTCACGGCTTCGTCCGATTTGCCGTTCACGGCAGTGCCCTGATCGGTCCGCCCCTGCTCCAGCCGAACACTCGCGTCGACCCTTCCTCGATCTCGGCGTTAGGCGCCTCGTCGGACGGCACCACCCGCAGGTAGCGCTCCAGGGACCCCCAGTCGCGATACCAGTCGCCACGCAGGTAGGTCGGGATGGACTCGGTGCGCAGCAGCGCCTGGATGAACAGGAACGGTCCGCCGTCCTGCGCAGCCTGCCATTGATTGGACGACACGACGATCTGCTTGAAGTTCGGCATGATCCGGTACTGGGGCAGCTCGGCGATCCCGAGTCGCTCGGCGAACGGCCGCTGGCACGGGAAGTGCGCTGCGGTGGCGATGTCCATCAGCACCGGCGTCGCCCGGCCCAGGAAGCCCTGCGCGGTCTGCAGCACCGGCACCCGGGGCGGGGTGAACGCGAACCACTGGTCCTCGGACAGGTTCGGGTCGTCGGCGACGATGCGGGCCACGTTGGCCTCCGGCGGCGCCCACTCGAGCGGGAACCGCAGATTGCGCCACGCCTTCTGCTGGAAGATGTCGATCGGCTGTACCTCGCCGAGCTCCTGGTAGGAGCCGTCGGGCCGGTGCACGCCCCACTGCAGCTTCAGGGACTGCCCGTAGTTGAACGAGCCGTCCTCGTTGTAGTACCAGATCGCGCCCGCCGCGGCGACGGTGACCAACGGCCGGTCCGGGGTGCGGGGAGGCAGCTGGTACCAGGCCGAGGTGGCCTTCGCCGCGACGGTGTTCTCGTCGAAACTGCCCATCACCGGGGTGGTGTCCGGGTCCAGCCCGAACGGCAGGAACACCCGGGATCCGTTGACGCCCTCGGGGCCGTAGCCGCCGCCGGTGCCCGCCGCGTAGCCGACGCCGATGTTCGGCTTGTCGACCGGGCCGTCGGAGTTCGGGGTGCCGGGGTTGGCCGCCACGGGTTTGGCCGGTTCCAGGGTGTCGCTGACACCGTTGGGGGTGAACCCGACGGGGTCCTCGCCGCCCAGCGGGCCGTACTCGCCCCAGCTCTGGCCCGGCACCGGTTCGAGCATGCCCGCGTTGGTGTCGGCCTCGACGAGGACGTCGTCGGCCATCGCGCAGGACGCGTCGCCGAGCCCGGACCGCAAGGCCGCGATGTTGGCTGCCCCGGTGGTGTAGACGGGGTAGCGGCCGACGGTGGCCTTGACCATCGAGCCCAGCTCCAGCACCACCATGATGATCGCGACCACCAGCAGCGGCGAGGACGCCAGCGCCCGGTTGCGCCCGGTGTCGGCCACCTGGGTGTGTCCGGCGTAGTCCATCCGGAAGTGCAGCCAGCCCGCGAGCAGCCCGCACGCGATGGCCAGCACCAGGAAGATCGTGGTGACCGGGAAGCCGATGATCACCGGCTGCTTGTCGAACCACGGCACGCCGTAGTTGCCGACGTAGAACCAGCCGTTGATCCCGGAGGTGGACCAGGCCAGCACGAACAGCAGCGCGGTCACATACAGCGCCAGGTTGCGGCGGCTGTGCAGGCCGACCCGGGCGAACGCGAACGCGCTCAGCGCGCCGAGCGCGCCCGCCAGACCGGCGAACGCGCCGAACTGCACCACCCACTTGGTGGGGGTCAGCGTCAGCAGCAGCAGGCCGATCGCGGTCGTGCCGACCAGCCGCCACACGGGTCCGTTGACGGCGCCGGGCAGGCTTCCGCGGCGCAGCAGCACGACGATCAGGCCGACCACGCACAGCAGCAGGATCAGCACCGCGAAGCGCCGGGTCAGCGAGCCGTCGACGCTCTCCTCGACGGTCAGGAAGTAGTAACGCAGGAACTCCTGGTACCAGGAGATCGTGGGGCCGACGACGTACTTGATGCGCACCGACTCGGCGACGGTGGCCAGGGTCTGGTCCCGGAACACGACGACGAACACCAGCGACGCGGCCGCCGCCAGCGGCGTCAGTTGCGCGGCCAGGCCGTCGACGGGCCGGCGGGCGGCGACGATGCGGGTCACGCCGCGGGCCCCGACCAGCAGCGGCGCGACCGCGACCAGGCCCTGCGGGGCCAGCGTGACGGAGAGGGCGGCGACCACGATCGCCAGTGCGTAGGGGGACAGGCGGCGGGTGGCCAGTGTGGTCTCGGTGAGCATCCACACCGCGACCACACCGAACGCGATCAGCGGTTCGGGCCGCAGGCCGTTGTTGAACGGCAGCCACGCGGCCAGGAACACCGCACCGGCGGTCAGCACCGCGACCCGGTTGGCCGCCACCCGGCGGCCGAGCCTCGGCAGCACGCAGCGGCTGACGATCAGCCAGGTGCCGATCGCGGCGGCGGTGGCGGGCACGCGCAGCCACACGCTGGCCGTGCTGATTGTCGCCATCTGCGCCAGCACGCTCTGGTACCAGTCGAACGGCGCCTCGGACGCGCCGAAATAGCGGTAGTAGTTGGTGATGTAGCCGGCTTCGCCCGCGACCCGCGCGATCGTGGTGTTGTAGCCGTCATCGGAGGTCAACGCCCCAACCACGTGCCAGATCAGCAGACCGCCGATCACTGCGGCATCGGTGAGCCAGGTCCACACCCCGGCGGGCGGCCTGCGACGGCCGGCCGCGCGCGGCACCC
>NZ_BCRS01000234.1 GCF_001552715.1 Mycolicibacterium vaccae NBRC 14118 = CIP 105934 | reverse complement strand
ATCGCCGCGGCGGCCGCCGCCGACGCCCGCCCGGTGTGGGCCCGCGCGCTGGGCCGGCGGCTGCCGCCCACCGGCGCGTCGGACAGGTTGCTCCCCGAAACGGTGGCCGCCGCTCAGATCACGGGGTTCCTGGACAACCGCTCGGTCGCGGTTCGCAACAGCCTGCGCACCGGCATCGGCCTTGCCCTGGCGGTGGCCGTCACCCACGTCTTTCCTGTCGAGCACGGCTTCTGGGTGGTGCTCGGAGCGCTGTCGGTGCTGCGCAGCAGCGCGCTGACCACCGGCACGAGGGTGTGGCGGGCGGTGTTCGGCACCGCGATCGGATTCCTGCTGGGCGCGGTGCTGATCAGCCTGGTCGGGGTCGATCCGGTGGTGTTGTGGGTGCTGATGCCGGTGGTGGTGTTCGGGTCGGCCTACGTGCCCGAGATCGCGTCGTTCACCGCGGCGCAGGCGGCGTTCACCATGATGGTGCTGATCTCGTTCAATCTGATCGTGCCGTCGGGGTGGCAGGTCGGACTGATCCGGGTGGAGGACGTCGTGGTGGGCGCGCTTGTCGGCGTGGCGGTTTCGATGCTGCTGTGGCCGCGCGGGGCTACTTCGTCGGTGTCGCAGGCCATCGACTCGGCCCGCGCCGTGTTCGCGGGCTATCTGCGAGCGGCCGTTCTGCGGGTCACGCGCGGCGCCTTCGAGGAGCGCACCGACGAGGTCGCTAGGCTCAGCCACGAGGCGCTGGCAGCCTCGCGCGTCATCGACGACGCGGTCCGCCAGTATCTGTCCGAGAGCAGCGGCGAGACGGACTTCCGCGCGCCGATCGTGCGGTCCTTCAACCGGGCGATCCGCTTGCGCGGAGCCGCCGACCTGGTCGCCGACATCCCCACTCCCCCGCCGCTGGACGCGTATCCGAAGGTCCGCGCGGCGCTGGAGCTACACACCGAGGCGATCTGCGCCCGGGTGTCCGGACGGGCGCCCGACGAACCGTTCGCGCCCATCAGCGATGATTTCGTCCTCGCGCTGCGCGCGGAGGCCCGCCCCGACACGCTGGGCGTGTCGGCGGCGTTGCCCCTGCTGACCGCGGCCGCCGCGCTCGGTGAGCTGGAACTGCTCTACCCGCGGCCGGCCGGGGCCGATTAGCCGCGGCCCGCCGGGCGGTGGGGCCGCAGCGCATCCGGCGGGATCGCGCCGAACTTTCCGGCCTCGAAATCCTCGACCGCCTGGATCAGTTCGGACTTCGAGTTCATCACGAAGGGGCCGTACTGGACGACGGGTTCGCGAATCGGTTTGCCGCCCAACAACAGAACCTCCAACGCCGGCCGGTTGGAGTCCTGGGACCCGTCGGCGGCCACCGTGATGCGGTCACCCGGTCCGAACACGGCCAGCTGGCCCTGCTCGATGGGATGCGCCACCGGCCCGACCGCGCCGCGGCCCGACAGCACGTAGACGAGCGCATTGAAG
Source organism: Mycolicibacterium vaccae NBRC 14118 = CIP 105934 (assembly GCF_001552715.1). Classification (GTDB taxonomy): domain Bacteria; phylum Actinomycetota; class Actinomycetes; order Mycobacteriales; family Mycobacteriaceae; genus Mycobacterium; species Mycobacterium vaccae. The sequence goes on along the minus strand of NZ_BCRS01000234.1, from coordinate 4,919 downwards.
TCGCGGTTCCACGGCAGGCTCAGCCGCGCTCCGGGCTGGATTGTCGCGTGCGCCATCGTGATCGGCGTGTACGTCGCGCCGGGGCCACCATGGCCGTCGATCTGACCGGCGATGATCCGCACCAGCGCCCCGCCGTCGTCGGACGACAGCAATGCGACCTGGTCGCCCTCGATGGCCTGGTAGCGCGGGTCGGCGAACTTGTCGCTGCGGGGCAGGTTCACCCACAGCTGGATGCCGTGGAACAGTCCGCCGCTGTCCACCAGTTCGGCGGGTGGGGTCTCGATGTGCAGGATGCCCGAGCCGGCGGTCATCCACTGGGTGGCGCCGTCGGTGATCAGACCTCCGCCGCCGTGGGAGTCCTGGTGGGCGAACCGGCCGTCGATCATGTAGGTGACGGTTTCGAAGCCGCGGTGGGGGTGCCAGTCGGTGCCGCGGGGTTCGCCCGGCTGGTACTCGATCTCACCCATCTGGTCCATGTGCACGAACGGATCCAGGTCGCGGGGGTGGACCCCGGCGAAGGCGCGGACGACGGGGAAGCCCTCGCCCTCGTAGCCGCGGGGCCCGGTGGTGACGGAACGGACCGGGCGCTCGGTGTCGGAGGGACCGGCGGTCCCGATGCGGGGCAGGGTCAGCGTGTCGGCTGTGATCGCAGGCATGCCGACAATAACCGGACCACGGTCCGATACATTCCCGGGTTGCGTTGCCGTCGCGCGGGTACCCCCGCCGCTGCGGAAGGAGATAGCGGTGACCGAACCGAACGAGCAGACGACCTGGGAGGTCGTCGTCGGCACGCTGTACGACCGGGGGAACCCCGCCGACGGCGCGCAGGAGAGCGCCCTGGTGCAGGGCCCCGAAGCCGAGGCCCGGCGGGTCTACGCGGACGCGACGGGCGAGGCGGCCGAACGCGGCTACGAGTACGTGCGACTGCGCCACGACGGCACGGACGTCGAGTCGTGGCCGCAGGCCACCGGCTGGACGGTTTAGCTCAGCACGCCCTGGGCGGCGGCACGCGCGTCGAGGGCGCTCCTGGTGGACAGCACCGCCTGCGCCGCGTCACGGCACTGCTGCCACGTCACCTGGGACAGTTTCGCGCCGACACCCTGCACCGCGGCGGCGGCCGCCGACAGCGACGTCACGCCCAGGCCGGTCAGCACGCACGCCAGCAGCGGATCGGCGGCGGCCTCGCCGCACACCCCGACCGGCTTGCCGGCGGCGGCGCCGGCCTTGGCCGTCATCGCGACCAGGGTCAGCACGGCCGGCTGCCACGGGTCGGTCAGCGTGGCCAGGTCGGCTGACATCCGGTCGGCAGCCATCGTGTATTGCGCCAGGTCGTTGGTGCCGATGGACAGGAAGTCGACGTGCGCCAGGATCCCGTCCGCCAGCAGCGCCGCAGCGGGTACCTCGATCATCACCCCGGGGGTCAGCCCGTACGAACGGGCCTTGGTCCCAAAGCTTTCCGCTTCTTCGGCGGTCGCGATCATCGGCGCCATCACCCAGGGCGGGTTTCCGGTGCGCTCCCCCGCGGCGGCGATCGCCTCGAGCTGATGCTCGAGTAGTCCGGGGTTGCGGGTCGCGATCCGGATGCCGCGCACGCCCAGGGCGGGGTTGGCCTCGTCGGGGTGACCGGCGAACTTCAGCGGCTTGTCCGAGCCGGCGTCGAGCGTGCGGATCACGACCTTCTTGCCGGCGAAGGCCTCGAGCACCTCGGCGTAGATCTCCGTCTGTTCCTCGACCGTTGGTTCGGTGTCGGTGTTGAGGAAGCACAGCTCGGTGCGGAACAGACCGACGCCGTCGGCCGGGGTCTCCCGGGCGGCGCGCGCGGCGGCCCCATCCTGAACGTTGACCAGCACCGAGACGGCGTGGCCGTCCGAGGTGGCGCCGGGTCCGGCCCAGTGCGCGGCCTCCTCGGCGGCGCGTTGCGCCCCGGCGACCTCTTCGCGGGCGGTCGCCTCGTCGGGAGAGACGGTGACCGTGCCGAGGGTTCCGTCGACGAGCACCATGGCGCCGGCGGGCACGTCGTCGAGTCCGTCGACGGCGACGATGCACGGGATGCCGAGCTGGCGGGCGATGATCGCGGTGTGGCTGGTCGGTCCGCCGAAGGTGGTCGCCAGCGCGACGACGAGCGTGGGGTCCAACCCGGCGGTGTCGGCCGGCGCGAGGTCCTCGGCGCACAGGATCGACGGTTCGTCGGGTAGCGGGACGCCCGGTTCCGGCAGCCCCTTCAGCTCGGCGATCACGCGGTCGCGGATGTCGCGCAGGTCGGTGACCCGCTCGGCCATCAACCCGCCGAGCTTGGTGAACATGTCGACGAACTGTGCGATGGCGGCCTCGATCGCGCGCACCGCAGGCGCTCCCTCGTTGACGCGTTTCTCGGCCACGCTGAGCCAGCCGCGGTCCTGGGCCAGTGCCGCGGTCGCGTTGAGCACCTCGGAGGCGTTCCCCGTCGCGTGCGCAGCCCGCTCCCGCAGCCGGGCGGCGACCGTTTCGACCGCCGCGACCAGGCGTTCCCGCTCGGCCTCCCGCTGATCGTCGGGGATCTCGACGACCGGGTCGTCGGAGAGGTCGGGCAGCTTTCCGGGACGGATCACCGGCGCGTATTGAACGCCGGCGACAACGGGCACTCCGTGCAGGACCGTGCCGGCAAGTGAGGTGAGCGAGGGCGACGACGTCATGTGAACCAGGTTACAGAATCCCATTGACAGGTCAACACGTTCAGGAGTAAAACCAAACATACCAACATTGGATTGCTTTGATTCCCACATTGCTTTGAGTCCCACATTGCTTTGATCCCCGTACGGAGCCCGATGTACCCCGAGGAACGGCAGCAGGCCATCGCGTCGCTGGTGATGTCGCAGGGTCGCGCATCGGTCACCGAGCTGGCCCAGGCCTACGACGTCACGACCGAGACCGTGCGCCGTGACCTCGCCGTCCTCGACAAGGCCGGCATCGTGCGCCGCGTGCACGGTGGCGCGGTCCCGGTCCGTGCGCTCCATCTGGTCGAGCCCGGCGTCGGCGAGCGCGACATCACCCGCGCCGAGCACAAGGACGCGATCGCCGTAGCGGCCGCGGAGTTCTTCCCGCGCGGCGGCGGCAGCGTGCTGCTCGACGCGGGCACCACCACGATGCGCATCGCCGCGCACATCCCCACCGACCGCGAGCTGGTGGTCGTCACGAACTCGGTGCCGATCGCGGCCCGGCTGGCCACTGTGCCGTCAGTGTCGCTGCAGCTGCTCGGCGGCCGGGTGCGCGGCGTCACCCAGGCCGCGGTCGGGGAGCAGGCGCTGCGGGTGCTCGACACCCTGCGGGTCGACATCGCGTTCCTGGGCACCAACGCACTCAGCGTGCGCCACGGACTGTCCACCCCCGACAGCGACGAAGCCGCCGTGAAACGGGCGATGGTCCGCGCGGCCAACTACGTCGTGGTGGCCGCCGACTCGTCGAAGATCGGCCGCGAGGAGTTCGTCAGCTTCGCACCGATCTCGTGTGTGGACACCCTTATCACCGACCCCGAGATCTCGTCCGCCGCCGACGCCGAACTGAGCGAACACGGCGTGGAGGTCATCTGTGCAGGAGGCCAGAAGTGATCGTCACCGTGACCGCCAACCCGAGTATCGACCGGACCGTGACGCTGCCGTCGCCGCTGACCCGCGGTGCGGTGCACCGGGTCACGTCGGTGACCAACCAGGCCGGCGGGAAGGGCGTCAACGTCGCGAAGGTGCTGACGATGGCCGGCGTGGACGCGCTCGCCGTACTGCCGGCCGGCCCCAACGACCCGCTGCTGACCGCACTTCAGCTCGCCGCGGTGCCCTACCGGATCGTGCCGACGAGCGAACCCGCGCGCACCAACCTGACGATCACCGAGCCGGACGGCACCACCACCAAGATCAACGAGCCGGGTGCGGCGCTGGACGGGCAGACCCTGGACGCGCTGACCCGCGCGGTGCTCGACACCGCCGAGGGCGCGGACTGGGTGGTGATGTCGGGATCGCTGCCGCCCGGCGTGCCGGCGTCCTGGTACGGCGACGTCACCGCGCTGTTGACGGCCATGGACTGCCGGGTCGCGGTCGACACCTCCGACGCGCCGTTGGCCGCGCTCGTCGGTTCACTGGACCGCGGCGCACCCGATCTGATCAAGCCGAACGCCGAAGAGCTGGCCAGCGTGCTCGGCCTGTCGCCCGAATCGCTGGAAGACGCTGTCACCCAGGGCAATCCAGAGCCAGTGGTGGCGGCCGCCCGGCAGCTGGTCGACCGTGGCATCGGCGCGGTGCTGGCAACGCTCGGCGCTGCCGGCGCCGTGCTGGTCGATCGCAACGGCGCCTGGATGGCGACCCCGCCGCCGATCGTGCCGCGCAGCACCGTCGGCGCCGGCGACTCGTCGCTGGCCGGCTACCTGCGGGCCGAGGTCGGCGGCGCCGTGCCTCCGCAACGACTGCAGATGGCCGTCGCGTACGGCAGCGCCGCGGCCTCGCTGCCCGGCACGACACTGCCCACTCCCGCCGAGATCGACCTGAATGCCGTTCAGGTTTCGCCCATCTCGCCCATTCCGGCCAATCAGTAGCGACAAGAGGACGAAGGTAGTGCCATGACCAGCTCCGCGGCTCCCATCATCACGCGCGACCTCGTGCTGCTCGACGTCTCCGTCGACGGGGACAAGCAGGCCGTCATCAGCCGACTGGTCGGCGCGCTGGCCGCGGCGGGACGCACCAACGACGCCGACGGACTCATCGGCGCCGCGATGGCGCGTGAAGGCCAATCGGCCACCGGGCTGCCCGGCGGCATCGCGATCCCGCACTGCCGGTCGCCGTATGTGGACACCGCGACCATCGGGTTCGCCCGGCTCAAGCCCGGTGTGGACTTCGGCGCACCGGACGGTCCCGCCGATCTGGTGTTCCTGATCGCGGCGCCCGAGTCGGGCGGCC
>NZ_BCRS01000233.1 GCF_001552715.1 Mycolicibacterium vaccae NBRC 14118 = CIP 105934 | reverse complement strand
TAGTTCGAAGGTCCGACAAAAAAGTGGTGCCGGTCAACCCATTGACCCGACTGTGACATAAAACTAAAGTCACTTTTACTTCTAGTCGAGGAGATCGCGGTGGAATCGTTCGTGCACCTTCGAAAAGGCAGAACTCCCAAGCGGATTCACGCCGACCTGGACGGCCTCAAGGATGACGAGCTCGGCCGCGGCGGGTTCGTCGGGCGCACGGCGAACATGTACCGGCGCAACGACCCCACCGCATACCGGACCGTCGGCCCGCTGCGCCCCACCGACGTCCTGAGCAGCGAGCTCAAGCCCAGCGACGCCACCGATGCCCACGGCGGTCCGTTGTTGATGTTCTCCAACGCCGACTGCCAGGTGCTGCTGTCCCGGCGCACCGAGGAGATGCCGTTCTTCGTCCGGCACGTCGACGGCGATCTGCTCTCCTTCGTCCATCGCGGCGCCGGCTCACTGGAAACCGAGTTCGGGCCGCTCGACTACCGCCAGGGTGACTGGATCTACATTCCCAAGGCGTGCACCTGGCGGCAGATCCCGGCCACCGAGACCACGCTGCTGATGATCCAGGCCACCGACGAGTTCCGCGTCCCACCCGCGGGAACCCTGGGCAGGCACTTCCCGTTCGATCCGGCCCAGGCGGTGATCCCCGAACCCCAGCCCCTCGACACCGGCGACGGTCCGCAGAGAGACGGAGAGTACGAGGTGCGGCTGATTCATGAGGGTGGACCGACAAGCCTCTTCTACCAACACCATCCACTGGACGTCGAAGGCTGGCGGGGCGACAACTTCCCGTTCACCTTCAACATCGACGACTACACGGTCATCACGTCCGAGAGCGTGCATCTGCCGCCCACCGTGCATCTGTTTATGCAGGCCACCGGCGTCTACGTGATGAATTTCCTGCCGAAGCCGGCCGAGATGGTCCCGGGCACCGAACGCACACCGTGGTATCACCGCAACGTCGACTACGACGAGATCGCGTTCTTCCACGACGGTTCCCTGTACGGCATCCCGATGCCACCCGGGCTGGTCTCGCACGCACCGCAGGGGGTGCACCACGGAGCACCGGAGAAGGCCCGCGAACGCGCGCGGCGCAAGTTCGACGACTACGACCGGGTGGACTGGTCGGTCATCGCCGTCGACACCCGGCGCCGGCTGGTGCCGTCCGCCGAGATTCTCGCCAACGACCTGGGGCAGCACTGAGTATGACGAAGTACGAGTACGACCGCATCCCCTATCTGGTTGCCTATCAGAACAATTCGGGCGTGCGTGACGTCTACGGCGGTGTCGCCGAGTTGGTGGTGCTGGAGAGCTACCTGCTCAAACCGAAGACCGTGCAGTCCGATACCGTGCTGGTGTTCATGCACCCGATCGGCGGTGGCGCCTACCTGCCGATGATCAACGCGCTGGCCCGCGCCGGACATCACGTCATCTACTGCAACAGTCGGTTCCGGGGCACCGACTCCGCGCTGTTGATGGAGAAGGTCGTCGAGGACCTCGGCGAGTGCATCAAGGACGCCAAGAACCGGCTCGGTTACTCGAAGGTCGTCCTCGCCGGGTGGAGCGGCGGCGGCTCACTGTCGGCTTTCTACCAGCAGCAGGCCCAGAAACCCACGGTGACGGCCAGCCCGTCCGGGGACGGGCCCGATCTCACAGAGCTGGGCCTGATCCCCGCGGACGGCATCATGTTGCTCGCCGCGCACATCAGCAGGCACGGCACGATGACCGAGTGGATGGACGCCTCCATCCTTGACGAGACCGACCCGACCCAGCGGGACCCCGAGCTGGATCTGTACAACCCGGACAACCCCAACCAGCCGCCGTATGCGCCCGAGTTCCTGGAGCGCTACCACCAAGCTCAGATCGCCCGTAATCGGCGGATCACCAAGTGGGTCAAGGAGAAACTCGCCGAGCTCAAGGCTGCCGGACGCCCCGACGACGAGTACGCGTTCGTGGTGCACGGCACCATGGCCGACCCGCGCTGGCTGGATCCGACTGTCGATCCGAACGAGCGCACCCCCGGCACCTGCTACCTGGGCGATCCTCAAGTCGTGAACATGAGCCCGGTCGGCCTGGCCCGGTTCTGCACGTTGCGCAGCTGGCTGTCGCAATGGAGCTACGACGACGCCAACGGCGATGCGCTCAAGGCCGGCCCGGACATCGCCGTGCCGGCGCTGGTGATCGGCAACCTCGCCGACGACGCCTGCACACCCAGCCATACCCGCCGGTTGTTCGAGGCGATCGGGCATCCCGACAAGGAGATGCACGAGATCCCCGGTGCCAACCACTATTACGCGGGACCCGATCAGCGCGACAAGCTGCGCGCAGCGGTCGGCATCGTCACCGACTGGCTGGAGCGTCACGACTTCGTGGGCACCCGATGACCACGGGCCCGCTCGACGGCATCCGGGTGATCGAGGTCGGCACGCTGATCTCGGGTCCGTTCGCGGGCCGACTGCTCGGCGACATGGGCGCCGAGGTCATCAAGATCGAACCCCCGGGAGCCCCGGACCCGCTGCGCACCTGGGGTCAGGCCGAACTCGACGGGCACCACTTCTTCTGGACGGTGCACGCGCGCAACAAGAAAGCCGTCACTCTGAACCTGCGCGTCCCGCAGGGGCGTGACCTGTTTCTCGACCTGGTCGAACGGAGCGACGTGATCGTCGAGAACTTCCGGCCGGGCACGCTGGAGAAGTGGGGACTGGGCTACGACACGTTGCGCGAACGCAATCGCGGCATCATTCTGGTGCGGGTCTCGGGCTACGGCCAGACCGGCCCGGACGCGCACAAGGCCGGATACGCGTCGGTGGCCGAGGCGGCCAGCGGCCTCCGGCACATGAACGGATTTCCGGGCGGCCCTCCCCCGCGACTTGCGCTGTCGCTGGGCGACAGCCTGGCCGGGATGTTCGCCGCGCAGGGGGCGCTCGCGGCGCTGTATCGCCGCTCGGTCACCGGTGAAGGCCAGATCGTCGACGCTGCGCTGACCGAATCATGCCTGGCGGTACAGGAATCCACCATCCCCGACTACGACATCGGCGGCGTGGTGCGCGGGCCGTCCGGGACCCGGCTGGAGGGCATCGCACCGTCGAACATCTATCCGACCGCGGACGGCAGCTGGGTGGTGATCGCCGCCAACCAGGACACCGTGTTCCGCCGGTTGTGCGCGGCGATGGGCCAGCCGGAGCTGGCGACCGACGAGAGGTTCGCCAACCATGTTGCGCGCGGGCGCAATCAGGACGAACTCGACGAGATCATCGGCGCATGGGCGGCTGCGCGCCAGCCGGCCGACGTCATCTCCACGCTGTCGGAGGCCGGGGTGATCAGCGGACCCATCAACACGGTCGCCGAGGTCGTCCGTGATCCCCAACTGCAGGCGCGCGGCATGATCGCCGACCACTGGGACGAGCGTATCGAACGAAACGTCAAGGGGCCCGGGGTCGTTCCGGTGCTCTCGGAGACGCCCGGCACCATCCGGCGCGCCGGTTCGGCGCGGCCCGGCCAGCACAACGACGAGGTCTACCGCGGATTGCTCGGCAGGACCGAAGCCGAGCTGGACACGCTCAGAGAGGAGGGTGTGCTGTGACCGAATTACCCGCACACGTCGACATCCGTGACGTGTCGATGCGCGACGGATTGCAGATCGAGGATCCGATCCCGTTGTCCGCCAAGCTCGAACTTCTTGCCGCCATCGCCGCCACCGGGGTTCGGGAGATGGAGGCGACGGCGTTCGTGTCGCCGTCGAAGGTGCCCGCGCTGGCCGACGCGGCCGCGCTGGCCGCCGAGCTGCACAACTTCCCCGGCATCGAGTTCTCCGCGTTGGTGGCCAGTCCGAACGGCGCCAAACGCGCGATCGCCGCGGGACTGCGCTCCATCGAGTACGTGGTCTCGGCGGCCGACGGGCACAGCCGCGCCAACGTCGGACGGTCCTCGGCCGAGGCGACCGCGCAGATTCCGGAGATCGTGACGATCGCCCACGACAGCGGGGCGTCCGTCGAGGTCATCGTCGCGACGGCCTGGGACTGCCCGTTCGACGGCCCCACGGCGCCGCAGCGGGTGCTCGACATCGTCCGCGCGGCCGTCGACGCAGGCGTCGACCGGCTGGCCATCGCCGACACGATCGGCACCACGACACCGCGCCGGGTCACCGAGCTGGTAACGCTGATCCGGTCCACGGTAGGCGGTTTGCCGCTGGGCGCGCATTTCCACAACACCAGGGGGGCCGGGCTGGCGAGTGCCTACGCCGCGGTGACCGCCGGGGTCACCCGGCTGGACGCGTCGGTCGGCGGACTCGGCGGCTGCCCGTTCGCGCCCGGCGCCAGCGGCAACATCGCCACCGAGGACCTGGTGTATCTGCTGCGCGACAGCGGCATCGGCGTCGACGTGGATCTGGACGCGGCCATCGCCGCCGCGCGGGTGGCGCAGAGCGCGGTGGGCCACGAGCTGCCGAGTTCGCTGCTGCGCGCCGGTGACCGGATTCTGGGCTAGCCACCGTGGCGCCGGGATCCGCCGCACTGAGCGCCAAGGGCCGTCAGACCCGCGGCGCGATCGAGCAGGCCGCCCGGAAGCTGTTCGCCGAGCGCGGCTTTCACGGAACCACGCTCACCGACATCACGTCGGCCGCGGGTAAGTCACCGGCGGTGTTCTACCGGTACTTCACGGACAAGGAGGATCTGCTCGCCGCGCTGGCGCAGTCGTTCCTGCACGACGTCGTCGCACCGTCGGGCCTGACCGTCCCGCTGCCCGAATCACCGGACGACGACGCCTTCTTCAACACCGTGGTGACCGGTTACTGGACGATGTTCAAACAGAACATCGGCATCATGATCGCCGTGGCGCAACTGGCCGCCACCCAACCACGATTCGCAGCGGTCCAGAACGAGTTCCGGCGTTTCGGCATGGACATCGTCGCCGCTTCGGTCCGCCGGGCCCAGGAACAGGGTTACGGTGGGGAACTGCATCCCGACCACACCGCGGCAGCAATCGCGTTGCTGTTCGAGAACTTCACCACCGTGTTCGTCGGCGGCTCCGGCCTCGGCGTCGACATCGACGACGAAGCCGCGATCGCCACGCTGTCACGCATCTGGAAGAAGACGCTGTACGGACATTGATGCTCGACCGAGATTGACCACGACCACGTTCAAAGGAGAACCGGTGGACTTCAACCTGCCCGATCATCTGCCCGGACTGCTCGCCGAGATGGATGCGTTCATCGAAGCCGAGATCAAACCGCTGGAGCGCGAGCACATCCAGTATTTCGACCAGCGCCGCGAGCACGCCCGCACCGACTGGGACAACGACGGCGTCCCCCGGCGTGAGTGGGAGGATCTGCTCGACGAGATGCGCAGGCGCGCCGATGCGGCGGGCTGGCTGCGGTACGGCCTGCCGTCGCAGTTCGGCGGCCGGGACGGCAGCAACCTTGACATGGCGGTGATCCGGGAGCACCTGGCCCACAAGGGTCTGGGACTGCACAACGACCTGCAGGACGAGTCGTCGATCGTCGGCAACTTCCCGCAGGTGATCATGATGGACCGCTTCGGCACCGACGAGCAGAAGCGCGAGTGGACCGACGCGCTGATCACGGGTGAGCGGTCGATGGCGTTCGGGCTGACCGAACCCAATCACGGGTCGGACGCCACCTGGCTGGAGACCACCGCCGTGCCCGACGGTGATGACTGGATCATCAACGGCGCCAAACGCTTCAACACCGGAGTGCATCGCGCCACGCACGACCTGGTGTTCGCCCGCACCTCCGGTGAGGCCGGCCAGGCACGCGGGATCACCGCGTTCCTGGTGCCCACCGATGCCCCGGGCTTCTCGGTGCCGTACTACTGGTGGACGTTCAACATGCCCACCGACCACGGCGAGGTGCTGCTGGAGAACGTGCGGGTGCCCTCGAACGCGGTGCTGGGCGAGGTGGACCACGGCTTGGACGTCGGGCAGACGTTCCTGCACGAGAACAGGATCCGGCAGGCCGCCAGCAGCCTGGGCGCCGCGCAGTACTGCATCGACCGCGCCGTGGCCTACGCCAACGACCGCAAGGTGTTCGGCAAACCGCTCGCCACCCATCAGGCCGTCCAGTGGCCCCTGGTGGAGCTGCAGACCGAGGCACAGATGGTGCGTCTGCTGGTGCGCTACGCCGCGTCCGAACTGGACCGCAACCACCACATGGAGGTTTCGGACAAGGTGTCGATGGCCAACTACCGGGCCAACCGCCTGGTGTGCGAGGCCGCCGACCGGGCGATGCAGGTGTTCGGCGGGGTCGGCTACAGCAGGCACGAGCCGTTCGAACACATCTACCGGCACCACCGCCGCTACCGGATCACCGAGGGCGCGGAGGAGATTCAGATCAGGAGGGTGGCGCAGCGACTCTTCGGGTTCGGCCGGCGATGA
>NZ_BCRS01000232.1 GCF_001552715.1 Mycolicibacterium vaccae NBRC 14118 = CIP 105934 | reverse complement strand
GGCGGACTCGGGGAGACGGGTCGGCGGCTTCACTGCCGCATCATCTTTTCCCTGCTTGACGTCGGCTGCGTAGAGGTCCACGTACTCCTGGCCGGACAGCCGCATCAGCTCGTACATCACCTCGTCGACGACCGCGCGCTCGATGAAGCGGTTGCCGGCGAGTCCTTCGAAGCGGCTGAAATCCATTGGCGGACCGATCTTGACGCGCACCCGGCCGAACCTCAGGCCCTTGCCGGGCGGGTTCACCTCGTCGGTGCCGATCATCGCGACCGGAATCACCGGGACCTGGGTCTGCAGCGCCAGCCGGGCCAGACCGGTCTTGCCCTTGAACAGCCGGCCGTCGGGAGACCGGGTGCCCTCGGGATACATGCCCAGCAGCTTGCCCTGCGCCAGGATCCGTTCGGCGGTGTTCAGCGCGGCCTGTGCGCTGTCGGCGTCGGTGCGGTCGATCGGCACCTGACCGACCGCGGTGTAGAACCATGCGAGCAAACGCCCTTTGACACCGGTGCCGGTGAAGTATTCGGCCTTGGCCAGGAACGTGATTCGCCGACGCACCAACAGCGGCAAATAGAAGCTGTCCATCACCGCGAGGTGGTTACTCGCCAGGATGGCCGCACCGTTCTGCGGAATATGCTCCAGCCCTTCGATTTTCGGGCGAGCGATCAACGCCAGCAGAGGACCCAACAACACGTACTTGAACAGCCAGTACCACATGGACCCTCCGGATCATCGACCACGGCGCGGTCGATATGTCTGCGCCAACTTTACCCACCTGCTGTGCGTGCGACCACAGCTGCGCCTATTCTTCGACGCTCACCGGGATGTGCTGGTAGCGGCCGGGCGGCTCGGGCGGCGGCGGACCGTCCGGGTCCGGCGGGCCGGGCTCGTCGGGCGGCGGCCCTTCGGGGGTGGGAGGCGTCCCGCCCCCGGAACTCTCGATGTCCTCGAGCATCGCCTTGAGCAGCGTCAACAGCGCCACGCTGTGCTCGGCCACCACGTTCAGCAGCGGATGCTGCTCGCCCGAGATCAGCGCGGCCAGTGCACACACCGGGCACCACACCTGCTGGCACCGCCCGGGCCCACCGGCGGCCGACTGCGCGCGCGCCGCGGCCAGCCGGACCGCAGGGTCGAGCTTGTCCAGGATCGACTGGGCGAGCTGGCGGAGTTCCGGCCCGAGATCGGAGTGCGTCCCACTCAACGCGGCCACACCTCCGGGTTCGGTCGGAATCGCACCGTCAGCTCACTGCCGCGGAGCTGGGCGTCGATGACGGTGCACCGCCGCAGTACCGATGCGAGGCGCACCCGACGCCGCATCCCGCCGGCGCCGATGATCAGGTCATCGTCGACCCTACCCAACGACAGCGCCGACGGGTCGACCTGTGGCAGCTCCACCCGAAGCCGGTACACCGCGTCGAGGCCGCTGCCCGATTCCCGGTCCACGACCGGGCGCAGCGGACCGGGCGGCGGCGCCCCGTCTCTGCTGCGGGCGGAGTCGAGCAGCTCGCCGAGCGCCTTGGCCCCGATCGGCTCGCCCGATACGTGGGGCACCATGACGAGCGCGACGTCGCCGATGACCCGGTCGAGCTCGTCGAGCACGGTCCGCTGCTCGGAGATCCGCTCCGAGTACCAATCGAACGCCGGATGGGCGGGCAGATTGGTGTATTCGAACGAATCATCTTGCACCAGAACCTGGTTCACGATGAGTTCGACGACCTGGACCCCCATCAGCGACAACGCGCCGAGCGTGCGCACCGCCTCCGCGGCGACCACACGCTCCGGCGTCATGACCAGATGGGCGCTGACCCGCGATCCGTCGGTGAGCAGGCTGCCCAGGCGGTCCGTTCCGGCCCCGATCCGCTCCAGCAGGTCGACCACCGCCGCCGTGCGCGCGTCGTCGGAGCCCGACAGCCGGCGGTGCCTCGGCCAGGCGCGCTCCAGGTAGAGCGCGAACGTCGCGGGCAGCGTCATCATGCGCATCGCGTCGGCCGTCGAGGCGCAGTCGACCACCACCAGGTCCCAGTGGCCGGAGTCGGCGAGCTCACCGACCTCATGCAGACCCAGCACCTCCTGCACCCCCGGCAACGCCGAAAGCTCTTCGGGCGCAATGTCTCCGACGTCGGATTCCGGGAACCGCGCGGCCAGCGGGCCGGCGATCGTGCGCCATCGTTCCGCCAGCAGTGCCAGCGTGTCGAGGGCCAGCGCATCCAGCGACCCGCCGCCGGACGCCGTGGTGTCGAGCTCGGCCAGCACCCGGGTGGGCGCCCGCCGGCCGGTCGGGACGACGGTGACACCCAGCACGTCGCCCGTCGAGTGCGCCTGATCGGTGGACACCACGAGGACCCGCATCCCCGCCCGTGCGGCGCGCACCGCTGTGGCGGTCGCCAGCGTCGACTTACCCACCCCGCCCTTGCCGACGAACAGACTGATCCGCGGCACCCCGGGTGCGCTGCCCGCCTCGGGGGTGTCCATGCGCTCAGTCAGCCTCGACTCGTTTCTTCAGGTCCTTCAGCGCGGTATCCGTCAGGCGCCGTTCAGCCTTCCTCTTCAGCAGGCCGATCATCGGGATGACCAGGTCGACGGACAGCTCGTAGGTGACGTCGGTGCCCGAGCCCTTCGGCGTCAGCCGATAGGCGCCGTCCAGAGCCTTGAGCAACGAGCTCGAGACCAGCGACCACGTCACCGACCCGTGGTCGGCGGGCCACTCATAGGCCAGCACCATCGTGTCCTTGAGCACCGCGGCGTCCAGGACCAGGCGGGCCACCTTCGGGTAACCCTCGTCGTCGACCTCGAGGACCTCGGTCTCCTTGTACTCCGCGACCCAGTCGGGGTAGGAGCCGATGTCGGCGATGACGTCCATCACCGTCGAGGGATCGGCATCGATGTGAATCGTCTGCGCCGTCTTGTCCGCCACTGGAGCCTTCCCTGCTGTGGTCTGGTCGCTGGCCAGAAATCTACTCTCCCCGACGGGCGCGTGACCGCCGTACTTCAGGCCAGCCGGGACACCCCGACCGGGCGGCCGGCCTCCAGCCTGCGCTTGATCTCGAAGGCCATCTCCTTGCCCGCGACCCGGCGGCGGTGGTTCATCTTGGCCAGGTTCGTCTTCGCCAGAGCATCGGCAGCGGCCGCGGACGGCTCGGCGTGCAGGAAGTAATGCAGGATCACACCGTCGAGCATCTTCTCCAGCCAGACCTCCATGGTGCCGGTCAGCGCGCCGGTCACCGTCCAGCGGTGGCCCAGTTCCCCGCGGTCCTCGACCACCACCAGACGCAGGTCAGGCCACCACCGGGACCAGCTCGCCGGATCGGCGACGGCTTGGCCGACCGCGACCGGATCGGCGGCGACGAAGGTCTCGTCGGCGATCTGGATGCTGTTCATGACTGACAAGCTTCACATATGTGGCGACGTTGCCCGGAGGCGGCCGACGTCGCACTATTAGGGTGGACCCGGCCCGTCGGTGTGTCGGGCCGGCTTGAAGTGGAGAGGGCTCCTAACTCCGATGACTGCGCGCGAGTTCAGCGTTCCGGCACCGTTCACCGTCGGCGAGCACGACAACATCGCCGCCGCCGTGTACACCCACGAGCGCGACGATCCCGACCACGTCATCTTCCAGCGCCTCGTCGACGGCAACTGGCTCGACGTCACCAGCCGGGAGGCTGCCGAGCAGATCCGCGCGGCGGCGCGGGGGCTGATCGCCCAGGGCGTGCAGGCCGGGGATCGGGTGGCGCTGCTGTCGGCGACCCGCTACGAATGGCCGATCCTCGACTTCGCCATCCTGTCGATCGGGGCGGCGACGGTACCGATCTACGAGACCAGCTCGGCCGAGCAGATCCAGTTCGTGCTGGCCGACTCCGGTGCGGTGGCCGCGATCGTCGAGACCGCCGCGCACGCCGGCCGGGTCGAGCAATTGCGGGACACGTTGCCTGCGCTGCGCAAGGTGTACTGCATCGAGGGTGAGACGCCCGCACTGGAGGAGCTCACCGCGCAGGGCGCCGACGTCGACGCCGCGACCGTCGACCAGCGGGTCGCCGCGATCAGGTCCTCCGATGCCGCGACATTGATCTACACCTCCGGCACCACCGGCCGCCCGAAGGGCTGCCAGCTGACGCATTCCAACCTGCTCTACGAGATCCGCGGCTCCAAGGCCTGCTTCCCCGACCAACTCGCCAAGGGCGAGAAGCTGCTGGTGTTCCTGCCCCTGGCCCACGTGCTGGCCCGGGCGCTGACCATCGGCGCGTTCACCAACGGTGTCACGCTGGGCTTCACCAGCGACATCAAGAACCTGGTGCCGATGTTCGCGGTGTTCCAGCCGACGCTGGTGGTGTCGGTGCCCAGGGTGTTCGAGAAGGTCTACAACACCGCCGAACTGAACGCCCAGAACGCCGGCAAGGGCAAGATCTTCGCGGCCGCCGCGGACACCGCGATCGAGTGGAGCAAGGCCCAGGACACCGGCGGGCCGGGTCTGGCGCTGCGGCTCAAGCACGCGCTGTTCGACAAGCTCGTCTACGGCAAGCTGCGCGCGGCACTCGGCGGTCACTGCCACGCCGCGATCTCCGGCGGGGCACCGCTGGGCGCCCGCCTGGGTCACTTCTATCGCGGCGTCGGGCTGTCCATCTACGAGGGCTACGGCCTCACCGAGACCAGCGCGGCGATCACCGTGAACCGGGTCGGCGACTTGCGGGTGGGGTCGGTCGGCAAGCTGGTGCCGGGCAACAGCATGCGCCTCGGCGAGGACGGCGAACTGCTCGTCAAGGGCGGCGTGGTGTTCCAGGGCTACTGGGGCAACGAAGCCGAGACCGACGCGGTGTTCACCGACGGCTGGTTCCACACCGGTGACCTCGGCGCGATCGACGACGACGGATTCCTGACCATCGTCGGCCGCAAGAAGGAGATCATCGTGACCGCGGGCGGCAAGAACGTCGCGCCCGCGCTGCTCGAGGACCGGTTGCGGGCGCACCCGCTGATCAGCCAGGCGATGGCGGTCGGCGATCAGCAGCCGTTCATCGCGGCGCTGATCACGATCGACGTCGAGGCGTTCCCGGCATGGAAGGAACGGCACGGAAAGGACTCCGGCGCCGTGGTGGCCGACCTGACCGGCGATCCCGATCTGCACGCCGAGATCGAGGTCGCGATCACCGAAGCCAACCAGGCGGTGTCCAAGGCCGAGCAGATCCGCAAGTTCCGCATCCTGCCGGTCGATTTCACCGAGGACACCGGCGAGCTGACTCCGACCATGAAGGTCAAGCGCAAGGTGGTGGCCGAGAAGTTCGCGGCCGAGATCGACGCGCTGTACGCCAAGGGCTGAGCTACAGGAGCCGGGCCAGCCGCTGCGCCTGCCTGCTCCACTGCCAGTTGTCCAGCACCCACTTGCGCCCCGCCGCGCCCATCGCGGCGGCGCGGGACGGGTCGGCCAGCAGGTCGCCGACGGTCGCCGCGATCGCCCCGACGTCCCACCCGTCGACCACGAAGCCGGTCTGTCCGTCGACGACCGTCTCCGGCGCGCCGCCGGAGCGGCCCGCCACCACTGGAACGCCGGTTGAGGACGCCTCCAGGTAGACGATGCCGAGACCCTCCACGTCCAGTCCGGCCCCGCGGGTCCGGCACGGCATCGCGAACACGTCGGCCATCGCGTGGTGGGCCGGCAACTCCTCGCCGGGCACCCCGTCGGTGAAGACCACGTGTTCGGCCACCGTGAAGCTGTGCGCCAGCCGGTGCAGTGAGGCGCGGTAGGGCCCGCCGCCGACGATCACCAGAGCCGCGTCGGGTACCCGGTCGCGGATCGCGGGCATCGCCCGGATCAGCATGTCCTGCCCTTTGCGCGGGACCAGCCGGGAGACGCAGACCACCACCGGCCGCTCCCCCAGTCCGTATCGGGCCCGCAGTTCGGCGCGGGCGACCTCGTCGGGGACGAAGCGCTCGGTGTCCACGCCCGGCGGGACGAGTTCCAGCGCCGCGTCCGGCCCGAACGCCGAGGCGAACCTGCCTCGCGTGTAGGAGCTGATGTAGGTGACGACGTCGGTGTCGTCGCCGATGCGGCGCAACGCCGTTCGCGCCACCGGCAACATCGACCAGCCGACCTCGTGGCCGTGGGTGCTGGCGATCACCCGCTGCGCGCCGGCCGCCCGGGCGATCGGGGTCAGCAGCGCCAGCGGTGCCGCGGCGCCGAACCACACGGTGTCGATGTCGTGTTCCCGGATCAGGCGCCGCATCCGCAGCGCCACCGTCGGCTCGGGCACCATCAGCGTCCCCGGGTGGCGGACCACCCGGTAGCCGGTGGCCGCGGCGACGTCGTCGTAGTCCTCGGCGCCCTTCCATTTCGGCGCGTACACGGTCAGGTCGTACTCCCCGGTGGCCACGAGATGCTCGACGAGCGCCTCCAGATAGGACTGGATGCCGCCACGCCGCGGCGGAAAGTCGTTGGTGACGAGCAGAATCCGCCTCATCCGGCGCCTTCCAGGAGGGTGTGCAGGTCGGTGCCGAGGACGTCGCGGACCGCGGTGGCGACGTCGGGGTGGCCCGGTCCGCACGCCGCCGCATAGAGGTCACGCAGTTTCTGGGCGCCGTAGGTGTCGGCCACGTACGTCGCGAAACCCCACGCCCTGTCGTAGGCGGCCGACCGGCCTGGACCGGGGGTGGCCAGTTCGGCGTCCGACGGCGGCGCGGGCGCCGCGGCGGGC
>NZ_BCRS01000231.1 GCF_001552715.1 Mycolicibacterium vaccae NBRC 14118 = CIP 105934 | reverse complement strand
CGCGCGGCGCCGGCGCGGCGGACGGTTCCGGGGCCGAGCTCGACGGCACCGGCGCGGCCACGGTCGCCGACACCGATCCGCTGTCGCCGCCGCCCAGGATCATGCTGACGGTGATCACCGCGACGAACAGGACGGCGCCGGCCACCCCCGCGATCCACATCCAGCGGCGGTCGAGCTTCTCCTCGTCGAGGTAGTCCTCGTAGTCCTCCACGCCGTCGTCTGCGCCGCGGTAGTCCCCCGGGAACGGGGGCAGCGCGTCGGTGTCCAGATCGTCGTAGTGATCTTGGTCTTCGTAGGTCCCGTATCCACGGCCGCCCCGAGGGCTTCGGATCCGCTCGGTCGGCGTCAGGGAATACGGTGAAGTAGCGGTGTATGGCCTGTTCATGCAGCTGTCCCAGTCGTCATTTCCGATTTCGGGCCCGATGCTACTGAGGCAGAAGTGACGGATGGGACGGACGCGCCTGCCCCGCGGTCACGGTCGGGACTCGGTTCGATCGCTGCGGCGTTATTGGCCCCTCGGCGGCCTGCGCGCGATTTCGCCCGTCGCGTACGCGGGTCCCGACGCCGCCTCTTCAGGCCGACGTCCACTAGCCTCCTTGGAGTACGAGCACACGAACAGAAGGGTTTCCACCGTGGAGGTCAAGATCGGTGTCACCGACAGCCCGCGCGAGTTGATTCTGGCCAGCGCGCAGACGCCGGCCGAGGTGGAGAAGTTGGTCACCGACGCGCTGAGCGGAGATCCCAGCGTGCTGGCTCTGACCGACGAGAAGGGCCGCCGGTTCCTGGTGCAGTCCACCCGGATCGCCTATGTCGAAATCGGTGCCGCGGACTCGCGTCGGGTCGGGTTCGGCGTCGTCGGCGCAGAGGTCGCCAAGGGCTAGGTCGACGACCTAGGTAGACGAGTAGCGCCGAAACTGCATCCAGGTAGCGAAAGTTCGAGAGAACGGCTGCGTAGTTGCAGTTTCGGTGCGCGCTCGGCTCAGGACCGCGTCAGCGGAACGTGCGACAGGCCGCCCCAGATGAACTGGACGGTGCCCTCCACGGCGTCGTCCTTGTCGATCGGGCGCTCGTTGTTGAGCCAGTAGCGCGCCGAGTCCACGCTGATGCTGACCAGCCCGACCGCGATCATCCGGGCGCGGTGCGGCTCCAGCCCGGAGTCATGGCTGATCAGATCGAACACCGCGTCGGTGCACGATTCGGTCGCGACCTTCACCTGCGCGGCGACCTGCGGCTCGGTCACGTAGTCGTTCTCGAAGATCAAGCGGTAGCCCTGACCGTCGTGCTCGATGAAGTCGAAGAACGCCTGCACGGCCGCGCGGACACGCTGCCGGTTGTCGGTGGTGGTGCGCAACGCCTGGCGCACACCCGAGACGAGGTTGTCCACGTGACGCTGCAGGACCGCGAGGTAGAGCTCCACCTTCGACGCGAAGTGCTGATACAGCACAGGTTTGCTGACACCGGCGCGGTCGGCGATCTCGTCCATGCCCGCGGCGTGATAGCCGCGGTCCACGAACACCTCGCTGGCCGCGATCAACAGCTGGCCGCGACGCTCGTCGCGGGGCAGCCGGTTGCCCCGCCGGGCTGCGCCGGAAGGGGCGGTGCCGTTCGCCGGCTTACCCCCTCGTCGCTGCGCCGTCTTGGCCAGTTCGCTCATCAGAACCTCGAGATCTACGGCCGGCCCGACCGGCGTCTGGAATTCGCTCGCACTGACCTTACTACCGTTGGCCGACCATCCGCGTCAGGACAGCTGTCACAGCGCTGCACACGCGGCACGCCGGTGTTTGCGGAAGCCCAGGTGGCGCGCCAGAGCAGCATGTCCTCCGCGCTGTGAGATCCTGTTCCGGTGGCCTACGACTCCCGCACGCGAGGAGGACCTATGGGTCCTGAGCGGCGCGGAGACGGCCGCGTCCCCGTGCTTCGCGACGACTGGCGCGAGCCCCTGCGCGCTCAGCGTGACCCGCTGGCCGAGCAGCCTGGGCGGCCCCGGTCGAACCGCGACGAGCACAAGCGCTGGCGCAAGCAGACCTGGATCGGCCGGTTCGTCTCCACCTACGGGTGGCGGGCCTACGCCCTGCCGCTGCTCGTGGTGCTGACCGGGGTCGTGCTCTACCAGACCATCGCCGGCACCAGCGTCCCCCAGGCGGTCGAGGACGAGGGCCCGGTGCAGGGACCGCCGACGATCGGTGTCCCGAGCACGTCCATCGTCGGCGCCCCGCC
This sequence comes from Mycolicibacterium vaccae NBRC 14118 = CIP 105934, assembly GCF_001552715.1. Classification (GTDB taxonomy): domain Bacteria; phylum Actinomycetota; class Actinomycetes; order Mycobacteriales; family Mycobacteriaceae; genus Mycobacterium; species Mycobacterium vaccae. The sequence continues at coordinate 4,709 of NZ_BCRS01000231.1, read as the reverse complement.
CAAGGGCCTGACCCAGTTCGACGCCAACCTGCCGACCGGCATCCTGCCCGACGGTGGCCCGTTCACCGAGGCCGGCGCGCGCACCTGGCACGTCGTGCCGGGTGGCACCCCGCAGGTCGGGCAGGGCACCACCAAGGTGTTCACCTACACCGTCGAGGTCGAGGACGGCCTCGACACCACCACGTTCGGCGGCGACGACGGGTTCGCCCGGATGGTCAGCGAGACCCTGGCCAACCCGAAGAGCTGGACCCACAACCCGCAGTTCGCGTTCACCCGGGTCGACGCGGCCTCCGGCATCGTCCCCGACTTCCGGGTGTCGCTGACCTCGCCGATGACGATCCGCGACGGCTGCGGCTACGACATCCAGCTCGAAGCCTCCTGCTACAACCCGGCGTTCGACGGCCAGCCGCGGGTGTTCATCAACGAGGCCAGGTGGGTGCGCGGCGCGGTGCCGTTCCAGGGCGACATCGGGTCCTACCGGCAGTACGTGATCAACCACGAGGTCGGGCACGCCATCGGCTACCAGCGCCACGAGCAGTGCCCCGCCAACGGCGACCTGGCGCCGATCATGATGCAGCAGACGTTCTCGACCAACAACACCGACGCGGCCAAGTTCGACCCCGGCACCGTCACCCCCGACGGACACACGTGCCGCTTCAACCCGTGGCCGTACCCGATCGCCTAGCACCACCGTGACCGGCCGGGAAGCGTCGGGCCCTCGTTGCTGTTGGAAGCCGTACCTGCTGAGATGGTCTGACAGCCAAACCAAGGAGAATTTCGGTGTCGACACCGTTGCCGCCGCTGGTCGAGCCAGCGGCTGAGCTCACCCGCGAAGAGGTGGCGCGCTACAGCCGCCACCTGATCATCCCCGACCTCGGCGTGGACGGACAGAAGCGGCTGAAGAACGCCCGCGTGCTGGTCATCGGCGCCGGCGGGCTGGGTTCACCCACCCTGCTCTACCTGGCCGCGGCCGGGGTCGGCACCATCGGCATCGTCGAGTTCGACGTCGTCGACGAGTCCAACCTGCAGCGCCAGATCATCCACGGCGTGTCCGACATCGGCCGGTCCAAGGCGCAGAGCGCCAAGGACTCGATCGCCGAGATCAATCCGCTCGTCGACGTCGTGCTGCACGAGTTCCGGCTGGAACCCGACAACGCCGTGCAGCTGTTCGAGCAGTACGACCTGATCCTGGACGGCACCGACAACTTCGCCACCCGGTATCTGGTCAACGACGCCGCCGTGCTGGCCGGCAAACCCTACGTGTGGGGGTCGATCTACCGGTTCGAGGGCCAGGTGTCGATCTTCTGGGAGGACGCCCCGGACGGGCTGGGCCTGAACTACCGCGACCTGTACCCCGAACCGCCGCCGCCGGGGATGGTGCCGTCGTGCGCCGAGGGCGGGGTGCTGGGCATCCTGTGCTCGTCGATCGCGTCGGTGATGGGCACCGAGGCGATCAAGTTGATCACCGGTATCGGCGAGCCGCTGCTGGGCCGGTTGATGGTCTACGACGCGCTGGACATGACCTATCGCACGATCAAGATCCGCAAGGATCCGTCGACGCCCAAGATCACCGAGCTCATCGACTACGAGGCGTTCTGCGGCGTGGTCTCCGACGCGGCCGCCGAGGCCGCCGCCGAGTCGACCATCACCCCGCGCGAGCTTCGCGAACTGCTGGACTCGGGCAAGCCGCTGTCGCTGATCGACGTCCGGGAACCGGTCGAGTGGGACATCAATCACATCGAGGGCGCGGAGCTGATTCCCAAGGGTGCCTTCGAAACCGGTGAAGCGCTGGCCAAACTGAAGGTGGACCGGACGCCGGTGTTCTACTGCAAGACCGGGGTGCGTTCGGCCGAGGTGCTCGCCATCGTGAAGAAGGCCGGGTTCTCCGACGCGCTGCACGTGCAGGGCGGGATCGTGGCCTGGGGCAAGCAACTCGAACCCGACATGGTCATGTACTAACGCCGGGTTTGCCGCCGCGGCAATTAGGCTGTGCCGGTGACCGCCGAGCGACCGCCAGAGCACGTCCTCACGGCCTTCGGGCTGTCCGGAGTGCAGCCTGCGCCGCTGGGATCCAGCTGGGAAGGCGGATGGCGCTGCGGCGAAGTGGTGCTGTCGATGGTCGCCGACCACGCGCGCGCCGCGTGGTCGGCCAAAGTGCGCGAGACGCTGTTCGTCGACGGGGTGCGCCTGGCCCGGCCGGTGCGCTCGACCGACGGTCGGTACGTCGTCGCGGGCTGGCGCGCCGACACGTACGTGGCCGGGACGCCTGAGCCGCGCCACGACGAGGTCGTCTCCGCCGCGGTGCGGCTGCACGAGGCCACCGCGAAGCTGGAACGGCCCAGGTTCCTGACCCAGCCGCCGGTCGCGCCGTGGGGCGACGTCGACGTGTTCACCGCCGCCGACCGGGCGGCCTGGGAGGAACGACCGCTGCACTCGCTGCCGCCGGGCGCACGGGTGGGGCCGGGCACGGCCGACGGGCAGAAGTCCATCGAGCTGATCAACCAGCTCGCGACGCTGCGCCGCCCGACCAAGAGCCCCAGCCAGCTCGTGCACGGCGACCTCTACGGCACAGTGCTTTTCGCTGGTACGGCAGCTCCCGGCATCACCGACATCACGCCGTACTGGCGACCACCGGCCTGGGCGGCCGGAGTGGTCGTGGTGGATGCCCTGGCCTGGGGTGAAGCCGACGACGCGCTGATCGAGCGGTGGTCGACGCTGCCGGAGTGGCCGCAGATGCTGTTGCGCGCGTTGATGTTCCGGTTGGCGGTGCATGCGCTGCACCCGCGGTCGACGGCCGCGGCGTTCCCCGGTCTGGCCCGCACCGCAGCGCTGGTCCGCCTCGCGGTCTAGGCCCTATCTGCCGCGGAATAGCATTCCTGGCTGCGATCCGGCTGCGATGACGACCCTGGCTTCACTTTCGCGGATCAGAACGCGTGCCGGTACTCCCGCAACGGCACCCGGCCGTCGACGGCCAGCACACCTTCGGCCCGCAGGCGCTCCAGCTGGCGGGTGGCCAGGTGGGCCGCCGGTCGGCCCGATGCCGAGATCACCCGGTGCCACGGCAGATCCGAGGAATCGGTGCGCATGATCCATCCGACGGTCCGCGCGCTGGAAAGACCTGCGGCCTCGGCGATGTCACCGTAGGTCGCCACCGAGCCCGACGGGATGCGCGCGACGAGCCCGCGCACCGTCTCGACCTGTTCGTCGGTGATCGCGGCCATGCTCAGCTCAGGTGGTCGCGAATCACCGCGGCGGTCTCTGCCGGCCTGGCCAGCGGCACCATGTGGTCGCAGTCCCATTCCAGCAGAGTGAAACTCGGTCCGAGTCCGGCCTCGAGCGTGGCGATCAGCCCGTCACCGGCGTACGGCGGGTCGGTGCGCAGCGCGCGGACCAGCGTCGTCGGCGTGCCGTCACGCGGCACCGGCGCCGGGCGCGTCAGCTCGCTCCAGTAGCACAACATCGCCGGGATGCTGATGCGCCAGCCGACCCGGCCGTCGGCCTGCTCCACGAGGTGCTCGTCGAGTTCCCGGTCCAGCTCGTCCTCGGCGACCTCGCCCCAGGATCCGCCCACCTTCTCGGCGCGGGCCTCGGCCCGGTCGGTGTAGTCGGGGGAGCGGTACATCTCCTCGGCTACCTCACGCATCCACCGACCGTCCAGGCCCACTGCCGGGTCCAACAGCACGAGACCGGCGACCAGGTCGGGCCGCTGCGCCGCGAGATTCATCGCGACCGCACCGCCGAAGGAGTGGCCGACCACCACCACCGGGTCCCCGCCCTCTGCTTCCAGCAGGGTCGCCAGCGCCGCCACGTTCGCTTCGATGGTCCACGGCGCGTCCCATGACGAGCGCCCGTGCCCCAGCAGGTCCGGGGCGATCGCGGGCACGTCGGGAAGGTGCTGGGTGAACAGGCTCTCCCAGCGCTTGCCGTGCCCGGTCAATCCGTGGATCGCCAGGACCCGGGCCGACCCGGGCGGTCCGAAACGGTAGGTGCACAACACATCGGTCACACGTGCAGATGCTGCCAGGTGGACGGGGCCGGGGTCCATCGGAGCGGACTTGTCGGACCCCCGTGATCTGATGCGTGCATGTCCGCCCCGCACACCGAACTCACGCCCGAGGCCCTGACCCGACGCGACGTGCGGGGCACGGTCCGGGTGCTGGGCGGGCCGGGCACCGGCAAGAGCGCGCTGCTGGTGGACACCGCCGCGGCCCACATCGAGGCCGGCCGTGATCCGGAATCGGTTCTGCTGCTGACAGGTTCGGCACGGCTGAGCGCCCGGGCCCGGGCGGAGGTCACCACGGCGCTGCTGGGGGCCGGAGGTCGCAGTGTCGTGCGTGAGCCGCTGGTGCGCACGGTGCACTCCTACGCGTTCGCGGTGTTGCGGCTGGCCGCGCAGCGCAACGGCAGCCCGCCGCCGCGGCTGATCACCAGTGCCGAGCAGGACGGCATCATCCGCGAGTTGCTGGCCGGCGACGTCGAGGACGGCGACGCCTCACCGGTGCGCTGGCCGGTGCGTCTGCGGCCGGCCCTCGGCACCGTCGGGTTCGCCACCGAACTGCGCGACCTGATGGCCCGCTGCAGCGAGCGCGGCGTCGATCCGCTTGCGCTGCAACGCCTCGGCCGTGCCGCGGGCAGGCCGGAATGGCAGGCGGCGGGCCGGTTCGCGCAGGCCTACGAGCAGGTCATGCTGCTGCGCGCGGCGGTCGGTA
>NZ_BCRS01000230.1 GCF_001552715.1 Mycolicibacterium vaccae NBRC 14118 = CIP 105934 | reverse complement strand
GGGAAGCACATCGAGGCGAGGATGCCGTTGCGGTTCATGTCCCGCACGCGCTCGTGGACGTCGTAGACGCCGGGACGCATCTCGGCGAAACGGGCGGGATCGCGACCCCACTCCTCCGGCGGCCAGGAGACCACGGCGTTGAGACCGCTCACACCTTGCGGCCTGCCCTGGTACATCCACTGATCGACGCCCTTGTCGTCGGTGACGACGATCGGGGCGTCGGCCTTGTACTTGGCGGGGACGTGGTTGAGGAACATGTCGGGTGGCTCCACCACGTGGTCATCGATGCTCACCAGAATCAAGTCGTCGACATTCACCAATAGTCTCCTCGGATAGGGCGGTGCATAGCGGGTTGCGGTTATTGCGGAGCCTCGATGGCGGACATCACCAGCTGCAGGTAGGGGCGGTAGAGATCCTGGCCATCGATATGGCTGTCGAGAGTGATGCCATCGTTGGCGGCCAGGACTACGCGGGCCAGCGTCTCGGCATCGATTGTCAGTGCGCCTCCGATCCGCGCGACGTTCTTGCTGATGAATTCGCCCAGGGCGCGGATGGTTTCGAGCCGTTGGGTGGCTACTCGGTCGCGCGCGTCGGGGTTGCGTAGCAGGAACAGCTTCAGCTCGTATCCCAGTGCCGCCCGGTCTGTCCCGCTGCTCAGGTCGCGCCATCGTTGCGCAAGTTCGTCGAGGTCGACGTCACTGCGGCGATGAAAGGACATCATCACCTCGGCGAATCCGTCCAAGAATCGCTGACGTTGGCGGTCGACGACCGCCAGAAACAGCTTCTCCTTCGCGCCGAACTGGGAGTAAATGATGCCTCGGCTGAATCCCGCGGCGTCGGCGATCTCTTCGAGCGCCGCACCGGTGAGGCCCTTGCGGGCGAAGACTTCCTCGGCGGCGTCGAGCAGGATTTGGCGGGTGTGTTCGATCCGCCGCTCTTTGGTCCATCGTTCAGCCATGGGGGGATCCTCCCACCACTTTTGCTGGGGGCGCATGAGTGCGCGCGGCAACGGCGTTCCGCGATTCGGTGTCTTCCAACCTCTGCTCTGAGAGTCCGAGATGTCCGAACGGGGGCTGGTCGAGGATGTTGCTCGCCCAGAACTGCTCCCAGGGCTCGACGAGACCGTCGAGGTCGGCGCAGCGCAGCGCTTCTGCCTTGAATCTCCTTGCTGCCGAGCTGATTCCATACCGCACAGGCTGTAGGAGGCCCGTCACATCGCTGCTCACGTGCCGCCCCCAGAGGAGAAGTTCCGCTGGTGGTTCGGTCTCCATGCTCCCAGCCACAAGGGATCGGGGATCGCCAGTGAACTGATCGACCGGCAAGACCAGGGTGCGAACCACTCGATCCGGCCGGGACTGCGCGTCCGCGAGATGTGCCGGCGGATCGGCGTCTGCGCCGAGGATGCGCAGCGCTCGACTGTGGTCTATGTCGTCGGTGACGACTCTGACTTTCCACCCCGCCAGACCTCGGTCGAACATCAGTCCGCCGGCGGCGCGAACCGCGTCAGCAACCTCAGCGGTGACCACGTCGAGTTGATAACCCACGGTGAACCCCGCCCTCTAGCTGATGTGTGATGCTGCACACTTTTATGCACTCTTGCATCAAGAATTCACTCATGTATATCGTGAGGCGGATCACATACCGCCCCGAGATGAGAAATGCGCCATTCGGGTCGGGCTCGACCGGACGGCTCTTGTCGGGACGCCCGCCCTCGACTCCGTGACCACCGTCGACTGAGGAGAACTCCCTTGATGCCAGCGTCAACCCGACCCGGAGAATGGGTCGACCCCGCTTCGGGTCTCGGCCTGGGATTGGATGACGTCCAGTCCGGGACGTTCAACATGACGATCCCCACCGACCGCTACACGTGCCCGGAGTACGCCGCGCGCGAGCGGGAAGCGATCTGGAAGCGGACCTGGCAGATCGTGGGACGGGTTGAGGACCTACCCAAACCCGGCGACTGGAAGAAATACGAGATCCTCGACCAGTCCTTCCTCATCGTCCGGGGAAAAGACGACGTCCTCCGTGGTTTCGTCAACGCCTGCCGGCACCGCGGCAACGCGCTGTGCATCACCGAGACAGGCAACGCCAAACGTGGGTTCCTCTGCCAGTACCACCTGTGGTCTTACGACCTCGACGGCAGGCTGAAGGGGATGCTGCGCGAGAACCTTGCCGGCCCGATCGACAAGACGGAGAACTCGCTCATCCAGGCGTCGGTCGATACTTTCGCGGGTTTCATCTTCCTCAACCCGGATAGTGAGGCCTCGCCCCTGCGTGACTACCTCGGCGAGGAGGTCGTCAGCCTTCTCGAGCCCTACAACATTGAGACGTTCACCACCGTCATGGATGTCACCGAGGCCATCGAGTGCAACTGGAAAGTCGTGATGGACGCCTTCGAAGAGGGCTATCACATCAACGGCATCCATCCTCAGTTGCTGCAGGTGCTGCACATCAACCCGCAGACCGCCCGGTACCGGTTCTTCGAAAACCACAGCGCCGCAATGGCTCCGTTCGAGGTGGTGGGCGCAGGCGTGCAGGATCAGGTCGCGGGGATCCTGGCGCTGCCCGAAACCTTCCCCGGCACCGTCGCGGTGATCCCGCGTTTCCAGGAGCTGATCGCGCCGTATCAGGACGCGGACGGGAACGTGACGTTCCCCGACGGCGTCACCGCCCGAACCCTGCTGCAACAAGCGACCCGTGAGGTGCTGACCGGGATGGGGCTCGATGTCAGCGGTCTGACCGACAGTCAGATGGTCGACAACCAGGGCTGGGTGCTGTTCCCCAACTACTTCATGACCGTGCGCGCCGGCGAATGCCACGTGATCATGTCCAGGCCGCATCCCGACGGGGATCCGAATCGCTGTATCTGGCACGTGGCCAGCTACATGTATCTGCCGCAGGAGTTTCGCGACGCAGTCCGGGCCGAGGCGATCGTGGTGGATACGCCGGGCAGCCACAAGTATTTCGAGGCGCTCCAACAGGACTACGAGCAGATGCCTCGGCAGCAGAAGGGCCTGCGCAACGACCGACTCGACCACATGTCGCTGGTCAAGGAAGAAGTCGTCATCGCGCACTTCCACTCGGTCGTCGACCGATACATGTCCGACACCGCACACCGCTGACCCCCACCATCCCCTTGTCGGCACTGGAAGAAGGACCACTTGAACCTCGAAGAACGCCTTGCCCATCACGTCCGGATGGCCGAGACCCACCGCGACGACTATCTACGCCAAGGTGTGCAGGACGGCGAAGCCTTCGCTGACGCAGGGAAGTTCGCCGAGGACGGCGTCTACGTGTCGCCCTACTTCACCGGCGACCAGGTGTTTCCGTTCAGCGAGTTCCCGACGGACACCGCCAAAGCCTCGACCATGGAGGCCAAGGCCTACTCCCTGAAGTTCCCGGACCGGAAGCCGGCCGGCTTCGATTACTGGCCGGCGTCGAACGGCCTGACCATGAAGACACGGTGGGAGGGGCACACCGCAGACGGGGTGAAGATGGGCTTCTACTCGTACAGCTTCGTACTGACGAACGACGAAGGTGAGCTCACCCGTTGGGAGACCCACGTCAATGACGAGCACAGCGCCTTCCTCGATGTCGCCGTCGGTGTGCGCGGGCCGTTCCACGCCCTGGAGCGGACACTCGCCGCCGCCGGGGTGACGGTGTGACGACGATCGACGAGGCCATCGGCGAGACCACCGGACGCTCGCGGGCGGTGCTGGAGTACAGCCAGATCACCAAGCGGCTGGTCGAGTCTGCCAAACAGCCGGGGTTCACTGTCGAAAGCTGGTCACCGTTGGCCGAGTTGATCGCGGCCGACGAGTTCGTCCGCATCGGTCCGTTCAAGGAGGTGATGAACTGGGACGAGTACGCGGCATTCCTGACGAACTGGGCGGTGTCAGCGGACTGGGACTGCTCGTTCCAACGGATCACCGAGACAGCGGATTTGGTGTTCCTCGAACTGGAGGAAAGGAGTCGCATGGGTGATTTCAACAGCGTGGTCAACACCGTGTCGGTCTACGAATTCAACGCCGAGGACAAACTTCGGCGAATCGCCGTCTATCTGCAGATGGAACTGCCCAACACGGGCAGCGTGCCGAACTTCGAAAGCGCCGGGGCCGCAGAGTGACCCAGCCACACATAGCCACCCCCAGAGGTACGGACCTGGATGCCGTGGACTTCTTCACCGACAATCGGCTCCTGCACGACCCGTACGACTACCTCGCGGCGCTGCGTGAACAGTGCCCGGTGCGCCGGGAACCTCATCACGACGTCGTGATGATCACCGGTTACGAGGAAGCCGTGGCCGTCTACAACGACAACGTGCGATTCTCCTCGTGCACGGCGGTCACCGGTCCGTTCCCGGGCTTTCCGGTTCCCCTCGAGGGCGACGACATCTCCGATCTCATCGCCGCACACCGCGACCAATTGCCGTTCAACGATCAATTGCCGACCCTGGATCCGCCGCTGCACACGGACCACCGGGCGCTGCTGTCGAAGATGATCACGCCGAAGCGCCTCAAGGAGAACGAGGACTTCATGTGGCGCCTCGCCGACCGCCAATTCGACGAAGCGCTCGCGGGCGGACGTTGCGAGTTCGTCGCTGATTTCGGCAACCCGTTTGCGATGCTGGTCATCGCCGATCTGCTCGGAGTGCCTGAATCCGACCACAACGACTTCAAGGATCAGCTGCTCACCGCCACCGGCACCATCGGCAGCAGTGACGGCGACGCGATGCATCACTCACCGTTGGAGTATCTCTACGGGAAGTTCACCGAGTACATCACCGACCGCCGTGAGCGCCCGCGCGACGATGTGCTGACCGGCCTAGCGGCGGCGCTGTTCCCGGACGGGCGCATCCCGCCCGTGAACGATGTGGTGTGCGTGGCGGCCAATCTGTTCGCGGCCGGGCAGGAGACCACGGTGCGCCTGCTCAGCACCGCGGTGATGATGATTGCCGAAGACCCTGAGCTGCAGGCGAAGTTACGTGCCGACCGCAGTCTGATTCCCGGTTTCATCGAAGAGGCGCTGAGGGTCGAGAGTCCGATCCGCGGCGACTTCCGGTTGTCCAAGGTGCCGGTCACCGTCGGCGGGGTGGAGCTACCGGCGGGGACCACGGTGATGCTGAACAACGCGGCGGCCAACCGGGATCCTCGCAGGTTCACCGACCCCGACATGTTCGACCTCCAGCGGCCGAATGCCCGGCAGCACATCGCTTTCGGGCGTGGTCCGCACAGTTGTCCCGGTGCCCCACTCGCCCGTGCCGAGGCGAAGGTCAGCCTCAATCGGCTGTTGGACCGGACCTCCGATATCTGGATCGACGTGGACAAGCACGGACCGCCCGATGCCCGGCGCTACCGGTACCTGCCCACTTTCATCTTGCGCGGACTTACCCGTCTGCACATCGAGTTCTCGTAGGAGTTCTGCAGCAATGCCTTTCGAGAAAACCACCGCCATCGTCACAGGCGGTGCGCAGGGCCTCGGCCTCGCGATCGCCGAGGCGCTCGCCGCCCGCGGCACCAAGGTCGCCATCTTCGATCTCGCCACCGACCGGATCGACGCCGAGGTCGAGCGATTGCGAGGCCAGGGCGGCACCGTCAACGGCTACACCGTCGACGTCTCCGACCGCAGCCAGGTCAGGGCAGCAGTCGACCGGGTGCGGACCGACCTGGGCCCGGTGCTCATGCTGATCAACAACGCCGGAATCGAGCAGTTCGGCAAGTTCACCGAGATCACCGACGAACAGTGGGATCTGGTGATGGCGGTCAACCTGAGGGGGCCGTTCATCTGTACCCAGGAGGTGCTGTCCGACATGGTCGACGCGCACTGGGGCCGCATCGTCAACATCTCGTCCTCGAGCGCTCAGGGTGGACAATCCAGGATGGCCGCGTACGTCAGCTCGAAAGCCGGGGTGATCGGATTCACCAAGAGTCTCGCCCTCGAACTCGGACCGAAGGGGATCACCGTGAACACCATTCCTCCCGGCATGGTGGTCACCCCGATGTTGGAGAAGGCGATCGACGAGGGCCGGTTCACCGCGTCGCTGGACCATTTCGCGAAGATCACCCCTGTGCGTCGGGCGGGCCGACCGGAGGACATCGCCAACGCCGCGATCTTTCTGTGTCAGGACGAATCATCCTATGTGACAGGGCAAATCATCGGCGTCAACGGTGGGCGCCGAACATGACCGATCCGCACAACGACGGGCTGTTCCTTACGCCGCTGACCGCTGACGAATGGGGTGACGACGAGTACGCCGCGTTCGGTGCATTGCTGGGTCTGCCCGGGGAGAAGGTGCCCAGGGCGGGGTCGGGCCATCAGGCTGATCCCCTCAAGTTCGACATCATCGGACTACTCGCACGCCACCCGAAGATGGCCCGAAAATTCCTGACGTTCAACGGCTGGCTGCTGCAGCGCGGCGAGCTATCGCTGCGTCTGCGCGAGCTGGCGGTGCTGCGCGTCGCGCACACCCGTCGGTCGGCGTTCTTCTGGGGCGAGCACACCAGGGTGGCCACCGACGGTGGTGTGCCCGAGGACGACATTTCCCGCCTTGCCGAGGGCAACGACGGTTTCACCGGCGCCGACCTGTTGGTCCTCGAGGCGACCGACGAATTGTTGGCCCACGGTCGTGCCGACGCCTCGACGTGGCAGCGCCTCACCGAGGAACTCGGCACGCATCAGGCGATGGAGCTCATCTTCGTCGTCGGTACCTACGCCATGCTGGCGATGGCGTTCGACACGTGGCGCCTGGATGCGCCCGCCGGCAGTGCATCGCTACCCGAACCAGCCGTAAACCCGACCATCAACAGGAGTGAGTCACAGTGACAAGCGTGCAGGACGACACCGGCGTGTTGGCCGGTGATGAGCGGATGCTCATCGATGGTGAGCTGCAATTGACCGGCAGCGGAGCCACATTCGACGTGATCCACCCGGCCAGCGAGCAGGTCGCCGGGCAGGCGACA
>NZ_BCRS01000229.1 GCF_001552715.1 Mycolicibacterium vaccae NBRC 14118 = CIP 105934 | reverse complement strand
GCCGAAGCACTGGCGGGCCGCCCCGCCGTGGTGAACCTGTGGGCCTACTGGTGCGGGCCGTGCGCCGACGAACTCCCCGCGCTGGCCGAGTACCAGCGCCGCGTAGGGCCGGCGGTGACCGTGCTGACCGTGCACCAGGACGAGAACGAGAGCGCGGCGTTGCTGCGGCTGGCCGAGCTGGGCGTGCACCTGCCGACCGTGCAGGACGGCCGCCGAACCATCGCCGCAGCGCTGCGGGTGCCCAACGTGATGCCGGCCACGGTCGTGCTCCGCGCAGACGGTAGCGTTGCCGAGATTCTGCCCCGGTCGTTCGCGACCGCCGACGAGATCGCCGCCGCGGTCGACCCGAAGATTGGAGTCGCGTGAGCTGGGACAGCAGAGACGGCGAGTTGACTCCGTCCGCGGCCCCGCCCTGGCTGGCCCCGCTCGTCGCCCAACCCGGCGCGGTGAAAGACGCCTACCGGCGCAAAGTGCCCGCCGACGTGCTGGCCGCACTGACCGCCGCCAACACCAAAGCCGCGGTGACCGGCACGCGCCGCGACGCCGCGGTGCTCGTGCTGTTCTCCGGTCCGCGCGACGGCGCGCCCGGCGCCCTGCCCGACGACGCCGACCTGCTGGTCACCGTCCGGGCGTCCACGTTGCGCCACCACGCCGGACAGGCCGCGTTCCCCGGCGGCGCCGCCGACCCCGAGGACCGCAGCCCGGTGGACACCGCGCTACGCGAGGCCACCGAGGAGACCGGCATCGACGCCACGCGGCTTCAGCCGCTGGCCGTGCTGGACAAGATGTTCATCCCACCGTCGGGCTTCCACGTGGTGCCGGTGCTGGCGTACTCCCCGGATCCGGGCCCGGTCGGGGTGGTCGACCCGTCCGAGACGGCGGTGGTGGCCCGGGTTCCGGTGCGCGCGTTCATCAATCCGGAGAACCGGATCATGGTGTACCGCAAGGGGAACAGCCGGCGCTCGGCCGGCCCGGCGTTCCTGCTCAACGAGATGATGGTGTGGGGGTTCACCGGGCAGGTGATCGCCGCGATGCTCGAGGTCGCGGGCTGGGCGGTGCCGTGGGCGAGCGACAACGTCTACGAACTCGACGCCGCAATCGCGCTCCTGGACGGTCAGGGCAGCTACGGTGATGCGCAACGATGAACTCGTCACAGTGGCTTGATATCAGCATCCTGGCGTTAGCACTCATCGCCGCCGTCTCCGGCTGGCGATCAGGCGCGCCGGGCTCCCTGCTGGCTCTGGTCGGGGTGGCGCTCGGCGCGGCCGCCGGAATCCTGCTGGCGCCGCACGTCGTCGACCACATCAGCGGTCCCCGGACCAAGCTGTTCGTCACCCTGTTCCTGATCCTGGCGCTGGTGGTGATCGGCGAGATCGCCGGGGTGGTGCTTGGCAGAGCCGTGCGCGGCGCGATCCGAAGTCCCGGGCTGCGGGTCGCCGACTCGGTCGTCGGAGTGGCGCTGCAACTCGTTCTCGTATTGACCGCGGCCTGGCTGCTGGGCACCGCGCTGGTCTCGTCGCCGCAACCCAATCTTGCCGCCGCCGTGCAGGGTTCGAAGGTGATCGCCGAAGTCGACTCCGTCGCACCCAGCTGGCTGCGGTCGGTGCCCAACCGGCTCTCGGCGCTGTGGGAGACAGCCGGGCTGCACGATGTGCTGAAACCGTTCGGGCCGACGCCGGTCGCCGAGATCGACCCCCCGGACCCGTCCCTGGCCACCTCGCCGGTGGTCAACACCACCCGCTCCAGCGTGCTCAAGGTCCGCGGCGTCGCGCAGAGCTGCCAGAAGGTGCTCGAAGGCACCGGCTTCGTCGTCGCCCCCAACCGGGTGATGTCCAACGCGCACGTGGTCGCCGGATCAGACAGCGTCACCGTCGAGGTCGACGGCCAGACCTACGACGCGGGCGTGATCTCCTACGACCCCGACGCCGACATCTCCATCCTCGACGTGCCCAACCTGCCGTCGGCGCCGCTGCAGTTCGTCGACACCGAGGCCCAGCCGGGCACCGACGGCATCGTGATGGGCTATCCGGGCGGCGGCGACTTCACCGCGACACCGGCGCGGGTGCGCGAGATCATCGAGCTCAACGGGCCCGACATCTACCGGTCCACCACCGTCACCCGCGAGGTCTACACGATCAGGGGCACTGTGCGGCAGGGCAATTCAGGCGGGCCGATGATCAACCGGCAGGGCAAGGTGCTGGGCGTGGTGTTCGGCGCCGCCGTCGACGACGTCGACACCGGGTTCGTGCTCACCGCCAACGAGGTGGCCAGGCAGATGGCCAAGGTTGGCAACGTCGACCGCGTCCCGACCGGAACCTGCATCAACGCAAGCTGATTCCGGCGACCGAGACCCTCCGGCGCCGCGTCAGTACACCTGATCCAGGAAGCGCCGCAGCTGCTCGTTGACCGCGCCGGGAGCCTCCTCGTGGGCGAAATGCCCGGCGCCGTCGATCGAGACGTACCTGCCGTGCGGGGCGTAGCGCTGCGTGCGCTGCACCGGGTCGGCCAGCACGTACGGGTCGGCGTCACCACGCAGGTGCAGCACCGGGACCGCCAGCGGACGCTTCATGGATCTCATGAAGCGCCGGCCCTCGGCGCGGAACTGGCTGCGCACCGCCCACCGCTGGTACTCCAGCGCGCAGTGCGCCGCCGAAGGGATCTGGACGGCCCGGCGCAGATGCCCGACGGTCTCCGAGAAATCCTCGCTCGTCTGCCATTTCGTGCCGGACCGGCTGCGCACCAATCGTTCGACCTCGGCGCCGTCGTCGCGCGTCAGCGCGCGCTCCGGCCACATCGGCACCTGATAGCCCATCAGCGACGGCAGCAAGGCCCGGCCCTGATCGCGGCGGGTCAGCGTCGAGGTGCGCAGCGCGGCCGGATGCGGAGAGCTGACCACCGCGATCGCCCGCACCGCCCGCGGGTGCAGCACCGAGGTCGCCCAGCAGACCAGCCCGCCGTCGGCGTGCCCCACCAGCGTGGCGCTGTGGTGCCCGAGTGCGCGGACCAGTCCCGCGGTGTCCCCGGCCAGCGTCCACCCGTCGTATCCGCGGGGCGGCTTGTCGCTGCCTCCGTAGCCGCGCAGGTCCACCGCCACCACGCGAGCCCCGGTCAGGCCGGTCAGCTGGTGGCGCCACGACCACCAGAACGACCCGAAGCCGTGCAGCAGGATCACCAACGGACGGTCGGTGAGGGAAAGGGACGGATCGTCGTCGTCGGGTCGGCGCAGTGCCTCGACAACGTGGAATCGAATCCCGTTGGCATGCACATCGAGATGTCGCCACGGTCCGACGATGCGTACCACCGACGGATCGGGTGGGCTCATTACCAGCCCGAGGGGTCTTTGTGCGTCGCCGGATCGCCGTTGTTGGTCGCGACGGCCCTCTTGTCCGGACCGGGTGTGAACGCCTCGGGGATCTCCCTGACCGACTCGATGGTCTTCTGCGGGCCCCGGATACGGCGCACCTTCAGATACCCGAACAGCGCGAGCAACCCGGTCAGCACGACCATGATCCCGAACACGATCAGATAGGCCGCCCACTTCCACAGCCAGGTGTCGAGCAGCTCGGCGACGAAGAAGAAAAAGAAGAACGTCGAGTAGAACAGCACGACGAGCGCAGCGATGAAGAAGATGCTGCCGGTCAGGCCCTTCTTGACGTCACGGGTGATCTCCGCCTTGGCCAGCTCGACCTCGGCGCGCACCAGCGTCGACACCTGGGCGGTGGCGTCCTTGACCAGATCCCCGATCGACGGATCCGGTTTGGGTGCGTGAGGGTCCACCAGCGGTATCGACGTCACGGTGTTCGGCACGCCGTTTCTGCGATCGCTCACGCCTGGCTTCCTTCCGCCCACTCTTCTCGGTCGCGTTCATGTTGCCACGTGGCGTCCCACTAAACGATTCCGGCCGAGGTTAGACTGCGCGAGTTCCTTGGTAAGACGGGTCGGGCACGTCTGAGTATTTCGGGATAGGGGAGTGACCTCTTGAGGATGAGCGGCCGCTTCCCGTCGGTCCGCGCGGCGCTCCTGGCTCTCACCGCCCTGCTGGCGTTCGCGACGGTCCCTGCCCATGCCGCACCGCCGGTCGTCCTCGGCGGAGGCTCGGGCCTCGTCGTCAACGGCGAGTCGTTGTGCACGCTGACCGCGATCGGCACCGACAACCAGGGCAACCTGGTCGGGTTCACCTCCGCACACTGCGGCGGCCCGGGCGCGGTCGTCGCCGCCGAGGCCGATCCGGCCGCCGGAACCGTCGGCACGATGGTCGCGGGCAACGACATCCTCGACTACGCGGTCATCAAGTTCGATCCCGCCAAGGTCACACCCGTCAACGCCGTCAACGGTTTCCGCATCGACGGTCTGGCCCCCGATCCCCGGTTCGGCGATGTGGCCTGCAAACTGGGCCGCACCACCGGCTACTCGTGCGGGGTCACCTGGGGTCCGGGCGAGGCGCCCGGCACGATCGTCAACCAGGTGTGCGGCCAGCCCGGCGACTCGGGCGCCCCCGTCACCGTGAACAACCGGCTGGTCGGCATGATCCACGGCGCGTTCTCCGAGGACCTGCCGACCTGCGTCGTCAAGTTCATCCCGCTGCACACCCCGGCGGTGACGATGTCGTTCAACACGCAGCTGGCCGACATCACCGCCAAGGGCCGGCCCGGCAGCGGTTTCGTTCCCGTCGGGGCCGGCTGACCCTCAGGCCTACTTGCCGGCCCGGATCGCCTCGAACACGCTCGGGTCGACCAGCGTCGAGGTGTCGCCGAGCTCGCGGCCTTCGGCCACGTCGCGCAGCAGTCGCCGCATGATCTTGCCGCTGCGGGTCTTGGGCAGCTCGGGGACGACGTGGATCTCGCGCGGTTTGGCGATCGGGGAGATCTCCTTGGCGACCTCGGCGCGCAGTTCGTCGATCATGTTCTTCTCCCCGCCGTGGGCGCTGGACTTGAGGATCACGAACGCGCAGATGGCCTGGCCGGTGTGCTCGTCGGTGGCGCCGACGACCGCGGCCTCGGCCACCCCGGAGTGGCCGACCAGTGCGGACTCGACCTCGGCGGTGGAGATTCGGTGCCCGGAGATGTTCATGACGTCGTCGATGCGGCCCAGCACCCAGATCTCGCCGTCACTGCCGTAGCGGGCGCCGTCACCGGCGAAGTACCAGCCCTGCTCGGCGAAGCGCGTCCAGTAGGTCTCCTTGAACCGCTCGGGGTCGTTCCAGATACCGCGCAGCATCGCCGGCCACGGCTTGTCCAGAACCAGGTAGCCGGTGGTGTGTTCGCCGTGATCGGGCGAGGATTCGAGCTCGTTGCCGTCGTCGTCGACGATCTTGGCCGAGATGCCCGGCAGCGCGCGCATCGCCGAACCCGGCTTGCAGGCGGTGACGCCGGGCAGCGGGGAGATCATGATCGCGCCGGTCTCGGTCTGCCACCAGGTGTCCACGATCGGGGTCTTGTCGGCGCCGAACACCTTGCGGTACCAGCGCCACGCCTCGGGGTTGATGGGTTCGCCCACGCTACCGAGCAGCCGCAGGCTCGACAGGTCATGCTCGGCGGCGATCTGGCGGCCCCACTTCATGAACGTGCGTACCAGCGTGGGCGCGGTGTAATAGATGGTGACGCCGTACTTTTCGATGGTCTGGTAGTGGCGGTGTTCGTCGGGTGAGGCCGGGGTGCCCTCGTAGACGACCTGGGTGGCGCCGTTGGCCAGCGGCCCGTACACGATGTAGGTGTGGCCGGTGACCCAGCCGATGTCGGCGGTGCACCAGTACACGTCGGTGTCGGCTTTGAGGTCGAAGACGTTGTAGTGGGTGTAGGCGGCCTGGGTCAGGTAGCCGCCCGAGGTGTGCATGATGCCCTTGGGCTTGCCCGTGGTGCCGGAGGTGTAGAGCAGGAACAGCGGATGCTCGGAGTCGAACGCCTCGGGGGTGTGTTCGGTGGAGGCCTTCGGGACGACCTCGTCCCACCACAGGTCGCGACCCTCGGTCCAGGGGGTGTCGATTCCGGTGCGCCGCACCACCACCACGTGTTCGACCGGGCTGTCGGCACCCAGACCGTCGATGGCCTCGTCGACCCCGGTCTTGAGCGAGACCGCCGACCCGCGGCGGTACTGCCCGTCGGTGGTGACCACGAGCTTGGCCTGCGCATCGTCGATGCGGGCCTTGAGCGCGCTCGCGGAGAACCCGGCGAACACCACCGAATGCATGGCGCCCAAGCGGGCACACGCCAGCATCGCCACGATCGCCTCGGGCACCATCGGCATGTAGATGGCCACCCGGTCACCGGCCTGCAGGCCGAGATCGGTGAACGCGTTGGCGGCCTGGCTCACCGCGTCCTTGAGTTCGGCGTAGGTGATGGTGCGGGCGTCGCCGACGGGCTCACCCTCCCAGTGGATCGCGACCCGGTCGCCGTTGCCGGCCTCGACGTGGCGGTCCACGCAGTTGTAGGCGACGTTGAGCTTGCCGCCGACGAACCATTTGGCGAACGGGGCGTCCGACCAGTCCAGCACCTCGTCGAATGGCGTGTCCCAGCTCAGCCGTTCGGCCTGCTTGGCCCAGAAGGCGAGACGGTCGGCCTCGGCCTCGTCATAGAGCGCCTCGGTGGCATTGGCGTGCTCGGTGAATTCGGGGGCCGGAGGGTAGGGCGCGATGGCGTCCGCAGGCGTCTCGGTCATGCCTGTGAGGGTAGTCACCCAAGGTTGCACCCACGTTGGCAACTCACATCCGAGACTGTGGACGGCGCTTTCGCCGCGACGAACGTCACGGCGCGCGCGGTCACTGGTCGACTACCGTGTCCCGGCGTGACCTGTGGTAGCCCCCGATGAGCCCGACCGCCGGCGACCCGTTGGCGCCGCTGACGACGCTGCCCGGGGTCGCCCAGGCCGGGGCGGACGCCGCCGATGCCCTCGGCAAGGCGCACCGGCACCGCGCGAACCTGCGCGGTTGGCCGGCGAACGCGGCCGAGGCGGCCCTGCGCGCCGCGCGGGCGTCGTCGGT
>NZ_BCRS01000228.1 GCF_001552715.1 Mycolicibacterium vaccae NBRC 14118 = CIP 105934 | reverse complement strand
GGGCCGGCGGCCTGCGGACCGGCCTCACGGGGCGGGCCCGGCCCGCGTCCACGCGCAACCGGGGCGCGCGTTCGAACTCGTTCCACGTCGCACGATCGTCGAGAATGGTCATCAGCTCGCCTTTCGGTCCTGGCTCGTTCGCTCTTGTGTTCGAAGATTACTCGATCAGGTGTTCGATTGATAGAACACGTGATCGAACTGTTGCGAACGCTAACCGAGGGCACCGACAAGTCCCGTCGGGCGACGAGCGGGTGCGACGATCGGTTGATCCGATCGCGACACGCCTCGAACACATGTTTGATTATCCCGGGCTGCCGGGTTAGATTCGGGCACATGAGCGATGACAGCAGAGACAGCACCGGCACCGGTCGCGGCCGCGACTCCGGTCTGACCGAGCGTCAGAGGACGATCCTGGAGGTCATCCGCGCGTCGGTGAGCACCCGCGGCTACCCGCCCAGCATCCGGGAGATCGGCGACGCGGTCGGGCTGACCTCGACGTCGTCGGTCGCCCACCAGCTGCGCACGTTGGAGCGCAAGGGATTTCTGCGCCGGGACCCCAACCGGCCGCGCGCGGTCGACGTCCGCGAGCTCGACGACAACGCCGTGCCGATCGTCAAGACCGACGTGGCCGGATCCGATGCGCTGCCCGAGCCGACGTTCGTGCCCGTGCTCGGTCGCATCGCGGCGGGCGGCCCGATCCTGGCCGAGGAGGCCGTCGAGGACGTCTTCCCCCTCCCCCGCGAACTCGTCGGCGAGGGGTCACTGTTCCTGCTCAAGGTGGTCGGCGAATCCATGGTCGATGCGGCGATCTGCGACGGCGACTGGGTCGTGATCAGACAACAGAACGTCGCCGACAACGGGGACATCGTGGCGGCGATGATCGACGGCGAGGCCACGGTCAAGACCTTCAAGCGCACCCGCGGTCAGGTCTGGCTGATGCCGCACAACCCCGCGTTCGACCCGATCCCCGGTAACGACGCGGTGATCCTGGGCAAGGTCGTCACGGTCATCCGCAAGATCTGAGCGGGACGCCGACCCGGTCCACGGGCACCCCGCTCACTCGCCTCGGACGAAGCCGTTCGTGCGCGCGATCTCCTCTGTGGCGAACCAGATCTCGACGGGAGCCTCGTGGTAGTCGGCGCTGTCCGGCGCCCAGTACAGGCCGGACCTGGTGTCGGCCTTGATCGGGTAGCCCTCGGGGACCTCGCCCGGATCGTCGAACGGCATGTGCAGAGCGGTACCGAACGGCAGCGGCTCGTCGACGTCGATACGCGCGTGCCGTCCGGTGTCGGTCATCGGGTCGCGCGCCGGCACGGAAGCCCCGCCGGGTGCCTCGACCGGACCCCCGAAGTGCGCCACGAACGGCTCACGGTCGGCGGCGATCTCGGCGTCCGCGGCGGCGTCGTCCCAGACCCCGGCGCCATGGTCGTCAGCAGCGTGGTCGTCAGCAGCGTGGTCATCGGCAGCGTAGTTGTCGGCACCGTGGTCATCGGCATCGTAGTTGTCGGCGCCGTAGCCGACGGCACCGTAGTTGTCGGCACCGTGGTCGTCGGCGACGTCGTGCGACAGGGTCTCGGGGTCGGGGGTCAGCACCCGTGTCGGCGCGGTGTCCACGGTGTCGGGATCGGCGTGCTCGCCGACCGGCTCGTCCTGCGCACCCTCGCCGGAAGTCTGCGACCCCCAGAACTCAGTGTCGGACCGCAGCTCGCCGGCCGCCGACGGCGTGGCCGAACCGAGCGAACCGATCCCCTCCCGGGCGTAGCGCTCACCGAACAGCTCGTCCTCCCGGCCCTCGTCGTGGGCCGTCTGCGCGCCGGCGAGGGCGGGTTCGTAACCGCGGCCGGAATCGTCGTCGGTCGTCGCGAACGGATCGACCTCGCCACGGCGGCCGCGGCTACGGACCACCGCGAACGCCACCAGACCGGCCAGCAGCAACAGCGGAACGATGGCCAGCAGCCACCACCACGTCCACTTCAGCCCGGAACTCTCGCTGTTGTCCGAAGCCTGCGCCGGCGGCGGGGTCGCCTCCGGGGCGGCTTCCTCCGCCGGCACTTCCAGGCCGACCAGCTGCGGGCCGAGACTCGCCGGTTCGGTGCTGAACTTCCTGGCCGCGGTGTCCCAGGAGATGGCGCCTCCGCTGAACCGCTGGGTGATGACGTCGCCGTTCTGCGTCTGGTCGGCCACGGGAGCGCCGAGTTCACCGGTGGCGCCACCGAGCTTGTCCCAGGCGGCGTTGACGGCGCCGCGCACGATCACCGCGCCATGGTCGGGTGTCCAGAAGATGACCGGCTTGTCCTCGGCGGCGAACGTGCTCATCCGGCTGCCTGGCTGCCCACCGTCCTGCTCGCCGGTGGCCGGGAAGCCGAGGTCGCCTTCCGGGCCGCCCACGCTCTCGTATTTCGCCAGCACCTGGCCGGTGACGACGTTGGCGCCGGTCTGCGGGCTGTAGAAGATCTTGCCGTTGACGAAGTCCTGCCCCATCCCGTCGTCGCCGATCTCGTACGGCTCGCCCTCGGCGGCGCCGAGCGGGCCCAGCGCGCCGCCGGCGGCCCGGCGGGCGGCGTTGATCGCCGAGACGGGGTCGTCGGGCACCTCCAGGTCGGCGAGCGGGCCGGCCAGTTCCGGGGGGACGGTGGTGAACGCCTTGGTCGCGGAGTCGTAGGCGAGCTCACCACCGGTGAACTTCTGTCGGACGACGGGCCCGTCATAGGTCTCGTCCTCGGCGGGCACCCCGAGCACGCCGGACGATCCGCCGAGCTTGTCCCACGCCGCGTTGATCGGCCCGCGGACCACGCGCGCGCCGGTGGCCGGCGTCCAGAAGATCACCGGGTTGTCGGCGGCGCTGAACGTGCTGTTGCGGCTGTCCGGGGCACGGCCGGGACCCTCGTCGATGGTCGGAAACCCGAGGTCGCTGTCGGCGGGACCGCCAAGGGACTCGTATTTCTCCAGGATGGCGCCCTGCATGAAGCGGGCACCGGTGGCCGGGGTGAAGAACATCTTCCCCGACGCGAAGTTCTGGACGAACCCGTCACCCGCCGGGTAGACGTCGCCCGCCTTGGGGCCCAGCGGTCCGGTGTCGCCCCCGCCGGCCTGCCATGCCGCGGTGATCGCATCGTTGGCTTCCACCTCGGGCTGGGCCAGCGCGGACGGGGCCATCAGGAGCGCCGTGGCGATTCCCAGCAACCCGACCGTCAGACGACCGACCAAACGTAGGCGCAGCATCTGCCGGCTCATTCTTCCTCCCCGCGGTCGGCGACTGGTCCTTCTGCAAGCTCCTTGCAAAATTCTGAGAAAGTTACCGCGTGCGTTCACTCTGCGTCAGCGGAGGTCGATAACCAAGTCACCTCGCCGAATCCAGACCAAGAATATGCAGCGAAACCCCGAGAGTCGGGCGAGTCGGCACCGGTCACACGCCGAGGCTGCGACCGATGATCTCCTTCATGATCTCGGTGGTGCCGCCGTAGATGGTCTGCACCCGGGCGTCGAGATAGGCGCGCGCGACGTCGTACTCGCGCATGTAGCCGTAGCCGCCGTGCAGTTGCAGGCAGCGGTCGATCAGGTGGACCTGCTTCTCGGTGGAGTACCACTTGGCCATCGCGGCCTGCTCGACGGTCAGCTTCTCCTCGAGGTGGAGTTTGACGAACTCGTCGACCATCATCCGGACCACGGTGGCTTCGGTGGACAGTTCGGCGAGCAGGAAACGGCTGTTCTGCTGGCTGCCGATCGGCCTGCCGAATGCCTTGCGCTCCTTGGTGTACTGCAGCGTCACGTCGAGGACGGCCTCCATCGCGGCCGCCGCCATGATCGCGATGCTGATCCGCTCCTGCGGCAGGTTCTGCATCAGGTAGACGAAGCCCTGGCCCTCCTCGCCGAGCAGATTCTCGGCGGGGACCTTGACGTCGGTGAACGACAGCTCGGCGGTGTCCTGGGCGTCCAGGCCGATCTTGTCGAGCTTGCGGCCCCGTTCGAAGCCGGCCATCCCGCGTTCGACCACCAGCAGCGAGAAGCCCAGCGCGCCTTTGTCGGGGTCGGTCTGGGCTACCACGATCACCAGGTCCGAGTGGATTCCGTTGGTGATGAACGTCTTGGCGCCGTTGAGGATGTAGTGGTCGCCGTCCTTGATCGCGCGGGTCTTGATGCCCTGCAGATCGCTGCCGGTGCCCGGTTCGGTCATCGCGATCGCCGAGATCAGCTCGCCGCTGCAGAATTTCGGCAGCCAGCGCTGCTTCTGCTCCTCGGTGGCCAGCCGGGTCAGGTACGGCGCCACGACGTCGTTGTGCAGGCTGATTCCCAGTCCGCTGTAGCGGCCCGCGGTGATCTCCTCGGTGATGATCGTGTTGTAGCGGAAGTCGTCGACACCGCCGCCGCCGTACTCCTCGGGCACGGCCATCCCGAGGAAGCCCTGCTTACCGGCTTCGAGCCACACGTCCCGGTCGACGAGCTTGTCCCGCTCCCACTCCGCGTGATGCGGGGCGACATGGCGGTCGAGGAAGGCGCGGAACGATTCCCGGAACATCTCGTGCTCGGGCTCGAAGAGCGTGCGCTGGTAGGCGATGACTGAGGTTGATTCGGAGGCGCCCATGCCGTCAACGTACCCCATCCAACCGGATGGTTGGTCGCTGTGGACGGGGCCGCGCCGCCTAGACTCATGGCGGTGTCCGCAGCTCAGACCAGCCTCACGCATTGGGGAGCGTTTACCGCCACGGTCGAAAACGGCGACATCGCGTCGGTGGCGCCACTGCCCGGCGACCGCGATCCGTCACCGGCGCTGGGCAATCTGCCCGGCTCCGTGCGGCACATCTCCCGCGTGACCGGTCCGGCCATCCGGCGCGGCTGGCTCGACGACGGCCCCGGGCCCAGCACCCGCCGGGGCGCCGACGAGTTCGTCGCGGTGTCCTGGGACGAACTCACCGAGCGGCTGGCCGGTGAGCTGCGCCGGGTCATCGACACGCACGGCAACGAGGCGGTCTACGGCGGTTCGTACGGCTGGTCCAGCGCCGGACGCTTCCACCACGCCCAGAGCCAGGTGCACCGCTTCCTGAACTGCCTTGGCGGATACACCTTCTCGCGCCACTCCTACAGCCTCGGGGCGACCGGGGTGATCATGCCGCGCGTCGTCGGCACCCACGACGACCTGTTCAAGCGGTCCACCCAATGGGAGGTCATCGTCGAACACACCGATCTGATGGTGTGTTTCGGCGGGGTGGCGCTGAAGAACACCGGCGTCAACCACGGCGGCACCACCGCCCACCCGGCGCGGGACGCGCTGGACCGCTTCCGGGCACGCGGCGGCCGGATCGTGTCGTTCTCGCCGCTGCGCGACGACGTCACCGGTGAGTGCGACTGGCACGCGCCCATCCCGGGCACCGACGTCGCGATCATGCTCGCGCTGGCCCACGTGCTGGCCACCGAATCCCTGGCCGACCGGGCTTTCCTGTCGCGCTACTGCACCGGGTACGAGCGGTTCGAGCGCTATCTGCTCGGCGTCGACGACGGGGTGCCGAAATCGCCGCAGTGGGCCGCGCGGATCAGCGGTCTCGACGCCGACGACCTGACCGCGCTGGCGCGGCGGATGGCCGCCCACCGCACGATCGTGACGGTGAGCTGGTCGCTGCAGCGCACCCGGCACGGCGAGCAGGCGCCCTGGATGGGGTTGACGCTGGCGGCGATGCTGGGCCAGATCGGGCTTCCCGGTGGCGGATTCGGCCACGGCTACGGCTCGATGAACGAGCCCGGCCTGGCGCCGCTGCGGTGCGGGCTGCCCCGGCTGCCCCAGGGTGTCAACCCGGTGCCGACATTCATCCCGGTCGCCGCGGTCAGCGACATGCTGCTGCACCCCGGTGAGCCGTTCGACTACAACGGTCTGCGACTGCGCTATCCGGACATCAAGCTGGTGTACTGGGCCGGCGGCAACCCGTTCCACCACCACCAGAACCTGCCCCGGCTGCGCCGCGCCCTGCACCGCCCCGACACCGTGGTGGTGCACGAACCGTACTGGACGCCGATGGCCAGGCATGCCGACATCGTGGTCCCGTCAACCACTTTCGCTGAACGCGACGATTTCTCGGGCTCGCGAAACGACCCGGTGCTGATGGCGATGCCCAGGCTCACCGAACCCTATGCGCAGTCGCGGGACGACTACGACACCTTCGCCGCGCTGGCCCACCGTCTCGGCGTCGGGGACGCCTTCACCGAGGGCCGTACGTCGCGCCAGTGGCTCCGCCACATGTACGAGAAGTGGTCTACGACATTGGATTTCGAGGTTCCGTCGTTCGACCGGTTCTGGCGTGACGGTCGGCTGCGGCTGCCGACCGACGACGGACTGACCCTGCTCGCCGACTTCCGCGCCGACCCGGACGTGCACCGGTTGGGCACCCCGAGTGGGCTGATCGAGATCTTCTCGACCGATATCGACGGCTTCGGCTACGACGACTGCATCGGGCATCCCGCCTGGTTCGAACCGACCGAGTGGCTCGGCGGGCCGCGTGCCCGGCGCTATCCGCTGCACCTGATCGCCAACCAGCCCGCGGGCCGGCTGCACGGTCAACTCGACGGCGGCGCGGCCAGTCAGGCCTCGAAAGTGGCCGGCCGTGAACCGATCCGCATGCACCCCGACGACGCCCGGGCGCGCGGCGTCGCCGACGGTGACGTGGTCCGGGTGTTCAACGACCGGGGCGCGTGCCTGGCCGGGGTGGTGCTCGACGACAGGGTCCGTCCGCAGGTGGTGCAGCTGTCGACGGGGGCGTGGTTCGACCCCGCCGATCCGGCTGACCCGGATTCGCTGTGCGTGCACGGCAACCCGAACGTGCTCACCGAGGACGTCGGGACCTCAGCGCTGGCGCGCGGGTGCACCGGGGCGCATGTGCTGGTGCAGGTCGAGAAGTACACCACCGCACCGCCCCCGGTGCGTGCGCATCAGCCGCCGGTTCTCGCGGTCCGCTGAGCGCCCTGGCGCGGCCCGCGGCGGCGCGGCGGGCGGCC
>NZ_BCRS01000227.1 GCF_001552715.1 Mycolicibacterium vaccae NBRC 14118 = CIP 105934 | reverse complement strand
AGCTCGTCGAGCGCGACGTCGACCGGCGCCGGGGCGGGCAGCGGTGCGCCGAGCAGCCCGGGCCGCGGGTCACGGTGCCCGGCCGCCACCTGCGCGGCGGTCAGCGTCGTCGGGTCGAACGTGAACGGCTGCCCGGCGGGCATGCCGAGCTTGCCCGGCGTGACGTTGTCGATGTCGAAGGGCTGCAACGGATGTTCCACGAGCACCCGGTCGCGAACCGGGATCGCGGTGGTGATGTCGAGGGTGTCGAGCAGTTCGACGACCGGCACCGCGGGCGGCATCCGCTGGCCGCTGATCTCGTTGGCGCCGGTGTAGGTGATCACCAACTTCTCGGTGGCCGACCCGATCGCGTCGAGCAGCAGTTGCCGGTCTTCGGAACGGATGTCACGCTCACCGGTTCTCGGATCACGGGCCAGTGCGTCGTCTCCGTCGACCACACCGATCCGCGGGAACACGCCGTCGTCGAGACCGACCAGGCAGACCACCCGGTGCGGGACCGAACGCATCGGCACCATCGTGCAGACGGTGAGCGTGCCGGTGCGGAAGTTGGCCCGGGTAGGTCGGCCCGCGAGGTGGCGGTCGAGCAGCGCCTTGATGTCGGACAGCCGTAACTCGGTGCCTGCGTGTGTGCCCGCGGCGGCCAGGATGTCGTTGAGCTCGCGCTCGACCTGGCTGGTCTGCCACAGGTCGGCCTCCGGTACCGCGGTCAACGCGTTCAGGCCGTCGTGGAGCCGCTGCACCCAGGTGCTCAACGGCGCTGCGCCGGAGAGGGATTCGACCGTGCGGTGCAGTCGGTCGACGTACTCGGCCAGCCTGCCGGCGAGCTCGACGCGGTTGCTGCCCACGTCGTCCAGCGGCAGTGTGGTGTCGAGCCAGGCGTGGGAGTCGTCGGACATCGCGACCCCGGCCAGTACCCGGTCGATACCGAACCGCCAGGTGTTCTGCAGGAAGTCGACGCCGTAGGGGTGGCGGTGATCCCGGTCGAAGCCCCAGCGGATGTTCGACTCGCGCACCCAGTCGCCGATCGTGTCGAGGTCGTCGTCGGAGAACCCGAACCGGGACCGTACCGGCGCGGCCTCGGCGAGGTTGAGAACCTCACCGGCGGTGGCGCGCCCGCCGGCCAGCCCGAGCAGCTGCCGGGCCACCCCCAGCAGCGGGTTGGTCTGGGTCAGTGCCCGGTCGGCGAGCTTGACCCGCAGCTGATGGGCGGGATGCGCGCCGGTGACGACGTCGCCGAGGCCGAATCCGGCGACGATCAGCGGCGCGTAGGTCTCGATGTCGGGGCACATCACCAGGATGTCGCGCGGTTCCAGGGTGGGATCGTCGGCGAGCAGACCCAGCAGCACCTCGCGCAGCACGTCGACCTGCCGGGCCGCGCCGTGGCAGCTGTGGATCTGCACCGACCGGTCACCGGCGTCGGGTGTGCGGCCTTGTGGGCGAATCGAATTGGCGCCGAGGTCGGACTGCAGCCAGCCCAGCAGAGTGTCGGGGCGGTGGGCTGGGCCGAGGCTCTCGTCGGTCCGCGCGCCGGTGGGCAGCGCGCGCTGCAACTCGCGCAGGTCGCGGCCGAGCGTGGCCAGCAGCGGATGGCCGACCTCGCGGTGGGAGATGTCCTCGCGGCGGCGCACGATGCCGTGGATGTCGCCGAGCGCGCTCCACAGGCGGGCACTGGGGTGAGGCAGCCACAGATGCAGCTCGTGGTGGGTGCTCAGTGCGTCGAGCAGCTCGATCTCGGTGACCGGCAGCCGGGTGTGGCCGAACAGCGACAGCCGCTGCGGCAACGCGCACGGCGCTTCCCGGAGCCGGGCCACGGTGCGCGCGTGGCGGTGGTGCGGCGGTTCGGCGTCGACGGCGGGCAGGAGCGCGCGGTAGAGCCGCGGCTGCCACAGCAGATCGTCGTCGAGGTCGCCGTCACGGCCGTCGATCCAGTCGATCAGCAGTTGCGGCCGCTGCCTGGCGTAGGAGTCGAAGAGGCCGGCGAGGCGGCGAGCCACGGCGTAGCGCCTGCCCTGCCGCAGCGACTTCTCCTCGCCGTCGGCGAAGTGGCCGAGGTGCGCGGCCAGCGTGGCGCACCACGGTTCGCCGACACAGCTGTCGATGACGGTCAGCAGCGGCCACACCATCGCCTCGGGCGACCACGGGTCGTTCCTGTCCGTGCCGGTGAGCTCCGCGATCAGCGAGCGGGGGTGCCGGAACGTGACGCCCGCACAGATCCCGTCCTGGCCGGTGCCCCGACCGAGGACGTGGGAGAGGCGCTGGCTGAGCCAGCGTTCGGTGCCGCGCGCCGACACCAGCACGAGATCCTCGGCGAACGGATCGGCCGGTGGACTGGCCAGCATCGCGCCCAGGCCGTCGGCCAACAGGTCGGTGCGCTCGGCCCGGTGCAGGTGCAACCCCATCGTGCGGTCAGACTACGACAGGCGCTCAGCCTCGCACGACGCTGTTGCCGACCCCGGACTTCGCGATCTCGGGTTCACCCGTGCGGTAGGTGACCCGGTTGTCGAAACCGGATGCGCGGATCGACCCCGCGGATTCGACCGAGACCGTGTTCTCGACGCCCGAGACGTTGACCGAGGCGCACGGGCCCTGCACCTCGACGGTGTTCCTGACCCCGCTGACGGTCACCGTGCCCTCGTCGCAGACCACGGTCTGACTGGTCTCGACCCCGCTGATGCTCAGCGCGGCGCCGGACTCCACCGTCACCGTCTGGTCGGCCACGTCGGTGGGCGTGCCCGCGCCGGCGACCGGCGGCGGGTCGAGCGGTCCGCCACCGCCGGCGATGGGCACCGCCTGGCCCGGTGCGCCGCCGGTGTCGACGAGCATGACCACCCCGGCGACGGCGGCCGTGCCGACCACGACCACGATCAGCGGGATCAGCCACAGCGCCGCCGGATGCGACGGCCGGCGCACCACCCGCTGCGGCGGCGCGTAGTACGGCGACGTGACGCCGCGCTCCAGGTCCCGGATGCGGGCTTCAGGGTCGCCGAACGGCTCCATCGGCCGATGCTCGCACACCTGGCCGCGCTCGCACGGCGGATCGGATTGGACCGCAGGCCTGCGGGTATCCGGGGGCCATGGTGGCACCTGGATTCCTGGCCATCGGAAGTGGACCCGCGGGCGTCAGCGCGGCCGAGACGTTCCGTCGCAGGCATCCACACATCCCCGTGCGCATCCTGTCGGCGGATCCGGCGCTGCCCTATGCGCGGCCGCCGCTGAGCAAGGAGTTCCTCGGCGGCGGCCACACCGACCTGGATCTGCACAGCGCGGGCTGGTTCCGCCGCCACGACATCGACCTGGTGCTGGGCATCACCGCCGAGCACATCGACGTCGACGCGCAGGAGGTGGTCACCGCCGGGGGCGCGCGCTATCCGTACTGGCATCTGGTGCTCGCGCCCGGCTCGGCCGCGGTGCCGTTGAACGTGCCGGGCGGGCACAGCGCGCAGCGCCTGCGCTCCCTCGCCGACGCCGTCGCGCTGAAGATGGCGGCCCGGTACGCGGAGAGCGCGGTGGTGATCGGCGGGGGCCTGGTGGGGTGCGAGGCCGCCTCCCGGCTGGCCGTGCTCGGGGTGGCCACCACCCTGGTGGTGCCCGAACCGGCACCGCTGCAGCGGCGTTTCGGGCTCGAGGCCGGTAAGCGGGTCGCCGAGATGCTCTCCGACGCCGGGGTGCGTGTGCTGCTGTCGACGACCGTGGCCGCGGTCGACGACACCGGGGTGACCCTGACGGTGGGGGACCGCGTCGACGGCGACGTCGTGCTCGCCGCCACCGGTGTCCGCCCCGACATCCGGCTGGCCACCGGTGCCGGGCTGACCACCCGGCAGGGCCGGGTGGTCGCCGACGAACACATGCGCACGTCGGCCCACAACGTCTACGCCGCAGGCGATGTCACGATCGCCTACAACGTCGCGGCCGCCCGCCCGGTGGTGTCCGAGCACTGGCGCGACGCCGCCCAGCAGGGCCTGGTCGCCGGCCTCACCGCGGCCGGTCAGCCCGCGGTCTGGAGCAAGGTTCCCGGATTCACCTGCCGGATAGGTGATTTCACGCTGTCCTACCGGGGCTGGGGCGGCGATGCCGACCAGTCGACGCTGACCGACGCCGAGGGCGGGTTCTCCGTCGTGTACCGGTCGGGGCACTCGGTGGTCGGGACGCTGACCGCTAGATCCAGTCCCGCTTCCTGAACAGCCAGTACAGGATCACGACGAACAGTACGATCACCGCGCTGCTGGTGACGAAGCCGCCGAACGTGTCGATGCCGGGGTAGTCGACGTTCTGGCCGTAGAAGCCGGTGATCGCGGTCGGGACGGCGACGATCGCCGCCCAGCCGGTGAGCTTTTTCATCACGGTGTTCAGTCGGGCGTCCTGCAGCGACAGGCTCGTCTCGAACACCGCGGTGACCATGTCGCGCAGCGACTCGGTCCACTCCGAGGCCCGCTGCACGTGGTCGTAGAGGTCGGCATAGAGCGGATCGAGCTCGCCGGTGGCGTTGGAGTCCCATCGGCGATGCTGGATCGCCAACACGACCTCCCGCATCGGCAGGACCACCCGGCGCAATGCGACCAGATCCTTGCGCAGCTGAAAGGTTCTGTGCTGAAAGTCTTTTCCGGGTGCAACACCGTCGAACAGGACGTCCTCCAGAGCCTCGATCCCGTCGTCGAGCACCTGCACCGCGTCGAAGTGCCCGTCGACGATCACGTCGAGCAGGCCGTGCACCAGCGACCCGACGCCGTACTCCTGGCCGCCGAGTTCGTCGAACCGCCGGGACACCTCATCGATGTCGAACCGGTCCGACAGCCGCACCGTGATCAGGCCGCGCGGCAGCACGAAGGCCGAGACCCGGTGCTTCTCCAGGGCCGAGTCGG
This sequence comes from Mycolicibacterium vaccae NBRC 14118 = CIP 105934, assembly GCF_001552715.1. Taxonomy (GTDB): domain Bacteria; phylum Actinomycetota; class Actinomycetes; order Mycobacteriales; family Mycobacteriaceae; genus Mycobacterium; species Mycobacterium vaccae. The sequence goes on along the minus strand of NZ_BCRS01000227.1, from coordinate 2,388 downwards.
AGTAGGACTGCGGAGGGGGATCTTTCACGGTCACGCCGTAGGCCGTGAAGAACGTGTGGGTCCGGTAGGTGACGGCCTTGGTGCGCTCCACGTCGGCGAGCGCGTCCTCGACCGCCCAGGTGTTCAGATTCAGTTCCCGGGCCAGCTCCACCAGGATCTCGTGGTCGGGGTCGTAGATGTCGCACCACACCAGCGTGTTGTCCGAGCACAGGCATTCCGAGATCGCCGAGAACCGGAAGTCGTCGGTGGGTTGACCGTCGCGCCAGATCCGGCCCCGGACTTGTGTCACCCGACCATCATGGCACCGCTGTCCCCGGCGCCGGGTGTGCGGTGTAGAAGGCGACATGGGCCCGCGCCGCCGCCTCCCAAGTCATGGATTCGGCCAGTGCCCGGCCCGCCTCGACCCGGTTCACCTCACCGAGGGCGGCGGCCAGCTGCGCCGCGAAGCCCTCGATGTCGGCGGCGTAGCGCACCGTGTCGCCGAAAACCTCACGCAGAACCGGAAGTTCGCGCGCCACCACGGGCCGGCCGGCCGCCAGGGCTTCCATCGCGGCCAGCCCGAAGCCCTCCTTGACCGACGGGAACGCGAAGACCGCGGAGGCGGCCACCAGGCTCGGCAGGTCCGCGTCGGCGACCGCGCCGAGTACGACCGGTCGCACCCCCAGATCGGCGCAGCGTCGCTCGAACCGGGCACGGTAGTCGCGGTAGTCGAACAGCGTCTCGCCGCCGGCGATCACCAGCGCGAGGTCGGTGTGCCGCCGCCGGAGCAGATGGTAGGCCTCCAGCAGGTCGAGAGTGCCTTTGCGGGGTTCGATCCCGCCGACGGCCAGGACGTAGCGGCCCAGTCGGTCACGCCATCTGCGCTGGTCCGCCACGGCCTCCGCGGCGGCGATGAAGCGGTCGGCGCGCACCCCGTTGGGGATCACGGTGGGATGCAGTCCCCAGCCTGCGGCCACCTCCGCCGCGACGGCGGCCGAGACGCAGATCCGTGCGTACGGCTCCACGACCGCCCTCTCGTGACAGCGGGCCAGGATCGGGGTGCTGAACTCGTCGAGATGGTGGATGGTGCGGATGCACGGGCCGACGGCGTTGGCGCTGATGCAGTCCTGCGCGTGCACGATGTCGTACGCCTCCGGGGTGAAGTGGCGGTGCAGCGTGTCGATCGAGCGCACGATGCGGTCGGTGACCGTCTCGCCGGGGCGGTCACCGAACTCGAGCAGCCGCAGTTCCACCGCGGGGTCGACGTCCCGGAAGAACCCGGTGTCGCCCTGCCTGGCCAGCGACCAGACCGTGACGGCGACACCGAGACCGGCGAGCGCTTCGGCGAGGTTGAGGGTGTGCACCACCCCGCCGCGAGGCTTGGTCGAGTACGTGATCAGCGCGACGCGCATGGGCGGTTCCGTCCCGTCGCCGAGTACACGTCCACCCGCCGCTCCGCGAGGTGGTCCAAAACCTTTCGGGCGCGCGCTATCTCGGTCTTGACATCGATGTCGACGCACGCCATGCCGCCCTTCGATCGGGTGGTGGCCAGCACGTCGCCGCCCGGACCGACGACTTTGGCCTGACCGAGGAAGCGAAGCGACCCCATCACGCCGGTCTGGTTCGCCGACACCACGACCACCTGGTTCTCGGCGGCGCGGGCGCAGTCGTAGAGATCGAACAACCTCGACTGGCGGTCGGCGGGCAGCCGCGATGCCCGGTCGGTGACACTGGCCGGCCACGCCGACAGCGCGGCGACGATCTGGGCCCCGTCCAGCGCGAGCGCCCGCGCCGATTCGGGGAACGTCTTGTCGTAGTCGATCAGCATGCCCAGTCGCCCGACGGGGGTGTCGAACGCCGCGAACGTGTCACCGGCCAGGTACGCCAGCGACTCGCCGGCCGGCTGGTGCACCTTGCGGTGGGCGCCCAGCACGCCGTCGCCGGACACGCAGATCGCCGAGTTGTAGCGCCCCCCGCCGGGGGCCGCCTCGGCGTAGCCGACGCACACCGTCATCGGACCCGCGGCGGCGATCACCGCGCCGATCTCGGGCCCGTCGGGGTCGAGAGCCGGGGGAGGATCGGCCGGGTCGGGCCTGCGCAGATCGCCGAGGTAGCCGCCGAGACAGGCGTCGGGGAACACCAGCAGCTGAACGCCGTCGCGTTCGGCCGCCTCGATGATGCCGACCACCTTGGCCACCCCGCGGTCGACGTCGCGGCCGAAATGCGCCGCGACCGCAGCGAGCTTCACGCCGTACCCAGACCGGTCACCGCGCCGGGCAGCGCCGCGGTCACCGCCCCGTCGGGCCAACGCAGACGGACCCCGGGCCGGCGGGTGAGCCGGCCGCACACCGCGGTGGCCACCGACTCGGGCAGCGGAGCCGCGCCCGTCCCGCCCGCGGTCAGCATCCC
>NZ_BCRS01000226.1 GCF_001552715.1 Mycolicibacterium vaccae NBRC 14118 = CIP 105934 | reverse complement strand
GCTGCCGCGCGAGATCCGCCCCGCCCGCACCTAGCGTCGCCGCGCCCGCACCGCCGTCCTGCCGACAACGGTGGCGGCCGACGATCAGCCTGGCCGGGCGTACGCTCGACGTTGTTCGAGGCGCTGTCGCGTCCAGGTGGGGGCTGGCGGTGCGAACCGACTGCGGCGCACCACGACAGGGCGGTGACGGTGAACCTGCTGAACGCTCCTTTCCAGGCTGCGCAGACGGTGCTGGGTGTCGTACGCGAGGCCGCCGGCGGCCACCCTGTGCGGCGCAGCAGTTCGGCCGGGCGCACCCGGTGGATCGAGGTGCGTGGCCTGGGCACCGAGGACGGGTCGCGCATCGGCGCCGCCGTGCTGGCCGCGGTGCGCGCCGAGGCCGGTGTCAGGGCCGCCGCGCTGAACGTCGCCAACTCCCGGGTCGTGGTGACGGTCTCGGAGGCGGGCCCGGGTGCCGCGCACCTGTGCCGCGTCGTCGACGACGCGGAGGCCGGGGCCCAGGCCACCACGGAGCGGACCCGTCCGGTGACACTGCCCGGGGACGACGAGCTGTTGGCCGAGCGGCTGCTCGCGGCCGCGGTGTCGGCGGCGGGCATCGGCCCCGCGGTGATCGGCGCCGTCCTGGGAGCAGGCCGGTTCGGCAACGCGGTGTCGTTGCCGGGGGCGTTCGCCGAATACTTTCCGTTGGTGCGCAATCAATTCGAGCGCCACCTGGGCCGCGACGCCACCGACCTGTCGGTGACGGTGCTGGGCACGGCCGCCGGGGTGCTGACCGCATCACCTGCGGCCGTGGTGCACCAGACGGCGACCCGCGTGATGCGCGCCGCCGAGGCGATCAACGTCCGCCGCAGCTGGCAGCGGTCGGAACCTGAGATCAGGGAGCAGGCGATCAAGTTCGCCGACCAGTCCGGTGTTGTGCCGCGCGATGTGGATCAGTTCGACGCCGGCGGGGCCGGCGTGCGCTACGCCGACCGCGCCGCCGAGATCGGGCTCGGCGCGGCCGCGCTTCTCGGTGTCGCATCACGCGACCGCGAAACTGCAAGTGCCGCAGCATTGGTCGCCACGGCCCGGCCGGTGCGCAGCATCACCGAAGCGTTCGCGTGTGCGCTCGGACGTGGGCTGACCGAGCATCACGGCGCCCTCGTGCTGCGCCCGGTGGTGCTGCGCCGGCTGGATCAGATCGACACCGTGGTCATCGACCCGCGGATCCTTTACACCGACGAGTTGGCGGTGACCCGCGTGCAGGGCGTCGACAACGGAGACCGCGGGGTGGCGTGGCAGGCCGCCCGGGCAGCGCTGGCCGACGGGGCACTGGCGCCGGGATGGTCTCCGCTGGCGGGCATCCCGGGTGCCGGCCGCAGCGGCGAGGTGCTGGTGAGCGCGATCCGTGACCCGTGGGCATCGGCTCTGGTCACCGAGTCCCGCCGGGCCGGCGCCCGCGTGGTTTCGCTCGACGACGAGGGACTGCGCTCGTTGGGGCAGGGCTTCGACGACCTGCGCCCCGCGACCGGGGGCGTCGACCGGGCGCTGGCCGACACGGTGGCGGAGCTGTCCGCGGGCGGCGCCCGGATCGCCCTACTCACCGCGAGTACCGGGCTGGCATCGACGAAAGCGCATGTGACGGTCGGCGTTTGGCGAAACGGATCACCTCCGCCGTGGGACGCCGACATCCTTGTGCCCGACCTCACCGGTGTGTGGCGGGTCGTACATGCACTGCCAGCGGCGCGGCACACCGTCGTGCGGGGCATCGAGATGTCGGCCAGTGCGTCGGCGCTGGGTGCGGTGATGTTGTTGCCCAGCGTGCTCGGCTCGGGGCCGGTCGCGGGAAGCGTCACGGCCACCGCGGCGCTGTGGGCCGGCTACCGCAGGGGCGAGCAGGTGTTCGACGAGGCGTTGCCGCACCCGGAACCCGGACACGACTGGCACGCACTGCCGGTGGACGAGGTGCAGCTGCTGCTCCCACGCACGCAGTCGTCGTCCGGCTCGTCGGCAGACTTCGGGCCGGACCTGCCCGAAGGCCTGCGGCCGTTCACCGCGGCGGCGGCCCGATCTTGGGGACTGGTCAGCGATTTCGCCGGTGTGGTGCGTGAGGACCTGGCCGATCCGATCACCACGATCCTGGCGACGGGAGCCGCCGCCACCGCGTTGCTGGGCTCTCCGCTCGACGCGATGATGGTCGCCGCGGTGCAACTGCTCAACACCGCGATCTCGGCCGAACAGACCCTGCACGCCGAGCGGATTCTGAGCGGGCTGCTGGCCGTGCAGGAGCCGCTCGCGCGGCGGCTCACCGGCGCCGGGCGCGGTAGCGACTACGAGGACGTGCGTGCGGCGGATCTGGTGCCCGGCGACGTGATCCGGGTCAGGGCCGGAGAGGTGATCCCCGCCGACGCCCGGATCATCGCCGCCGACGCCGCCGAGGCCGACGAATCCGCGTTGACCGGGGAATCACTGCCGGTGGCCAAACACGTCGACGCGACACCGGGCGCGCCGCTGGCCGAGCGCGCGTGCATGCTCTATTCCGGCACCACCTTGGTGGCCGGCCGGGTCACCGCGGTGGTGACCGCCGTCGGGCCCGCCGCGCAGATGAACCGGGTGGCGGCGATGACCAGCCGCAAGGCCCGCAAGGTGGGGTTGCAGGCGCAGCTGAGCCGCATCACCAACAGGGCGCTGCCGTGGAGCCTGGCCGGCGGCGGTGTGGTCGGCGTGCTCAGCCTGCTGCGCGGCACCCCGTTACACGACGCCGTCGCCGGCGGCGTGGCCATCGCGGTGGCCGCGGTGCCCGAGGGACTGCCGTTGGTGGTCACGCTGGCCCAGTCGGCCGCCGCCCGCCGGTTGACCAGTTCGTCGGTGCTGATCCGCAATCCGCGTGCGGTCGAGGCGTTCGCCCGGCTGGACGTCGTGTGCTTCGACAAGACCGGAACGCTGAGCGAGAACCGGTTGCGGGTCACGTCGGTGCAGCCACTCGACGGCGTCGACGCGACGCAGCTGCTCGACGCCGCGGTGCACACGGTGCGGCCCACCACCGGTCAGCACTCCGACCACGCCACCGACGACGCCGTGCGGGTGGCCGCCGCCGACGCCGGGGTGTTCCCAGGGGGCACCGATGCCCGGCTGCCGTTCCAGTCGGACCGGCCGTATGCCGCGGCGCTGATCGGTACCCGGCTCTCGGTCAAGGGCGCGCCGGAGGCGGTGACGGCGGCACTGGCCGACGGCCGGGCGGAGGTGACGCGCCGGATCGACGACATGACCGCCGGCGGTATGCGGGTGCTCGTGGTCGCCGAACGGGAGCTCACCGCAGACCAGGCCGCGGCCGTCGCGGCCGATCCCGGTGCACTGGCCGACCTGTGTACTTCCGGGATGACCCCGCTCGGGGTGATCGGGATGGCCGACACCGCCCGTGCGAGTGCGCGACCGCTGCTCGAGGAGTTGCAGGCACGGGGGATCGGGGTGCGGCTGATCACCGGTGATCATCCCGTCACGGCCGCGGTGGTGGCCGGCTCGCTCGGGTTGACCGTGGCCGCCGACGAGGTGATGACCGGCCCGGAATGGGAGCGGCTGACCACCGAGGACCGTGTCGAGGCCGCCCGGACCCGCCGGGTTTTCGCCCGGATGGCGCCCGAGCACAAGGTCCAGGTGGTGCAGGCGCTCGAGTCGGCCGACTTGGTGACGGCGATGGTCGGGGATGGCGCCAACGACGCCGCCGCGATCCGCGCCGCGACCGTCGGCGTCGGGGTCGTGTCGGCGGGCAGCGACCCGGCCCGGACTGCGGCCGACGTGCTGCTGCTCGACGGCCAGATCGGGGCGCTCCTCAGCGCGCTCGACGAGGGACAGCAGTTGTGGCAGCGGGTGAGCTCGGCAGTCTCCATGCTGGTGGGACACAACATCGGCGAGGTCGCCTTCGCGCTGATCACCAGCCTGCTGATGGGCCGCCCGGCGTTGAATGCGCGCCAGATCCTGCTGATCAACCTGCTCACCGACGCACTGCCTGCGGCGGCGCTGGCCGTCAGCCCCCAGACCGGCGACCAGATCACCGGTGAACGCAGCGAGGCCGCGCTGTGGCGTGCGATTTGGATGCGCGGCGCGTCCACGGCCACCGGCGGCACGCTGGCCTGGGCGTTCGGCCGCGCGACCGGCACCCCGCAGCGGGCGGCGACGATGGGGTTGATCGGGTTGGTGCTGACCCAGATGGGTCAGACGCTGACGGACTCGCGCGGCCGGCTGGTGGTGGCGACGAACGTCGGGACACTCGCGGTGATGGCCGGGGTGATCAGCACCCCCGGGCTCAGTCAGGTGTTCGGGTGCCGGCCGGTGGGCCCGATCGGGTGGGCGCAGGCGGCCGCCGCCGCCGGTATCGCCGGTGCGCTGCCGAGGCTGGCGCCCGGCGCTTCGGAACGCATCGCGGAGGCAGTGCGCTCGCTGGCCGAGGAGGCCCGCGAGAAGCTGTCAGTCGTCGATCTTCAGCAGGCCCGCGCGGACCAGGACGGCGTAGACCTCACGCAGCGGAGGGGTCAGCAGTCGCACGCCGGTGGCGATCAGCGCGTCGGGCCCGACCGAGCGTGGAATCTCAGGCATGTAGGACAGGCTAACCAACCCGGATTTGACAGTGTGCGCCACCTGGCCCGAATGGAGGACGAGATGTGGGAATCGGCACGATCATTCGTGGCAGACCACCGGGATGTGTCGAAACTGGTGCGCGAGGCCGAGAAGTTTTCCGTGCAGCTGCCGGGGATCGGGCGGGTGCGGATCCCGCCGCCTGAGCAGGTGGCGTTCTACGGGGTGCTGGGCGGACTGGCGGCCGCACAGCTGATCGACTGGCCGATCGCGCTCATCGTCGGGCTCGGGCACGCGGTTGCCGCCCGCCAGGGACCCGACCGCGGGACGGAAGCCTCGCTGGAGTCGGCGCCGGTCACGAAGGCGGTGACGAAGGCCCCGGCCAAGAAGGCTCCGGTGAAGAAGGCGGCGGCCAAGAAGGCCCCGGCCAAGAAGACTCCGGTGAAGAAGGCGGCGGCCAAGAAGACTCCGGTGAAGAAGGCGGCCGCCAAGAAGACTCCGGCGAAAAAGGCGGCGGCCAAGAAAGCACCGGCCAAGAAGACGCCCTGACCCACCCCGAGCCTCAGCCCGGCGTGTATGTGCAGCGGGTACGTTCAGCGAACGTGACCTCTCTGCGACGCGGTTTCACCATCGCCCTGCTCGCCGTCCTGCTGCTCGCCGGCTGCAGCGACACCCAGGACCGGCTGGAATCCACCGTGAACGGCTTCGCCGAGGCCCTCAGCCGCGGTGACGCCGCGGCCGCCGCGGCGATGACCGGCGACGACGCTTCGGCCGCAGCGGACACCCTCGGCGCGCTCTACGCCAGCCTCGGCACCGACGTGCGCTTCGAGGTGCAGGCCACCCAACGCGACGAGAGCGCGGCGACGTTCACGCTGGCCGCGACGTGGCGGTTCGGACCCCAGAAGCGAAACGAGTGGAAGTACACCACCGAAGGCCGGGCCACCGAGGACGGCGACAACTGGACGATCGCGTGGGACCCGGCCACTGTGGCGCCCGGTCTCGGCGAGGGGCCGTTGACCTACAGCACGCTCGTCCCGCAGCCGGCGGCCCGGGTGCTGGACCGCACCGGCGCCGAACTGCTCACCCAGCACGTCGTGACCCTCGTCGACGTCGCACCCGGCGCCGACGTCGACGCCGTTGCCGCGCTGCTCAATCCGATCGCCCCGGGCATCACGCCGCAGTCGCTGGCGGGCGAGCTGGCCGCGGCGCCCGACAAGCCGGTCACCGCGGTCACGCTGCGCGAGGAGGACCTGGCCCCGATCCAGGAGCAGCTGGCCGCGCAGCCGAACGTGACGTTGCGCCCGCAGACCCGACTGCTGGCCACCGACCGGACGCTGACCTCGCCGACGCTGGCCGGCCTGACCGAGCTGTGGCAGGAGCGCACCGACGCCGCCGCCGGCTGGGCGGTGTCGGCCGAGACCGCCGCGGGCGCCAAGCGGGTGGGCGGCCGGGACGCCCAGCCCGTCGGCGACATCTCCAGCACGCTCGACATCGGCATGCAGCTGGCCGCCGAGACCGCGCTGGCGCCGCTGCCGACGCCGGCGGCGATCGTGGCCATCCAGCCCTCGACCGGCGACATGTTCGTGGTCGCGCAGAACGCCCCGGCCGACGGTCAGGGCGCGATCGCCCTGACCGGCCTCTACCCGCCGGGTTCGACGTTCAAGACGGTGACGGTGTCCGCGGCGTTGCAAGCCGGGCAGGTCACCCCCGACAGCATCGTGGCGTGCCCGGGCACCGAGAACATCGAGGGCCGCCAGATCCCGAACGACGACAACTTCGAGCTCGGCGACGTGCCGCTGCACACCGCGTTCGCGCGGTCCTGCAACACCACCATGGGCCGGCTCGCGGTCGACCTGCCTCCGGACGGCCTGACCAGAGCGGCGGCCCAACTGGGGCTCGGTATCGACTTCGAGTCTCCCGGTATGACGACCGTGACCGGCAGCGTGCCGGTGGCCGACACGTCCGCGCTGCGGGTCGAGGAGGGCATCGGGCAGGGCCAGGTGACGGCGTCACCGTTCGGTATGGCGCTGGTGGCGGCCACCCTGGCGCGCGGGGCGGTGCCGGCGCCGACGATCGTCGAGGGTGAGCCGGGCGTGCCCGACCGCACCCCGGATCCGTTGCCGCCGACCGTCGACGAGCAGGTGCAGGCGATGATGCGGGAGACGATCACCGGCGGCACGGCCAGTCAGCTGCAGGACATCCCCGGCCTGCTGGGCAAGACCGGCACCGCCGAGTACGTCCACGCCCAGGATGGCGCCGTGCGCGCGCACGGCTGGTTCGTCGGGATCCGCGGTGACCTCGCGCTCGCCGTGTTCGTCAGTGACGCGGACAGCTCCGGGCCGGCGGTCGAGGCGGCCGGCCGGTTCCTGCGCGCCGTCCCCTGACCGGACCCGGTCCCGTCAGATGTCGTATTCCCAGCGGTCGGCGTCGGCGTCGCGCGGGCTTCGGCGGCGGGGCCGGTATTCCGGACGGTCGGCGGGGTCGTCGTCGCCGCGGTAGCGCACGCGGGAGACCGGGTGGTGGCTGCTTGATCCCGTTGCGTCGTACGGATCCAGCGGCTCGTAGGCGTCGAACCGGCTGCGGCGCTGTGGCCGGTCCCGGTCGTAGCGGTCGTAGGACGACCGGCGTTCACGGGGTGGCAGCGGTTCACGCCGGGAACGGGCTTCACGCGGCTCGCGGGGCTCATGTGCGGAGGACGGGCGGGGGCGGCGGCGGGGCTCCGCCGGTGCGGCGTCCTCGGGTCGCGGCCGGCGTCG
>NZ_BCRS01000225.1 GCF_001552715.1 Mycolicibacterium vaccae NBRC 14118 = CIP 105934 | reverse complement strand
GGCCGCAGCACCGCGGCCACGGCGTGCGGCGGCATCGGGCCGCGCTCGCGCAGCAGCTCGCGCAGCGTGCCGCCCTCGATCAGCTCCATCACCAGGAACGGGTGCCTACCGTCGATGCCCTGGTCGTACACCGCCACCAGCCCCGGGTCCTTGAGCCGCGCCACCGCGCGGGCCTCGCGCTGGAACCGCGTCAGGAAGTCCTCGTCGCCCGCATAGCGGGAGTCCATGACCTTCAGCGCGACCGGCCGGTCCAGGCGCAGATCCAGCCCGCGGTACACCCCGGACATGCCGCCGGTGGCGATCAGTGTGTCTACCCGGTAGCGACCTTCCAGCACGGTCCCCGACAGCGGGCCGGCAGGCTGGTAGGTCTCCATCGGCTTCATGTTACGAGCCGGAATCCCGGCGCTCGCCGCGCCGAGCCGCAAGCGGCGTCGAACCGTGACCGCGTTGGTCCTAGACTTTGTGCGATGAGCAGCATTCCGACTGCCGAGGATGTCCTTGATCCCGACGAGCCCGTCTACGACCTGCCCACGGTGGCACAGTTGTTGGGCATCGCGGTGACCAAGGTCCATCAGCAGCTTCGCGAGGGACACCTGGTGGCGGTGCGGCGCGGCGGCATCGTCGTCGTGCCCCAGGCGTTCTTCGATTCCGACGGGCACATGGTCAAGAGCCTGCCCGGCCTACTGGTGGTGTTGCGCGACGGCGGCTACACCGAATCCGAGGTCGTGCGGTGGCTGTTCACGCCGGACCCGTCGCTGACGATCCGCCGCGACGGCTCGACCGAAGCGGTGCCTAACGCCCGGCCGGTCGATGCGCTGCACTCGCATCAGGCCCGTGAGGTGGTTCGTCGCGCGCAGGCGATGGCGTACTGACCGCGTCGGCGGGGCTCTCCGGGGCCTTGGCCAGCCAGTACCACGCCGCTGCCGCGCAGGCCAGCGACAGCAACACGTGACCCCATGAGTACATGCCGTGTGCGCCGTCCGGGCGCCAGATCACGGTGATCCAGGTGGAGAACGCTGCGATCAGCGCGATCGACCGCCTGGAGGTGACGAGCGCGGCGACGACCGCCAGTGGCCAGGTGTAGTACCACGGCAGCGCCGCGGGAACGAACAGCACGACCACGGCCATCAGCAGCGCGATGCCCTTGAGCGCGTCGCGGTCGGAGTGGCGGTAACGCCACCACAGCACCGGCACGGAGATCGCGATGATCGCGATGCCGATGATGCGGGTGGTCTCCAGTACCGCATAGAAGTTCACGGGCACGACGAGGCCGACGACCGAGTTGACCAGGTTGGCCGTCGCGGTCGGAATGGTCAGCCAGTTGATGATCTTCACCGAACCGGCGAGCGCGGTCAGCCAGCCCAGGCCGACACCGGCGGCCAGCGACAGCACTGCGAACACCGCGACGAAGACGACCACCGATCCCGCCGACGCGGCGGCGAAGGCCTTCGCCGGCGAGAAGCCGCGGCGGTCGCGCAGCGCGCGGGCCCACACCCACACCATGAAGGGAAGTGCCAGTCCCGCTGTGGCTTTCACCGCGACGGCCACGGCGATCAGCGTGACGCCCGCGATGTTGCGACCGCCCAGGCACAGTGCGATGCCCGCGGCCATCAACCCGACCATCAGCATCTCGTTGTGCACGCCACCCATCAGGTGGATGATCACCAGCGGATTGAGTACACAGATCCACAGAGCGGCGGCCCCGTTGCCGCCGACATGGCGGGCGATCCGCGGAGCGGCCCAGATCAACAGTGCCAGGCCGGGCAGCATGCACAGGCGCAGCAGCATGGTGCCGGCCACGACGTCGTCGCCGACCAGCATCGTGACGAACTTCGCGACCAGGATGAACGCCGGCCCGTAGGGCGCGGTAGTCGTCGTCCAGATCGGACTGACGTTGTCGAGCAACGAGTTCACGTTCACCACCGGCCCGACCACGTAGGGGTCGAAACCGTCGCGCAGCAGTGCGCCCTGCGCCAGGTAGGAGTATGTGTCGCGGCTGAACACCGGGACGCTGAGCAGAAGCGGAGCCAGCCAGAATCCGGTGGTCGCTTTCATCGTGTACTCGGAGGCGGTGCGGTCGACGACGCGGCGGCCGAGCCACAGCCATGCCACGAGCATCAGCGCCACCCCGGTCCACAGCAGCAGCGAGGACACGACCAGGCCGTGCCCGAACCGCAGCCACGACATGTGCATCGATTCCAGCAGCGGGTCGTGCAGTCGGGTGCTGCCGGCCCCGGTGGCCCCGACGGTGATCAGCACGGCGCCCAAGGCGCCGACCAGCGCAGGGCGTGCCTGGGGGGACAGTGTGAAGTCTCGGAGGCGCCGCAGGTGGTCCGACAGGTCGGTGTGCGGCGCGCGGGCCGGGGTAGGTGTCGTCATGCTCCTATGCGGACCGGTTCGCGGCCAATCTGGCGAGCTCGCTCAGCCCGGCCTTGGCCTTGGCGTCGATGGGCGCGGTGTTCAGGATCTCCAGCGCCCGCCGGGTCAGGGTGCCGATGCGGCGTTCGACGGCGGCCAGCGCGCCGACCGATTCGATCGCCAGGCACAGCTCCTTGACCTGCACCTCGCTCAGTTCGGTACCGACCGAACCGCGCAGCAGTTGGGCGGCGACGGGATCGCTCTGCTCTGCGAGTTGGATCGCTTCGGCGAGCAGCACAGTGCGTTTGCCCGACCTCAGGTCGTCGCCCGACGGTTTGCCGGTGACGGCCGGATCGCCGAACACACCGAGGACGTCATCGCGCAGCTGGAACGCCACCCCGAGGCTGGTGCCGAGTTCATGGAACGCCGCCAGCACCTCCGGGCAGTCGGCGGCTGCGGCGGCCCCGAGCTGCAGCGGGCGCGAGATCGTGTACGACGCGGTCTTGTAGATGTTCACGGTCAGCGCGGCCTCGACGGTCTCCGCACCGGTGGCCTCGTTGACGATGTCGAGGTACTGGCCGCCGAGCACCTCGGTGCGGATGGCGCTCCACACCCGTTGCACGCGGCGGTGCGCGTCGGGGTCGATGTCGGCGCCGGCGACGATGTCGTCGGCCCACACCAGCGCGACGTCCCCGAGCAGGATCGCCGCGGACAGGCCGAACTGCTCCGAGGAGCCCAGCCAGTGATTCTCCCGGTGCCGGTCGGCGAAGATCCGGTGCACGGTCGGCAGGCCCCGCCGGGTGGCGGAGGCGTCGATCACGTCGTCGTGCACGAGCGCGCAGGCCTGCAGCAGTTCGAGTGCCGAGAACAGCCTGAGCACCTCGGGCCCGGGTTCGGTCCCGGCGACCGCGCGCCAGCCCCAGTACGCGAAGGCCGGTCGCAGGCGTTTGCCGCCGCGCAACACGAACTCCTCGACCGCCTCGGTCAGCACCGAGTAGTCGGCACCGATATATGCAGCATCCCGGCGGCGCTCGTGCAGGTATTCGCGCAGCTGTTCGGTGACGGCCGCTGCCAGCTCGGCGGCTGACGGAGCCGATGTGTCCACGCTCAGCGGGCGCCCCTTTCTCTGTAGTGTCAACGCCCCCGACTGCTCAGCGTAGAGCGTGTCGCCCGGAAGCGAGAAGGTCAGGGCTGGTGTGCCGGGTCCTGCATGTCGCCGGGCTTGGGCGACTGGTCCCGGTTGGCGTAGGCCAACCACCCCACGGCGGCGGCGACCAGCAGCGATGCGATCCCGAGCCAGATCGCGGCGCCGGTGAACGACCGGGCGCTGGGGTCGGTGTAGCGGGCCTGCGCGTTCATCGTGCTGACCACACCGGGGCGCATCTTCCACTCGACGACCGAGGACGAGATCTGGTCGCCGTTGGTCGAGGTGACCTCGCCGGGGAACGCGACCGACAGCGACACGTCGGCCTCGGGGTCGCTGAGCGTGGTCAGGTCCGCCCGGCCCTCGAGGATCACCAGGTCACCGGCGCGGCGCAGCGAGATGTCCACGCCCGCGGCGTCGCGGCTCATGCTGGCCAGTTGCGGTAGCTCGGCGAAGGTCAGGTCGGAGAACACCGCCTGGGAACCGACGTAGTCGTCGCGGCTGTACTCCGACACCGCGACCTTCTGCGCGAACGGCAGGTTGTTGAGCAGTTGCGGGCCTTTGTCGTCGTCGTCGCGGGGGATGGCCGCCGCGACGATCTGCCCGGACACCCGGTCGTCGGGGGAGACGGTGATCGACGCCCGTACGCGCACGCAGCCGATCAGCGACGGCGCGACGACCAGCAGGAGCAACACCAGCGCCAGCAGACGTCTGCGGGTGCGTTGACGGGTCAGCACCCGGTCATCGTGCCAGATCGGGTCCGGATCACAGCGGTAGCGCGCGCCCCAGGATGGCGAAGGCGCGCGGATCGCCGGAGAAGTGGTAGCCGCGGATCACGTCGGTGAAGCCCAGCCGGCGGTAGAGCCGCCAGGCGCGGTTGTCCTCGCCGACGATCTCGGGGGTGGACAGCAGCACGTGCTGCTCGGGCCGGTCGTCGAGCAACCGCCGGATCAGCGCCTCCCCGAGGCCCCGGCCCTGGGCGCGGGGATGGATGTGCAGTTCGGTCAGCTCGAAGTAGCTCTGCATCAGCTCGGCGATGTGGCTGCGGTCGGCGCCGCTGCGCTGCAGGCCGGACACCACCTGCTGCTGCCACCACTGGTCGGGGGCCCCGCAGTAGCCATAGGCGATGCCGAGCATCGGGGCGGCCGCGGAGGGCTCGGGGGCATCGGCCACCTCGGCGGAGTCGGGAACCTCGATCGCCGCGACGGCCTTCCAGCCGCGTCTGCGGATGTGTTCCAGCCACATCGACGCGCGCTGATCCTCGGTGCCGCGCGGGTAACGCATGGCATCCACGTAGACCGCCAGTGCGTCGCCGAGGCGCTGCTGCATCTCGCCGGGCGACAGATCGATCAGACGTGCCGCCAAGTGTCTGCCCCTCCTGAAGGTGAACGTGTGGCCGAGACCCATTATCGGCCGGACGGCCGAACCGGCATGGCAGTGACCGCCCGCAGCGGCGCACGTCATAGAATCGTGCAGCGAACTAGGTGGTACGCCTCAGATTGACCTCGTATCATTACTGTTAAGTGTCCGTACTTGCGGGCATCCGCCACTTCGACGACTGCGACGCCCCCACGGCAAGAGGGAGGGACGAATGCCACTCTCCGATCATGAGCAGCGCATGCTCGACCAGATCGAGAGCGCGCTCTATGCCGAGGACCCCAAGTTCGCGTCGAGCGTTCGTGGTGGGACTCTGCGCGCGCCGTCGACCCGCCGCCGACTGCAGGGTGCGGCGCTGTTCGTGCTCGGGCTGGCAATGCTGGTTGCCGGGGTGGCGTGGAATGCGACCTGGATCGGCAGCCTCCCCGTGCTGTCGGTCATCGGCTTCGTCGTGATGTTCGGCGGTGTGATCTTCGCGATCACCGGACCGACCGTCGCCAAGGGTGAGCGCGTGGCCGGCGAGGGTGGATCGGCCCGGCCCAAGCGCGTCAAGGGTGGCGGCGGATCGTTCACCAGTCGGATGGAAGACCGCTTCCGGCGCCGTTTCGACGAGTAACCCGATTTCCTGATCAGGGGCAGCCCATAGGGCTGCCCCTTCTTTTTTGCCCCACTACGCCCCACCGGCCCGATGGTGCCGCGGCACCGCTGTGAGCTGGGGTTTTTCGACGACTGTTGGCCGTCTGTGGCCGGTGGGTGGTGTCGTGACCCTCCGTATGCCCCGGTGAGTGGGGCGTGCGACAACACTCGCGGGGAGATTTGGAGCAAAGTGGGGGATTGTGGGGTAAAGTGGCGGACAACGGAGCGACCGGGGTTCCGTTGAGGCAAGGCTTGAGCAAGGTCTGCGAGGTGACGAGATGTTCTTCGGCACCTACACGCCCAAGCTCGATGACAAGGGGCGACTGACGTTGCCCGCCAAATTCCGCGACGCGCTGGCAGGAGGGTTGATGGTCACCAAGAGCCAAGATCACAGCCTGGCTGTCCACCCGAGGGCCGAGTTCGAAGAGATGATCGCCGACATCTCGGCCCGGGCCAAGCGCGGCAACCCCCAGGCCCGCGCCTACCTGCGCAACCTGGCCGCGAGCACCGACGAGCAGTACCCGGATTCACAAGGCCGCATCACGCTGTCTGCCGAACACCGCCGCTACGCGAACCTGACCAAGGACTGCGTCGTGACGGGTTCGATCGGGTTCCTGGAAATCTGGGACGCCCAGGCATGGCAGGAATACCAGGAGCTTCACGAAGAGAACTTCTCCGCGGCCAGCGATGAAGCACTCGGCGACATCCTCTGATCTGGCCACCGGCCCGCAGGCCCGTGCAGTGCGGCCTCTGCCCGAACCGGCCCTGACGTACTTCCCCGACGTCAGGTCCGAGCACTCGGACAGGGACCTCACTGCAGGGGCCGCCCCTATCTCACAGAGCGCAACCATGGTGGATGACCAGCCTCACGTCCCGGTTCTGCTCGACCGCTGTGTCGAGCTGCTGGCCCCCGCGCTGACCCGGACGAGTGCCGACGGGGACGGTGCGATCCTCGTCGACGCCACTCTGGGCGCCGGCGGCCACACCGAACGCTTCCTGACCCAGTTCCCCGCGCTGACGGTGATCGGCCTCGACCGCGATCCCGACGCGCTGCAGATCGCCGCCGCCCGGCTCGCGCCGTTCGGCGACCGGGTCACGCTGGTGCGCACCCGCTACGACGGCATCGGACAGGCCGTCGAGCAGGTCGCCGACCAGATCCCCGGCGCCGCAACGGGAGTCGACGCCGTGCTGTTCGACCTCGGGGTCTCCTCGATGCAGCTCGACCGCGTCGAGCGAGGGTTCTCCTACTCGTCCGATGCGCCGCTGGACATGCGTATGGACGCGGGCTCCGACCTGACGGCCGCCCAGGTCCTCAACACCTACGACGAGAGGGCGCTGGCCCGGGTGCTGCGCGTATACGGCGAGGAGAAGTTCGCCGGCCGGATCGCCGCCCACGTCGTGCGGCGCCGCGCGGTCACCCCGTTCACCACCACCGGCGAACTCGTCGAACTTCTCTACCAGGCCATCCCGGCCCCGGCCCGCCGTACCGGCGGTCACCCGGCCAAGCGCACCTTCCAGGCCCTGCGCATCGAGGTCAACGCCGAGCTGGAATCGCTGCGGCTGGCGATCCCGGCCGCGCTGGCGGTGCTGCGCCCACTCGGGCGGATCGCGGTGATGGCCTACCAGTCCCTGGAGGACCGGATCGTCAAGACCGAGTTCGCCGCCGCCACCGCCTCGCGCACGCCGCCCGGCCTGCCCGTCGAACTGCCCGGGCACGGACCGAGGTTCGTCGCGCTGACCCGGGGCGCCGAACGCGCCGACGCCGAGGAGATCGAACGCAATCCCAGAAGCGCCCCGGTCCGGTTGCGCGCGTTGGAGAAAGTGGGGGGACAGTAGCGATGAAGGCGAAGAAGCCGACGCGCAAGACCGCGACAGCATCCGGCGGGTCAGCCCGATCCTCCCGGTCTCCAGGGCGAACCGCCGGCACCGGCCGGGACACGGTGAAGTCCAAGGACACCCGCAGGGGAGCGCGCGAGAACCGGCGGGCCCCGGTCGACGGGCAGCCCCGCGGCAGCAGGCCGACGCGCGATCCGCGGCCGCAGCGGTCCGCGCC
>NZ_BCRS01000224.1 GCF_001552715.1 Mycolicibacterium vaccae NBRC 14118 = CIP 105934 | reverse complement strand
TGCGGGGGTTGCGGCGCGGTCGGGGGTTGCGGGGGCTGCCCGCCGGCCTGCTGCTGCTGTGCCACGGCCTGCTGGGCCGCCTGCTGCTGCGCGGCGGCCAGTTGGGCGGCCATCGGCTCCGGCAGTTGCACCGGAAGCGGGGTACGCACCGGCAGCGGCGTATCCCCGCGCCGAACGACCGTATCGGCCAGCGCGTTTCGCGCCTCCTCGGCCAGCACGTCCATCCGCTCGTAGGGGCCGTTGACCACACAGCGGACCATCCAGCGGTAACCGTCGACGCCGATGAACCGCACGACCGCCGCACCCTCGCCGCCGGAGCCGACCACCTCGCGGCCCCACGGCCCGTCCTCGATGCTGACCCGGGGGGCGTCCTTGCGCAGCGAGTCCGCCAGCTCCGCGGCCACCTCGCGCCACAGGCCCGCCGACTTCGGCGCCGCGTAGGCGGCGATCGTGAAGCGTCCGTTGGGCGTCACCACCCAGATGGCGCTGGGCGCTCCGGTGTCGTTGAGTTCGACCTGAACCTGGCCGTTCTCGGGCATCGGGATCAATACCGACCCCAGATTCAGGCGCGCCACCTCGGCGACCGACGGATCGTCGAAGTCGTCGATGTCGAACGGGCCTTCAAGCTCCTCGTCGACGGAGTCCACCGACGTCACCTCCTCAGGCGTTGCAGCGCTGTCACTGTGGTGTCTGCCCAATGCCATGACCTCTCCCCCCTACAGACTGGCATGCCCACCGGAAGATCCGTGGCCACCGTCACCGCGGGTCGTGTCGGCCAGTCCGGCCTCGTCGAACGACGTCACCTCGACCAACTCGGGCAACTCGACGCGCTGCACCAGCAACTGCGCGATCCGGTCACCGCGCCGGATCGCGATCGGAACCGCGGGATCCAGGTTGATCAACGAGACCTTGATCTCCCCCCGGTAGCCGGCGTCGACGGTGCCCGGGCTGTTCACGATCGAAAGGCCCACGCGCGCAGCAAGTCCGGAGCGCGGATGAATCAGTCCGACCATGCCGTGGGGAATCGCCACCGCCACTCCCGTCGGCACCAGCGCCCGCTGCCCGGGAGCCAGATCGACATCCTGGGCACTGTAGAGATCGACCCCGGCGTCGCCGTCATGGGCGCGACTGGGCAGCGGGAGGTCGCGGTCGAGACGCACTACCGCCAGAGAGGTGGACACGACGTCACAGATTACTCTGGGCCTTGTGTCTGACACGCGCGCCACTGCCCAAACGATCCGCTATCGCGAGCGGTTGTCTGTCCCGCTGTGGTGGTGGCTGCCCGGACTCGGGGTGGCCGCCCTGATCGCCCTGGAGGTCGATCAGGGCATCAGCGGCGTGCCGGACTGGCTGCCCTACGCGGTGCTGCTTCCGGTCGCCGCGGTGGTACTGGTGATGCTCGGCAGGACCGAGCTGAAGGTGGTCGGCAACGGCGCCGAGACCGAACTGTGGGTCGGCGACGCGCATCTGCCCGCCTCGGTGATCACCCGCGCCGCCGAGGTTCCCCGCTCGGCGAAGTCGGCCGCGCTGGGACGTCAGCTCGACCCCGCCGCCTACGTCGTGCACAAGGGCTGGGTCGGCCCCATGGTGTTGCTCGTACTCGAGGATCCGGACGATCCCACCCCGTACTGGCTCGTCAGCGCCAGGCGTCCGGACCAGGTCCTCGCCGCGCTGCGCGCCTGAACAGGCGCGCAGCCCTGATCAGGCCGATCAGGCAGCGCAGTCCGTGCAGATCATCATGCCGTTCTTCTCGCTCGCCAGCCGACTGCGGTGGTGAACCAGAAAGCAGCTCGAGCACGTGAACTCGTCGGCCTGTTTCGGGATCACCCGAACCGACAGTTCTTCGCCGGACAGGTCCGCACCCGGCAGCTCGAAATTCTCGGCGGATTCGGACTCATCGACGTCCACGACAGCTGACTGAGCTTCGTTGCGCCGCGCCTTCAGTTCCTCGAGTGAATCCTCAGAAACGTCATCGGTCTCTGTGCGCCTTGGGGCGTCATAATCGGTGGCCATACCTGTCCCCTCCGTGAAGCTCGTTGCAGCGTTGCTTTGTACCAGCGTCGAACGCATCCACCAAATAATTCGTGCCCGTAATGCCCTCGGATCTAATGTGATTTATGTCACATACGGAGTCCGTCCGTTGTCACCGCCGGTCGGAGCGCTACCGGCGATGGCTCTAGAGTGCTGATCGTGGTCGCGCAAATCACCGAGGGCACGGCGTTCGACAAGCACGGTCGACCGTTCCGACGCCGTAACTTCCTGCCCGGGATCGTGACGTTCTGCTGCCTGGCGGTCGCGGCCACGCTGGTCTGGGTCATCGCACTTTCCCGCCCTCCGGAGGTGCAGCAGGCCGCGGTCTGCAACCCCCCGCCGCCCCCGGCCGAGCCCGGCGCACCGCCGCCCAACCTCGGCGAACAGGTGACGGGCTCGGCGATGCTCGACGTCACCCCGGCCAAACTCGCCGACTCCCGGGTCCGTGTGCTCAACGCCAGCGGCCAGGGCGGACAGGCCAGCGAGATCGCCGGCGAGCTGCGTGACCTCGGCTTCACCGATCCCGAGGCCGCCAACGACCCGCTCTACGCGACCGCCCGCCTGCAGTGCCAGGGCCAGATCCGGTTCGGCCCGGCCGGCCGGGCCGCGGCCGCGGCGGTGTGGCTGGTCGCCCCGTGCACCGAGCTGTTCCAGGACGGCCGCCCCGACGACACCGTCGACCTGGCGATCGGCACGGATTTCACCGAGCTGACCCACAGCGACGACATCAACGCGGTGCTGGCCAGCCTGCTCCCCGACGCCACCCAGCCCGCCGGCGCGGACCTGCTGACCAAGGCCCACACCGGCACCTGCTGAGATCAGTCCGCGATCGCCCCGCTGCGGACCAGCGCGTCGGCGAGCGCGGCGCTGATGCCGGGAGCCGAGGCCACCATCAGTCCACCGCCCTCCACCGACGCCGGCGGGCGCACCACCGCGCCTGCCTCGGCCGCGATCAACGCTGCCGCCGCCCAGTCCCACAGGTGCACGTCGTCCTCGAAGTACGCGTCCATCCGGCCCTCGGCCACCTGGCACAGATCCAGTGCGCACGAACCCAGCCGCCGCACGTCCCGTACATCGGGCAGGAGCCGGGCCACGATCTCCCCCTGGCGGCGCCGGCGCTCGCGGTTGTAGGAGAACCCGGTGCCGACCAGCGCCATCGACAGGTCCGTGGCCTCGGTGCAGCGCAATGCGGTGACCTCGCCCGCGCGCCGGACGGTGGCCCCGTGACCGAGGGCCGCGGAGTACACGGCGCCTGCGGCGACATCGGCCACCGCGCCGGCCACCGACGCCCCGTCGCGCCGGACCCCGACCGACACCGCGTAGGCGGGCAGCCCGTACAGGAAGTTCACCGTGCCGTCGATCGGGTCGAGCACCCAGGTCAGCTGTCCGTCGGCGCCGTCGACCGCGCCGCCCTCCTCCTCGCCGACGATCGCGTCACCCGGGCGCAGCGCGGCCAGCCGCTCGCGGAGCAGGCGCTCTGTCTCGGTGTCCACGACGGTCACGGGGTCGGTGGGGGTGCTCTTGGCGCGTACCGCCTGCTGCGCGCCACCGGGCAGCGGGACCGCCCCGAACACCTCCGGGCGCCTCCGCGCAACGAACTCGGCTGCTTCGCTCGCCAACTGTTCGGCCACCTGACGGAGCCGCTCGGGATCGCTGTCGATATTCACCACACCATCGTGCAGCACGCCGTGAGACGGCCGACGCCGCCATCGGATGCACGACTGGCCCACATCGCAATTGGCGAGCCGATAGGGTGTCAAAGCGCCCGGCGACCGGCGGCACAGTGGGGTGCCGGACAGCACCGTGCCATCACCTGCGCAGAGGAGCCTGCATGACAGCCGACGCGTCATCCCCGTCCCCGGCGACCTCCGCGGCCGACTCCGGCTCCTCCCGGCGGGGGTTCGGCATCGACGTCGGCGGCAGCGGCGTCAAGGGCGGCATCGTCGACCTGGACACCGGAACGCTGATCGGCGAACGGTTCAAGTTGGCCACCCCCCAGCCGGCCACCCCCGACGCCGTGGCCGCCACCATCGCCGACGTCGTCGCACACTTCGGCTGGGACGGCCCGCTCGGGGTCACCTATCCCGGCGTCGTGGCCGACGGCATCGTGCGCACCGCTGCCAACGTGGACAAGGGCTGGATCGGCCTCAACGCCAAGGAGGTCATCAGCGGCGCGCTGGACGGCCACCCGGTGACCGTGCTCAACGACGCCGACGCCGCCGGACTCGCCGAGGAGAAGTTCGGCGCCGGTCGCGACAACACCGGCGTCATCGTGTTGCTCACATTCGGCACCGGTATCGGCTCGGCGGTGATCCACAACGGCGTGCTGCTGCCCAACACCGAGTTCGGGCACCTGGAGGTCGGCGGCAAGGAAGCCGAGCACCGGGCCGCCAGCTCGGTCAAGGAACGCCGGGGCTGGAGCTACGAGCGCTGGACCAAAGAGGTCACCAAAGTGCTCGTCGCCGTCGAGAACGCGATATGGCCGGACCTGTTCATCGCCGGCGGCGGCATCAGCCGCAAAGCCGACAAGTGGATCCCTCTGCTGGGCAATCGCACGCCGGTGGTGGCCGCCGCGCTGCAGAACACCGCGGGTATCGTCGGCGCGGCGATGGCCTCGGAATTCGACGTCACCGCCACCGGCAAGTAGCCCCGTACGCGGGGAGCACCGACGCGCGCAGGCGTCAAATTTGCCGCTGTGCGCAGCGTGAACCCACACTGTCGTTACAATGGTCAACGGCGGCCGCCTACTGAACAGCAGCGGAGTATCCCACCTCGACGAGATGACGCTGTGAGATCGCCGCCGACATTCCCCATAGCCGACACATTTCGGTGGCGCACCTGTGCGCGCCCGAAACCCGCACGACCGAAAGGGTGTACGTGGCAGCGACCAAAGCAAGCCCGGCAACCGACGAGCCGGTGAAGCGCACCGCCGCCAAAGCTCCCGCCAAGAAGGCGCCCGCGAAGAAGGCCGCCAAGAGCGCGCCGGCCAAGGCCACCAAGAGCGCGCCGGCCAAGGCCACCAAGCGTGCCGCCAAGAAGGCCACCTCCGGCGCGGGTGACGACGATCTCGCCGTAGACGACGACGCCCTCGAAGCCGAGCCTGGCGACGAGCTGGAGGTCGACGACACCGAGATCGTCCTCGATGACATCGAGGTCGAGGACGACACCTCCGCCGACGACGACGCCGACGACGAGGAGTCCGACGACGAGGCCGCCGCGCCCGGCGTCGCCGCGCCGAAGGCGGCAGGCAAAGCGGCCAAGGACGACGACTCGCTTCCCGAGCCGTCCGAGAAGGACAAGGCCTCCGGCGACTTCGTCTGGGACGAGGAAGAGTCCGAGGCTCTGCGCCAGGCCCGCAAGGACGCCGAGCTCACCGCCTCGGCCGACTCGGTGCGCGCCTACCTCAAGCAGATCGGCAAGGTGGCCCTCCTCAACGCCGAGGAGGAAGTCGACCTCGCCAAACGCATCGAGGCCGGCCTCTACGCCACGCAGCTGATGGCCGAGCTCGCCGAGAAGGGCGAGAAGCTCACCACCGCGCAGCGCCGCGACATGATGTGGGTCTGCCGTGACGGCGACCGCGCGAAAAACCATCTGCTGGAGGCGAACCTGCGTCTGGTGGTGTCGCTGGCCAAGCGCTACACCGGCCGCGGCATGGCGTTCCTGGACCTGATCCAGGAGGGCAACCTGGGCCTGATCCGCGCGGTCGAGAAGTTCGACTACACCAAGGGCTACAAGTTCTCGACCTACGCCACCTGGTGGATCCGTCAGGCCATCACCCGCGCGATGGCCGACCAGGCCCGCACCATCCGCATCCCGGTGCACATGGTCGAGGTCATCAACAAGCTGGGCCGCATCCAGCGCGAGCTGCTTCAGGACCTGGGCCGCGAGCCCACGCCCGAAGAGCTCGCCAAGGAGATGGACATCACGCCGGAGAAGGTGCTGGAGATCCAGCAGTACGCGCGTGAGCCGATCTCCCTGGACCAGACCATCGGTGACGAAGGCGACTCGCAGCTCGGCGATTTCATCGAGGACTCCGAGGCCGTCGTGGCCGTGGACGCCGTGTCGTTCACGCTGCTGCAGGATCAGCTGCAGTCGGTGCTGGAGACGCTGTCCGAGCGCGAGGCCGGTGTGGTCCGGCTGCGCTTCGGGCTGACCGATGGCCAGCCGCGCACGCTCGACGAGATCGGCCAGGTCTACGGGGTGACCCGTGAGCGCATCCGCCAGATCGAGAGCAAGACGATGAGCAAGCTGCGCCATCCCAGCCGGTCCCAGGTGCTGCGCGACTACCTCGACTAGGCCTCCGCAAGACACGGGCAAGAATTATTTAAGCCGCCCGGCCTAGCGTCGCCGGCGTGAGAACAACGCCGACGACACACGACGCAGCAGGTTCGACCACCGGGGGGAAGCTACCGCCTGCGGCGGTGCTCTCCGCGGTCAGCAAGGTGCGGGGTGCGCTGGAGCGGCTGCACCGGGCCACGGCACCCCCGCACATCGCCCTGCTCGAACTCGGCCTCGGGTCGTGGTTCACCGCCGCGCTCTATGCCGCGGTGCGCCTGGGCATCGCCGACGAGCTGGCCGGCGGCCCGCTCAGCGCCGAGCAGGTGGCCGCCAGAGTCGGCGCCGATCCGCAGGCGACGTACCGCCTGATGCGCGCGCTGGCGAGTCGTTCGGTGCTCAGGCTGCGCCGCGACGGCACCTTCGCGCTGACCCGGCTCGGTGCCGCATTGCGCGCCGATCATCCGGAGTCGATGGCCCCGATGATCGCGTTCGTCGGCAGCCCCCGGCACTGGGAACACTGGGGCGAGCTGACGCATTCGGTGCGGACCGGCCGGACCTCGGTCGAGAAGCTGCGGGGGGTCCCGATCTTCGACTACCTCGACACCGACCCCGACTTCGCCCGGCTGTTCGACGAGGCGATGACCGGCGGATCCCGCGCCGTGATCGAGAACGCGGTCCCGGCATACGATTTCAGCTCCCGCAGACTCGTCGTCGACGTGGGCGGCGGCCAGGGCGGGCTCCTGGCGGCCATCCTGGACCGCACGCCCGAGGCCCGCGGCATCCTGTTCGACCGCCCGTCGGTGGTCGCCGGGGCCGCCGCTGTCCTCGGCCCGGCCGGGGTGCAGTCGCGGTGCCGCGTCGAGGGCGGCTCGTTCTTCGACGCGGTCCCCGCCGGCGGGGACACCTACGTGCTGAAGGCGATCATCCACGACTGGGATGACCGGGACTCGGTGTCGATCCTGGGTAATGTGCGCTCGGCCATCGCCGAGGACGGGCGCGTGCTGCTGTTCGAGATGGTGCTGCCCGAGCGGCCGCAGGCCCATCTGGGCTTCGTGGTCGACCTGGAGATGCTGGTCAGCGCCGGGGGCCGCGAGCGGACCGCCTCCGAGTACGCAAAACTGCTGTCGGCGGCGGGCTTCCGGATGACCCGGGTGATCCCGACCGCCAGCCCGCTGTCGATCGTGGAGGCCGTTCCGGTCTGAGCCGGGGCGGCGTCAGTCGGTCGACGCGCCTCCTGCGCCCGCACTGCCGCCGGCGCCGCCTCGACCGCCCTTGCTGCCCGTGGGCCCGGTGCCGGCGCTGCC
>NZ_BCRS01000223.1 GCF_001552715.1 Mycolicibacterium vaccae NBRC 14118 = CIP 105934 | reverse complement strand
GCGGACAGCACCGATGAGCGCTTGCGCCCGAAGGGCGGGCGTGTTGGGGTCGCCCATCGCGCATTCGCGCTCACCGCAGCTGCACCTGGCCGCCTACCAGGCCCTGGGGCTGACCGACTGGACCTACGAGCGCATCGAGTGCACCGCTGAGCAACTGCCCGCTCTGGTGACCGGGTTCGGTCCCGAGTGGGTCGGGGTGTCGGTGACGATGCCGGGCAAGTTCGCCGCGCTGCGGGTTGCGGACGAGGCGACCGACCGGGCCAGGTTGGTCGGGTCGGCCAACACTCTGGTGCGTACCGGTGCCGGCTGGCGCGCGGACAACACCGACGTCGACGGGGTGGTCGGCGCGCTGGCCGGGGTCGATCTGTCAGAGCGCGCGATGGTCATCGGTTCCGGCGGCACCGCCCCTGCGGTGGTGGTGGGGCTGGTGACGCTGGGGGCGCGATCGGTGGCGGTGGTCGCCCGCAACGCCGCGAAGGCCGCCGGGCTGGTCGAGCTCGCGCAGCGGTGCGGGGCGCACGGCGAATGGGTCGACCTCGACGCGGATCGGCTGGCCGCGGCGGTGTCCGGCGTCGAGGTGGTCGCGAACACCGTGCCTGCGGACGCGGTGGCGCCGTATGCGGGCGCGCTGGCCGCGACGCCGGTGCTGCTCGACGCGATCTACGATCCGTGGCCCACCCCGCTGGCGGCTGCCGTGCAGGCGGCGGGGGGACGGGTCATCGGCGGGCTGGAGATGCTGCTCAACCAGGCTTTCACCCAGGTGGAGCAGTTCACCGGGCGACCGGCGCCCAAAGACGCGATGCGGGCGGCGCTCACCGCGCCCTAGCCTTGGTGGGTGGGGGACTTCGGGTCGGCAGCGGCCGCCGTCGGGGTGACCGTCTGGCTGATCGTGTTGTGCGCGTATGACTTTCGGCACCGGCGACTGCCGAACGCGTTGACCGTTCCTGGCGCGGTGGTGATCCTGTCGGTTGCCGCGGTGTGCGGACACGGGGTGGCCGCCGCGCTCGGGGCCGTCGCGTTGTCCACGATCTACGCCGCGGTGCACCTGGTCGCACCGGCGGCGATGGGCGCCGGCGACGTCAAGCTCGCCGTCGGGCTCGGTGCGTTGACCGGCGTGTTCGGCCCCGACGTGTGGGTCCTGGCCGCGGTCGGGGCGTCGCTGCTGACGGCCGTGCTGGCATTGGGTCTGCGACTGTGCGGTGCGGGGCCCACGGTGCCGCACGGCCCGTCGATGTGTCTGAGCAGCGCGGCGGTGCTGACCCTGGCGTTGTGCAGCCAGGGCCTGTGAATGTCGCCGGTTTTCGGGACTGAGGGTCCGCCATGCGAAAATGGGCCGCGTGTTGCGATGGACGACTGCAGGTGAATCCCATGGCCGGGCGCTGGTGGCGATGGTCGAAGGCATGGTCGCCGGCGTCCATGTGACGTCCCAGGATATTTCGGCCCAATTGGCCCGCCGCCGTCTCGGCTACGGCCGTGGCGCCCGGATGAAGTTCGAGCAGGATCAGGTCACGGTGCTGACCGGGGTGCGTCACGGGCTGACCCTCGGTGGTCCGATCGCGATCGAGATCGGCAACACCGAGTGGCCGAAGTGGGAGGCCGTGATGGCCGCCGATCCGGTCGACGCCGAGGTGCTGGCCGCCAGCGCGGCGCGCAACGCGCCGCTGACCCGCCCGCGTCCCGGTCACGCCGACTACGCGGGCATGCTGAAATACGGCTTCGACGACGCCCGCCCGGTCCTTGAGCGCGCCAGTGCGCGCGAGACCGCGGCCAGGGTCGCCGCGGGCACGGTGGCGCGGTCGTTCCTGCAGCAGGCGCTCGGGGTCGAGATCGTCTCCCACGTCATCTCCATCGGCGCGTCGGCGCCCTACGATGGCCCGCCGCCGCAGTTCGCCGACCTGGCCAAGATCGACGCCAGCCCGGTGCGCGCATTCGACCCGGCCAGCGAGGCGCTCATGATCGACGAGATCGAGGCGGCCAAGCGCGACGGCGACACGCTCGGCGGTGTGGTCGAGGTGGTGGCCCACGGGCTTCCCGTCGGCCTGGGCTCGTTCACCAGCGGCGACAACCGACTCGACAGCCAGCTTGCCGGCGCGGTGATGGGCATCCAGGCGATCAAGGGCGTCGAGATCGGCGACGGGTTCGAGACCGCCCGGCGCCGCGGCAGCGTCGCCCACGACGAGATCTACCCCGGTCCCGACGGCGTGGCGCGGTCCACCAACCGGGCCGGCGGACTCGAAGGCGGCATGACCAACGGGCTGCCGGTCCGCGTCCGCGCGGCGATGAAGCCGATCTCCACCGTGCCGCGCGCGCTGGCCACGATCGACATGACCACCGGCGACGAGGCCGTCGCGATCCACCAGCGCTCCGACGTGTGCGCGGTGCCCGCGGCCGGCGTGGTCGTCGAGACCATGGTCGCGCTCGTGCTCGCCCGGGCCGCACTGGAGAAGTTCGGCGGCGACTCGCTGGACGAGACCCGGGCCAACATCGACAACTACCTGCGTGCCGTCGCGGCGCGCGAGCCGTCCACCCGCGGGGCAAGGGCCTCGGGCTGATGGCGCCCAAGGCGGTACTGGTCGGGCTGCCCGGGTCCGGCAAGTCCACCATCGGCCGGCGCCTGGCCAAGGCGCTGGAGGTGCCGCTGCTCGACACCGACGCCGCGATCGAGAAGCGCACCGGCCGCACCATCGCCGACGTCTTCGCCACCGACGGCGAGGCCGAGTTCCGGCGCATCGAGGAGTGTGTGATCCGCGAGGCGCTGGCCGAGCACGACGGCGTGCTGTCGCTGGGCGGCGGGGCGGTGACCACCGAAGGCGTGCGCGAGGCGCTGTGCGGTCACACCGTGATCTATCTGGAGATCAGCGCCGCGGAGGGCGTGCGCCGCACCGGCGGCACCACCGTCCGTCCGCTGCTGGCCGGTCCCGATCGCAGCGAAAAGTTCAAAGCATTGATGGCCCAACGGGTTCCGCTGTACCGGCAGGTCGCCACGATGCGCGTCAACACCGATCACCGCAATCCCGGTGCGGTGGTGCGACACATCGTCGGCCGCCTGGAGAACCCGACGGCCAAACCTGACCGACGCCGTCGGCGATCCGTCTGGCGACGGGCGCCGCTGTCACTGACGGCGTCGCCGTCGACGGAGGCGCCGCCCAGTCCCGCCGCGGTCGCGGCCAAGAAGAGCACGGGTTCGCCGTGCGCGCGAAAGGACACCCAGTGACAGAGTCGGTGACCGACCCGGTAACCGTCCACGTAAGGACCGACCCGCCGTACCCGGTGATCATCGGCACCGGGCTGCTCGGCGATCTGGCGCGCATCCTCGACGGCAGGCACAAGGTCGCGATCCTGCACCAGCCCACCCTGACCCAGACGGCGGAGGCCATCCGAAGCCATCTGGCGGACAAGGGGATTGACGCACATCGCGTCGAGCTCCCGGACGCCGAAGGCGGCAAGGAACTGCCTGTGGTCGGGTTCATCTGGGAGGTGCTCGGCCGCATCGGCGTGGGCCGCAAGGACGCGATCGTCAGCCTGGGTGGGGGAGCGGCCACCGACGTCGCCGGTTTCGCCGCGGCCACCTGGTTGCGCGGCATCGACATCGTGCACGTCCCGACCACCCTGCTGGGCATGGTCGATGCGGCGGTCGGCGGGAAGACCGGCATCAACACCGATGCGGGCAAGAACCTCGTCGGCGCGTTCCACCAGCCCGCGGCGGTGCTCATCGACCTGGCGACGCTGGAATCGTTGCCGCGCAACGAGATCGTGGCCGGCATGGCCGAGATCGTGAAGGCGGGATTCATCGCCGACCCGGTCATCCTGGACATGATCGAGGCCGATCCGCAGGCCGCGCTGGACCCGACGGGGCCGGTGCTGCCCGAGCTGATCCGGCGGGCCGTCGTGGTCAAGGCCGAGGTGGTGGCCGCCGACGAGAAGGAATCGCAGCTGCGCGAGATCCTCAACTACGGGCACACCCTGGCGCACGCGATCGAGCGCCGGGAGCGGTATCAGTGGCGCCACGGAGCGGCGGTATCGGTGGGTCTGGTGTTCGCCGCCGAACTGGGCCGGCTGGCCGGGCGGCTCGACGACGCCACCGCCGAGCGGCACCGCGCGATCCTGACCTCGCTGGGCCTTCCCGTCAGCTACGACGCCGACGCACTGCCACAGCTGCTGGAGTCGATGCTCGGGGACAAGAAGACCCGCGCGGGCGTGCTGCGCTTCGTCGTGCTCGACGGGCTCGCCAAGCCCGGACGGCTGGAAGGTCCGGACCCGGCGCTGGTGGCCGCCGCGTACGCCGAGGTCGCGCGCAGCTAGTTCTGGTTGGGGCGGGTCGGATCGTCCTCAGCGACGGCGACCGACGAGCTCTGACGTTCGGTCTCGGCGCCGTCGGGATATGTCTCGTAGTCGCGGTCGTCGCGCACGGCGGCGAACACGTCGGTGTCGGCGCGGTCGTCGTCGGCCTCGCGGCGGCGCGGCTCGTCCGGGGTCTTGCGGTCGACGAGCCAGCGCCCGAGTGCGACACCCAGGATCGCCGACAGGAACACCAGCAGCGCGGTGAACGCGGCGAACGTCGTCAGCTCGTTGATCAGCCCCTCGACGTAGAGGTTCTTGTAGAAGATCCCGATGAACCAGGCCACCGCCCCGCTGACGACGCCGGCGAACAGGCCTGCCAGCAACCACGTCATCGCCATGTCGGCGCGCCGTTCGGGGTCCGGGTTCGCCCGGGCGTCGCGGCGGCCGTCGACATAACCCCAGATCAGCGCCGCGATGGCGTACGCCGCGACCAGCGTGGCGCTGATCAGACCCGCCTTGGTTTCCCACGCGTTGATCAACGCGCCCTGGAACAGTCGGACGATGACCATCAGGGCCGCGAACACCAGTCCGCGCAGCAACCACTTACTCATGAGGCCTCACCTTAGCGAGTAGCGTCACTCGCTGTGACGATTTCTCAGCGCCGCCACCGATTGCGTCAGCGCCTCGCCGAAGCCGGCCTGGACGCGATGCTGGTATCCGACCTGGTCAACGTGCGTTATCTGTCGGGATTCACCGGTTCCAACGCCGCGCTGCTGGTGTGCGTCGACGACGAAACGCCGGTGCTGGCGACCGACGGGCGCTACCGGACCCAGGCCGCGCAGCAGTCACCCGACGCCGAGGTCGTCATCGAACGGGCGTGCGGCCCGCATCTGGCGGGGCGCGCGGCCGCTGCAGGAGTGCGCAGACTGGGGTTCGAGAGCCATGTGGTCACTGTCGACGCGTTCGCGGGGCTGACGAAGGCGGCCGGTGACAGCTGTGAGCTGGTCCGTGCCGCAGGCACCGTCGAAGGCCTGCGCGAGGTCAAGGACGCCGGGGAGATCGCGCTGCTGCGGCTGGCATGTGAGGCGGCCGACGCGGCACTGAAGGATCTGGTGGATCGCGGCGGGCTGCGCGCCGGCCGTACCGAGAAGGAAGTCCGCAACGAGCTGGAGGCGCTGATGCTCGAGCACGGCGCCGACGGCGCCTCGTTCGAGACGATCGTCGCGACCGGGGCGAACTCGGCGGTCCCGCATCACCGGCCCACCGACGCCGTGCTGGCCGACGGTGACTTCGTCAAGATCGACTTCGGCGCACTGGTCGCCGGATATCACTCCGACATGACGCGGACGTTCGTGCTGGCGCCGGTCGCCGACTGGCAGCGCGACCTCTACGCCCTGGTCGCCGCCGCCCAGCGGGCAGGCAGCGAGGCCGTCGAACCCGGGGCGGCGCTCAGCGCGGTCGATGCGGCAGCACGGCAGGTCATCGTCGACGCCGGGTACGGCGAGAACTTCGGGCACGGGCTCGGGCACGGGGTGGGACTGCAGATCCATGAAGCGCCGGGAATCAACGCGGCGTCCGCCGGTACACTGCTTGCTGGCTCTGCGGTGACCGTGGAGCCCGGCGTCTACCTGCCCGACCGCGGCGGTGTCCGCATCGAGGACACGCTCGTGGTCGACAAGCGTCCCGAACTACTCACGAGGTTCCCCAAGGAACTGGTGATCATCTAGAAAGCTAGGAGTACAACCGCGTGGCATCGACCGCCGACTTCAAGAACGGGCTCGTCCTCCAGATCGACGGCCAGCTGTGGCAGATCGTCGAGTTTCAGCATGTCAAGCCCGGCAAGGGGCCGGCCTTCGTGCGGACCAAGCTGAAGAACGTGGTGTCCGGAAAGGTCGTCGACAAGACCTACAACGCCGGCGTGAAGGTGGAGACCGCCACGGTGGACCGCCGCGACGCCACTTATCTGTACCGCGACGGCTCGGATTTCGTGTTCATGGATTCCGAGGACTACGAGCAGAATTCGCTGCCTGAGTCTCTGGTCGGGCGTGCCGCAGGGTTCCTGCTGGAGAGCATGCCGGTGCAGATCGCGTTCCACAACGGAACCCCGCTGTATCTGGAGCTTCCGGTGACCGTCGAGCTGGTGGTCACCCACACCGAGCCGGGTCTGCAGGGCGACCGGTCCAGCGCGGGCACCAAGCCGGCGACGCTGGAGACCGGCGCGGAGATCCAGGTGCCGCTGTTCATCAACACCGGCGACAAGCTGAAGGTGGATTCGCGCGACGGCAGCTACCTGGGAAGGGTCAATGCCTGACCGGAGGGGCGACCGGGGACGGCACCAGGCTCGGAAGCGCGCCGTCGACCTCCTTTTCGAGGCCGAGGCCCGCGGGCTCTCCCCAGCGGAGATCGCCGAGGGACGGAATGCGCTGGCGGAGAAGCAGACTGATGACCTCACTCCGCTGAACCCGTACACCGTGACGGTGGCGCGCGGGGTCACCGAGCACGCCGCGCACATCGACGACCTGATCTCCTCGCATCTGCAGGGGTGGACTCTGGACCGGCTGCCGGCCGTGGACCGGGCGATCCTGCGGGTGGCGGTGTGGGAACTTCTGCACGCCGAAGACGTGCCGGAGCCGGTGGCCGTCGATGAGGCGGTGGAACTGGCCAAGCAGCTCTCGACCGATGACTCGCCGGGCTTCGTGAACGGTGTGCTCGGCCAGGTGATGCTGGTGACGCCGCAGATCCGTGCGGCCGCCGCGGCGGTGCAGGGCAGGCCCGACGGCGGCAGCGGCACGTAGATGGCCGCGCCGCAGGACTGGGCTCCGTATTCGAGCGTGCAGGACGCGGCGCGGGTGTATCTGCGCGACCCCGACCTGGCGCTGGATCAGATCCGGTCCGTGGTCGAACCGTCGGCGATCAGTTCCTTCGTCATGTCGCGGGGCCTGCGCGACGAGCGGTGGGGTGAGGCGCTCTGGCAGGAGGTGCTGGCCACCGACGGCCACCGCCTCGTGATGTGGCGCGCCGACGACGACGTCGCATCGTCGGACGTCGACACGGAGCCGCGACGGATCCTGTTGTCCTCGGTGCGGACGATCCTGTTGTCGACGATCACCGACCAGGTGCTGTCCACCGAGTACGACGTGCTCGGCGACGGCACCCGCCGGCTGGCGGAGGTGAAGCTGCGGCTGTACACGCAGCTGGTCACCAGGGCGCGACAGAAGTCGGCGACCGAGACCGACCTCTACTGCGAGTCGTTCCGGTTCGTGAAGTCCGTCGACAACGGCGGGCTGGCTCAGATGCAGCGGCTGCTGCAGTTCGGCCGGGTGTTGTCGCAATCCCTGTAGCCGCCGGGTGCTC
>NZ_BCRS01000222.1 GCF_001552715.1 Mycolicibacterium vaccae NBRC 14118 = CIP 105934 | reverse complement strand
CCCCGGGGTGACCCCTCCACCCCCCCCGCCCCTCCAGCCCGCGCCTCAATGGCATACGCGGGTGTGTGTGACCCACCCCTACCCCCCCCTCCCTGGAAGTACCCCCCTCCCTGGAAGGTGAGGTCTGCTGGCCGAGTACAAGACGCTCAGTGAGGCGATGGACGCCAATGATGAGCTTGCCGAGGCTGAGAGACGGTACGAACTTCTTGCGGAGACTTTCGAGGCGGCGCCCTACTTGCGGGCAAATCTCAACCCCGCCCTTGAGCGCGCGAAGGCCGAGATCGTTCGGCTGCGGGCTGCGGGTCCGCCCAAGTCGTCGGAAGTTGGTCGGTACGGTGGTTGCGTTCGATGCCTCCCGCTTTCGGAAGTCGGCGCCGAAGGAGGTCTGCTGATGCCCAGCACTATTGAGACTTGGATTGCCGTCACGGCGGAGACGTCGCGCCGCGGATGGGGCGTCCACACCGACGACACGGGATGCGTTTGGATTAAGCGCCACCAACCTGACGAGTGGATCGCGGGGAGGCAACGATGACGCGTCAACCAGATCTCGGCCTCGGATGTTTTGGTGACACGGAGTGCCAAAGTTATCTACGGTCTGCCTATGGGGCTACCGGGGGGACTCCCAGATATACCGCCGCTGACCAGCAGCGGCGACCTGCCGCGGGGGCGGTTCTGCGCGGACCTTCAGTCTGTTGAAGACAGATTTGTCACCGATGCGGTGTATCAAGGCTCTAACACCCGTGATCAGGTCTGGTCGGATTTCAAGGATTTCTTGGAACTCATCCGGCAAGAACGCGTCCGTGTGCCCGCTGCGTTCGTCGGGGGAAGTTTCGTGACCAAGACTTTGGATCCAAGCGACGTCGATGCTGCGTTGTTTATTGACATGAGCCGGATCACCAATCCAAACACGTTCTCCAAGGTCAGCAAGTTGTTCAGAGACCCAAAAACAGACCTCGGCCTCCGACTCGATGTGTTCATGATTAGGTGGCATCCTGACGGCACCGAGATCGGCGGAGATCCCAAGTACCTAGTTCAACGCGGAAAATGGGACGACTTCTGGCAGCGGAAGGTCGCAAAGGCCGATCGCGTACCTCCACAGCGGCCGCATGCGATGCCTGTTCGGGGATACTTGGAGGTGGTTCTAGATGGCTACCGCTGAATCACAGGGCGAGCGGCTCGCCCGGTTGCGTGCACGGCTCGATGAGCTTCCCGATCCCGACATTCAGTCTGCAGAAGAACTGGACCGCGCCGAGTCAGTCAAAGCCGCCAGACATTTTGGTTTCGATGCGCCGGCATTCCGGACGTCTGTCAAGCTCCGATTCTTCGGGGAGGGCGTGAAAGGAAATGATCTCCGCGGGAGTATCGCAGGTGCCCTGATTGGCGGCGTTTCCGAAGTGGTGGATGCAGCGGCGCGTAGCGTCAAAATCCCGAAGGAGTTTGCCGAGCTCTATCTTTCGCCAGTCGTGGCACCTGGGTCCACTATCGTTGAGTTGTTCGGCCCAGAGCCGGCGACACCCCCGCAGGACAAACTAGACAGTGAAATCGACGACAGTCCAATTGATGCCATCATCAGCTACGTATTCGCACTTCTGTACCGGGTCAATTCTGTGCCCCTAGAGGAGCTTGCGGGCATAGACCTCGAAGTTAATAGGCAGTTAGGGATGAAGCTTTTCACTTTGTCGAAAGACCTTATCGACAGCCAGGTCGACATGACCATCATATGGACTCGCCCCCGCGGGACGAGTCGTACGGAGAACTTCACTCGAGCGACCGCGGCTGGCTTTCGCGCGTTGCTTGACGTGGAAAAAACTGAGAGTGTTCCACGGACCGAGCAGGGCAAACTCAAGCAAATATCAACAGATGGCCAGATCGGTTTCGAGTACGTCGAGAAGAACAACAAGTTTCGATTTATCACCCTCGACAACGACACGATCGGCGAAGAGGACTTGCGCGACCTATGGGCGACCGAAGT
This sequence comes from Mycolicibacterium vaccae NBRC 14118 = CIP 105934, assembly GCF_001552715.1. Lineage (GTDB taxonomy): Bacteria > Actinomycetota > Actinomycetes > Mycobacteriales > Mycobacteriaceae > Mycobacterium > Mycobacterium vaccae. The sequence continues at coordinate 5,711 of NZ_BCRS01000222.1, read as the reverse complement.
GCTTCTCAGTTGGACCGAGGATACGACTTCACACCCCCGGCGGACCTATACCAAGGTCACTCGCACTGTTACCGGAGTTGAGCGTGTTGTTCAGCCGCCGTCACCGTCCGTCGATTAGCCCAGAGTGCGTTGTGCAGCAACGACATTGATCTACTCCGGGTTGAGTTCCCGGATCGCGTTAGCGAGCGCAGTAGAGACCTTCGGCGAGAAGCTTGGTGGTCAGATTCTCGGTGGTCCGTTCGACTTCGCGGAACTTATTGCTGGCGGTGACGGCCCAGGCTGCTGCGTCGGTCATATTCCGTAAAGTAGCGATGGGTACGTAAGCAGGCGCGTGAGCGGATTGTCAGTCGTGTCGCGCTTCCCACGCCGCTTCAAGAGGGATCGACGGTGCTCCGCTGTGGTTGCAACGTAAAGGCCGCAACAAAGTTGAGCACGTTTCAATCGTGCTTGCCTGCAACGTGGTTCGCAAACTCTACATCCGAAAGCTCGGGATGCCGAAAATGGTAAGTCTCGTCGTCGAGCATCACGCCGGCACCGTCGCCAACATGATGCCATTCATGCTGCGGGCTGACTAGAACGCTGGCCGGGATGAAGAAGTGCTTAATCAGCGGGTCGTCTTCTCGCTCTCTTGCGATGAAGCTTTGGCCTACGATGCCGTCGATGTAGACCGGTGGGCCGCCATGCGGCGCGAAGATGGAACTTATTATCGACTGAGCCAGCCTCACGGCCTCCAAGGCCTCGGGCCTGGCGTCGGTTCCGTCCAACGTCAATCGCGAATCATAATGAGAGGCCTTATTTCGTAGGTCGCAGAGATCTTCGAACTTCTTCCTCACATCGGCTCCGACTACACCCCAACCGCTTAGCGCGGTCAGCATCGTATGCCAGTTCTGAAACGAGTCTTTCTTGGCGACCCTCGCGGTGGCAGGGTGGGACTGGTAGTCATTTCGCAAGGTAATGACCAACTGGTTAAGAATGCGCTCACCCAGGGCGCCCGCCGCCACAAGCGACGCGTAGTACGCACCGGACGCAAAACTCATCCGAATGTGGTTGAGGAATAGGTTGTGCCGAGCAATGACCGACCAGGGTGCTGGCCCAAGCGCAATGAAATCTTCGAGCTTCCGTTCGAATGAGTCGGCGCCGAAAAGGTGTATGAGCTGTTCTCGAATGAGGCGCTGGTTGTTGTGCCATTGCGCGGCGATCTCGGGTTCGTAGGATGTCGTGTCCTGCGTGAGAAGCGTAGCGCGGGTGTCGAAGGAGAACTCCATTGGTCGATAGCGACGGCAGCCGTCAGCTTCGGTTCGGGTTCTACCGAGTGTGGCCTGCTTCATAGTCGCCGAACCGACTCGGTGTCCAAATTCCGTCGCACTGATCGGTCTTGCATCAAGCGGACGAGGTCAGTCATCAGTCGGAAAGCGGGAAGCGCAACCCCCAGCAGGCGCTTGTGGTCCGAGGTGAACCGCACTTCTGAGACACCCCTTTCATCGTCGTTGCCGTTGCGTTCCATATGGTTCATGCCGATGCTGGCCCAGGGGCGACCGTGCGCGAACCCCGAACAGATTTTCCAGATCAGCTGCGGGTTGGAAGCCGACGAGTGGTGGTTGGCGTATTCCATTACCGGGGTGCTGAAGTACCGATTATTCAGCGCCTGGAGATCGCAACCGGCGGCCAGACCGATGTCGATGATGCGTTCGAGTCGGCGCTGAAGCGGTTGATAGTCGGGCCGCGCGAGGTCACGTACTGCGTTGTCGCTGTCGCGAACGTTCTTCAGCCACCAGCGCAACCCGTGCTCGATCCTGGTGATGGGGTCGGCGGGATGAAGTATCCAGAAGCCGGCGCCAAAGTTCTCCAAGGCGCCACGCACAAGGCTGTAGTCGGCGTAGCCATGGATGAGGTTTGGGTTCGCGTCTATGGCGAGGGACTTGAGCGCATGCAAATGGTCCAGGCCTGCGTTAAGGCACCACCTAGCTGCGTGGGATATCTGAAACGGGTCTGTTGCGTCATCGGCGGCGGCAAGCTCCGATCCGGGTTGAACAGAGAACTCGTTCGGGGTTTGTATGCGATTGACTACTACCTCTATGAGTTCAGCAATCTCAGCCCATTTGGTCAACACTTGCTCGTCGGTTATATCGTCCGCCACGACGGGAAAATCTAGTGCGCGGACGCCGTAGAGTTATGGAACTTGGCCTAACAGCTAGCAATGGGCTGAATCGCGACCGCGATCTAGTTACAGCAGTGCGCCCCCGGCACCGCATCGCACGGCCGGTGCACTACTGGGGGAGTCGACCTTTGTCCCCTTGCGGGCCTACCTGATCGCTTTGTACAGGGTGGCGAACGCAGTCCCTATGACAACGAGTGAATCGCCCTGGGTTCGCTGGAGGCTCGAGCTATTGGATTCCGACCAGGGCTTGGTCGGTCCGTGATGCATCGTAGAACGCGGCTTCGAACTTCGTCGGAGGTAGGTCGTCGAGGTAGCTGTGGAGTCGGCTCGTGTTGTGCCAGTACACCCAGCTGAGGGTGGCCAGCTCGACATCCTCGACGGTCTTCCACGGCCCGGTGCGGGCCGGTCCGTAGATCAACTCGGCCTTCTAGTAGCCGTTCACCGTCTCCGCGAGGGCGTTATCGAAGCTATCGCCAACGGTTCCGATTGAGGGCACCGCGCCGATCTCTGCCAGACGCTCTCCATAGCGAATGGACGTGAACTGAGACCCGGCATCGGAGTGACATACCAAGTGTGGCAGCGTGTTTCCGCGTGACCACCGCGCCATTTCGATTGCATCGAGCACCATCGAAGTGCGCATATGCGAGGCTACTCGCCAGCCCACGATCATCCGTGAGTAGGCATCGACGATGAAGCACACGTACGCGACCCCGGCCCAGGTCGGCACGAACGTCAGATCGGTCACCCAGAGCTGATTCGGGGCGATCGCGGTGAACTTGCGCTTGACCAGATCCGGATGCCGGGCCGCCGTCGGATCAGGTTTGGTGGTGCGGATACGTTTGCCGCGCCGGACTCCTTCGATGCCGGCGGCCCGCATCAGCCGGGCCACCTGATCGCGGCCGACGTCGTGACCAGCACGCCGGGCGGTTTTCCAGAGTTTGTGGGCGCCGTAGACGCAGTAGTTGTCCTTCCAGAGTTTGATGCAGCGCCGGCCCCAGGACCGCATCGCGCTGCGCTCGCGCCGACAGGGGTCGGGTTTTGACGTCGTAATAGGTGCTCGGGGCCACCTGCAGACCTGCGCTACGCAGGACGGTGCAGATGGACTCGACCCCGAACTCGCCCCGTTGGGCGTCGATGAAATCGACTATTTCTTGTGTTGGCGGTCGAGCTCCGCCCCGAAGAAACTCGCCGCTCGTTTCAGGATCTCGTTGGCACGCTTGAGTTCTCGAATCTCCTGCTCGAGATCCTTGACCCGCTGAGACTCGGAGGTAGATACCCCAGGTGCATGTCCGTCGTCGATGTCGGCCTAACGCACCCAAGATCGCACTGACTCGATGCCGTACCCGAGCTGGCGAGCGACCCGCGCCACCGTGCCCTGCTCGGTCCCCAACTCTTCTCGCAGCGTGCGGACTATCCGCACCGCCGCGGCCTTTTCCTCTGGGCTGTAACGACGTGTCGTGGGCTTCCCAGGCGACTGTTCTTTCGGCATACCTGCATCCTCGTTTCCGAAGTCAGGAGCCTCCAGCATTTCCAGGGCGATTCAGAGCGAGCGCGGTTAGTCCTTCGGCGAGGAGTTTGGTGGTCGGGTTCTCGGTCATCCTCTCCACTCCACGGAACTTGTTGCTTGCGGTTACGGCCCAGGCCGCAGCGTTGCTCATGGCCGGCGAACATAGCGGCGGCCACCGACATCTCTTGCCGTAGACCCTTTCGGTCGGGAAAACCCTGCACGGTGACCCGTTGGCATGTTGCAATCGAGATGTGCTTCCGGGGGGGATTCAGCTTGAGCTGAACAAACAAAAATGGACCGTGCTCAATCCACTAAACGCCGACGGAGGAGGGTTCGGCACGCTCTACGAAGTCACTGACGCCCAACACAACATCGCGGTGGCGAAGTTGGTAATGAAAGAGCCCGGCGCAGAACGGGAGCTGCTGATCGGCGCCGCAAACGAGGCGGCTAAGCATCGCAACGTCGTGCCGCTCCTCGATGACGGCGAACACGACAACAACTGGGTGATGGTAATGCCGCGTGCCGATAGGTCACTCGCGCAGCACCTCAACGACAGCGGAGGCTCGCTCAGCGTCGAAGAAACTCTTGTCGTCCTCACTGACATCGCAACCGCTCTGTCTGACATCAATGGTTCGCTCGTACACCGAGATTTGAAGCCACAGAATGTACTGCTACTAAACGGAACGTGGTCTCTCGCCGACTTCGGCATCTCCCGATACGCGGAAGCTAGTACGTCGCCAGATACGCGCAAGTACAGTCTGACCGCGCAATACGCAGCGCCTGAGCAGTGGCGGCTAGAGCATGCCGGGGCGGCCGCGGACGTGTATGCCTTCGGTGTGGTGGGCTATCGGCTGCTCGCAGGACATTTGCCTTTCCCCGGTCCGGACTTTCGAACCCAGCATTTGGGCTCCGCCCCGCCGGACCTAACGGTCGGGTCCACAAGGCTGCGAGACCTTATTGAAGAATGTCTATACAAGGTTCCTGAGACGCGCCCGACGCCTACGGCCATATTGAAACGTCTCGGCAAGATTGCTGGCGGTGCGCCTGCCAGCACTGGCCTTGAGAAGCTTGCCCAAGCGAACCGAGTGCAAGTCCAAAGGCGATCCGCCGAGGATGCTCAAAGGTCTGCCGAGCAGGAGCATCAACTTTGGCTGCAGCGCCTCCAAGAAACAGGTGCGTCAGCGTTTAAACGGGTTATGGAAGAGCTGACCGAGGCTATTAGCGATTACGCCCCGACCGCGAATCTTCTATATGGGAAAGGGTCATCGGCGACATCATTTGATAAACAAGCTGCCGGCAAGTTGTTCATCGCAGACTTGAACGACGCGCAATTGGGCCTCGACATTCCGGCGCCGAGTCCCTCGCGCGCCGACACCCTACCGTTCACTGTTGTTTCCGAATCCGTCATCAGCCTCACTCTGCCGGGATCCCAGAATGGCTGGCGCGGTCGAAGTCACTCGCTGTGGTTTTGCGACATCAACGAGAAAGACCGTTTCGCCTGGTATGAACTCGCTTTCATGCAAAGCACCTTGGGCGGAGGCGCAGGTACCCATCAGATTGAACCGTTCGGCCTCTCGGCACCCGAGGCCCATGAGGCGTTTAACCCCTTGCGCCTTGCCTCCATGCAATTAGCCTGGGGGTGGGATGAACTAGACAGGTCGGACTTATCGGAGTTCGTCGGCAGGTGGCTCGGATGGTTCGGCGATGCCGCTCAAAACCAACTGCAACGGCCGCTGATGATGCCAGAGCGGCCAACTCAACGCCGACAGAACTCGTGGTGGTCGCGGTTAGGCGGTAGATAGATCCCGACGTAGTCCCGGGATGTCGGTGAGTCCCGCTAGTGTCCGGCCATGGACATCACCGTTCACAGCACCCAGCCAAATCAGCAGCCTTCCCCCTCTTGGGGCTTCAAGAGCCCGCGGCCGGACCACCTTCCGCTGTCCGCAGCCGTATGGGACACAGCAGTCCGCTAAGACAAAGGAGGGCCAACAGTCGCCGAAGCACTATTCGACGCCCTGAGGTCCCTCGAAGAGCAGGTGATCAAGG
>NZ_BCRS01000221.1 GCF_001552715.1 Mycolicibacterium vaccae NBRC 14118 = CIP 105934 | reverse complement strand
CGGCCGCCGCCTTCTCCGCCTGCCGCTCGAACTGTTCGGCTCGGGCGCGGAACTGATCGGCACGGGCCTGGGCCTCCGGATCCACCCCGCCGGTCGGAGCGTCGCGGATCTTCTTCTCCACCGCCCGCAGTCGGCGCTCCAGATCGGCCGCGCGTTCCCGCGGCACCTTGCCGATCGCGTCCCACCGGTCGCCGATCGCGCGCAGTGCCGCCCTGGCCGCGTCCACGTCGGAGGCGTCGATCCGCTCGGCCTCGGCCAGCAGGGCCTCCTTGGCTTCGGCGTTGGCGCGGAACTCCGCGTCGCGTTCGGCCGTGGCGGCGTTGCGCGCCGAGAAGAACTTGTCCTGGGCGGCCTTGAAACGCTGCCAGAGCGAGTCGTCGACGTCCTTGGACGCGCGCCCGGCCGCCTTCCACTCGCTCAGTAACTCGCGGAACGTCGCCGAGGTGGGCCCCCAATCGGTCGAGTCGCACAGCGCCTCGGCGCGCTCGCACAGGGACTCCTTGGCCTGCCGGGCGCCTGCGCGTTCCCGGTCCAGCTCGGCGAAGTGCGAACCGCGGCGCCGGTTGAACGTCTCCCGCGCCGCCGAGTAGCGCTTCCACAGCGCGTCGTCGACCTTGCGGTCCAGCCCGGTGATGGTCTTCCACTCGTCGAGGATGGCCCGCATCCGGTCACCGGCGGCCTTCCACTGGGTGGAGTTGGCCGCGATGTCCTCGGCCTCGGCGGCCAGCGCCTCCTTGCGGGCGGTCTGCGCGGCGCGCAGCTCCTCGCGGCGGGCCTTCTCCTCGTGCGAGGCGCTGTCGGCCTGCTCGACGATCGAGGCCAGGCGCGCGGCCAGGGCATCGACGTCACCGAGGACGTGCGCATCGCCCAGGCCCTCGGCCAGCGACACCGCCGCCGACCGGATCTTGCGGGCATCGCCGGTCCCGGACGCCAGCCGGGTCTCCAGCAGCACCACCTCGGTGTGCAGGTCGTCGAAGCGACGGCCGAAGTGGGTGAACGCGGCCTCGGCGTCACCGGCCTGCCACGACCCGATGGTCCGCTCGCCGGACGCGGTGATCAGCCAGACCGTGCCGTCGGGGTCGACGCGGCCGAACCGGTGCGGATCGCTGGTCGGCGCGGTGCCCACCACCGGCGCCACCACGGGGACGGCCGGCCGGGGACCGGGCCGCATCGCACCCGGCTTGGGTTTGGCGGCGGACGGTTTGGGTCGTGGGGCCGGCGCGGAGGTGACCTCCTGCGTCGTCGCCTCGGTCTGCTCGGGTCCGGCGTCCGGGGAGCCGCCGCGTTCGGTGATCGTCATGTCCGTTACCTCGTGTCGTGTCGCGCGGTTCCCCGCGCACCTGCCGCGCACCGCGGCGCCTGTGAGCTGACAACGCTCCTGGCTATTGAAACAGGTCGCCCGGCACTGCGCCCACGCGTTGGCCCGGGCCGGTGCCTAGGCTCTCCCGGGACACACCGGAGGAGGTCGCCGATGGCGAAGGCGGATCTGGCCGCACTGCTGGCGCTCGCCGCCGCGTTCTTCATGGCGGTCGGCGACGTCATCCACCAGCGCTCGGCGCACGAGGTGACCGACGAACAGGTCGGCCACCTGCAGCTTTTCAGCAAGCTGCTGCGGGACCGGCAATGGTGGACGGGCAGCGCAGTGGCCGCGATCGGATTCGCGCTGCAGGCCGCGGCGCTGGGCCTGGGCTCGGTGCTGCTGGTGCAGGCGTTGCTGGTGACCTCGCTGTTGTTCGCGCTGCCGATGAGCGCCAAGTTGTCCCACCGGCGGGTGACCCGCTGGGAGTGGCTGTGGGCGGCGCTGCTGGCGGGAGCGGTCGCGGTCATCGTCACCGTCGGTAATCCGACCGAGGGCGCGTCGCGGGCCTCGCTGGAGACGTGGGTGGCGGTGGCCCTGGTCCTCGGGCCCGTGGTGGCGCTGTGCGTAATCGGCTCGACGGTGTGGTCCGGGCCGGTCAGCGCGGTGCTGATGGCCGTGGTCTCCGGCATCCTGTGGGGCCTGTTCGCCGTGCTGACCAAGTCGGTGGTGCACCGCCTGGACGTCACCAGTCTCGGCGGCGTACTTGAGATGGCCCGCCTACCCGAGTTCTACGCGTGGGTGGCGATCGCGATCCTGGGAACCTCGACACAGCAGGCGGCGTTCCGCGCAGGCGCGCTGACGGCCTCGCTGCCGACGATGACGGTCACCGAGCCGATCGTCGCGTGCGGGCTGGGCGTCGCGGTGCTCGGCGAGACCCTACGGCCGGGGGAGTCGGGTTGGATCACGCTGATCGTGGCGGTGGCCGTGCTGGTGGTGGCCACCGTCGCGCTGGCCCGCGGGGAAGCGGCCACCCGTGACCCCGCGCCCGTGTGATTAGTTGGATGCCGTGTTGACCGCCATCGCGATCGTTCCGTCCGCGCCGCTGATGGTCCCCGACCTGGCCTCCTCTGCCGCTGCCGAAACCGAGGACATGCGCGCGGCCGCAGTGTCCGCCGCGGCCGCTCTGCCGCGGCGCTGGATCGCCGTCGGTGTCGGATGCGCCGACAGCGTGCACGAGCCGCAGACCACCGGCACGTTCGCCGGCTACGGCGTCGACGTCAGGGTCGGGCTGTCCGCTCCGGCGGTCACCGGCGAGCCCACCGCGCTGCCGCTGTGTGCGCTGATCGCCGGGTGGCTGCGCGGCGCGGCCGCACCCGATGCCGAGGTGCAGGTGCGCGCCTACCGGGGCGATCTGGACGCCACCGCGGCCGTCGGGACCGGGTCCCGGCTGCGCGCCGAACTGGACTCCGCACGCGACGACGTCGGCGTGCTGGTGGTCGCCGACGGCGCGAACACCCTGACCCCGTCGGCCCCCGGCGGCTACGACCCGGCCGCGGCGCCCGTGCAGGACGCGCTCGACGACGCGCTGGCCGCCGGCGACACCGACGCGCTGACCCGGCTCCCGGCGACGATCCTCGGCCGGGTCGCCTACCAGGTACTGGCCGGCCTGACCGGACCCGGCCCGCGGTCGGCCGGCCAGTACTACCGCGGCGCCCCCTACGGTGTCGGCTACTTCGTCGGCGTCTGGACCCCGTGACCGCCGTGCGACCGCTGGCCCTCGTCGGCCCGACCGGGACGGGGAAGTCGGAGCTGGCACTGGCCGTCGCCGACGCGCTCAGCGCCGACACCGCCGTCGAGGTCGTCAACGCCGACGCGATGCAGCTCTACCGGGGCATGGACATCGGCACCGCCAAGCTCACGCCCGCCGAGCGCCGCGGCGTGCCCCACCACCAGCTCGACGTTCTCGAGGTCACCGAGACCGCGACCGTCGCGCGCTACCAGGCCGCCGCCGCCGCTGACGTCGAGGCGATCTCCGCCCGGGGGGCGGTGCCGGTGATCGTCGGCGGGTCGATGCTCTACGTCCAGTCGCTGCTGGACCAGTGGTCGTTCCCGGCGACTGACCCGCAGGTGAGGGCCCGCTGGGAACAGCGCCTCGCCGACGTCGGCGTCGCGGCACTGCACCGCGAACTCGCCGCGGTCGACGCCGCAGCGGCGGCGTCGATCCTGCCCACCGACGGAAGGCGGATCGTGCGGGCGCTGGAGGTCGTGGAGCTGACCGGGCAGCCGTTCGCGGCGTCGGCGCCGACCATCGGCACCCCGCGGTGGAACACCGCGATCATCGGACTGGACTGGGAGACCTCCGTGCTCGACGACCGGCTGGCCCGGCGCACCGAGCTGATGTTCGAACGTGGGCTGGTCGAGGAGGTCGTCACGCTCGTCGGCCGCGGGCTGCGCGACGGTGTCACGGCCGCGCGGGCACTGGGCTACGCGCAGGTGCTCGCCGACCTGGACGCCGGCGGCGACGGCAGCGCCGCGCGCGAACCCACCTTCGTCGGCACCAGACGCTACGTGCGCAGGCAACGCTCGTGGTTCCGTCGCGACCACCGCATCACCTGGCTGGACGGCGCGGCGGCAGACAATGTCGACGCGGTGCTGCGCGCCTGGCGCGACGTATCCTGACCGGGTGAAGTTCGCCAAGGGACACGGCACGCAGAACGATTTCGTGCTGCTCCCGGACCTGACCGCCGAGCTGGCGCTGACACCGGCCGCGATCGCCGCGCTGTGCGACCGGCGCCGGGGCCTCGGCGCCGACGGCGTACTGCGCGTGACGACCGCCGGCGCCGCGCACGCCGCCGGGGTGTTCGCGCGGATGCCCGAGGGCGTCGCCGAGTCCGACTGGTACATGGACTACCGCAACGCCGACGGGTCGATCGCGCAGATGTGCGGCAACGGGGTGAGGGTGTTCGCGCACTACCTGCGCGCCAGCGGACTGGAAACCCGCGACGAGTTCGTCGTCGGCTCGCTGGCCGGCCCCCGGCCCGTGGTGCTGCACGGCCCCGCGGGCACCACCGCCGACGTCACCGTCGAGATGGGCAAGGCCAACCAGCTGGGCACCGGCACCGCAACCGTCGGCGGCCGGGTCTTCACCGGGCTCGCCGTCGATGTCGGGAACCCGCACCTGGCCTGCGTGGACGACACGCTGACCGCCGAGGAACTCCGCGCCCTGGACGTCGCCGCACCGGTCCGGTTCGACGCCGCGCAGTTCCCCGACGGCGTCAACGTCGAGGTGCTCACCGCACCGTCCGGTGGGGCGGTGTCGATGCGGGTGCACGAACGCGGAGTGGGGGAGACCCGCTCGTGCGGCACCGGGACCGTCGCGGCCACCGTCGCCGCGCTGGCCCACCAGGGCGCGCAGACCGGAGCTCTGACGGTGCGCGTGCCCGGCGGCGAGGTCGTGGTCACCGTCACCGAGGCCAACAGTTTCCTGCGCGGACCGTCGGTCCTGGTCGCCGACGGGGAGATCGCCGACCGGTGGTGGGCGGCCCAACAGGGAACAGCCGGCGCGGCCGGCACGTTAATTGGAGTGCATGCTTAATGACATTCGTGCGAATCTTGATTCGCCTATGACCCATCCTGAACTTCCCCACGACAATCCCAGCGTCGGCGAACTGGCCCTGGAGGACCGCACGGCGTTGCGCCGGGTCGCCGGTCTCTCCACCGAGCTGGCCGACGTCACCGAGGTCGAATACCGCCAGCTGCGCCTGGAGCGCGTGGTGCTGGTCGGCGTGTGGACCGAGGGCAGCGCCGCCGACGCCGACGCCAGCCTCGCCGAACTCCGTGCGCTGGCCGAGACCGCCGGCTCCGAGGTGCTCGAAGGCCTGATCCAGCGCCGCGACAAACCCGACCCGTCGACCTACATCGGCTCCGGCAAGGCCGCCGAACTGCGCGAGATCGTGGTCGCCACCGGCGCCGACACCGTCATCTGCGACGGCGAGCTGAGCCCCGCCCAGCTCAACGCGCTGGAGAAGGTGGTGAAGGTCAAGGTCATCGACCGCACCGCGCTGATCCTGGACATCTTCGCCCAGCACGCCACCAGCCGCGAAGGCAAGGCGCAGGTGTCGCTGGCCCAGATGGAGTACATGCTGCCGCGGCTGCGTGGCTGGGGCGAGTCGATGTCCCGCCAGGCCGGTGGCCGGGCCGGCGGCGCCGGTGGCGGCGTGGGTACCCGCGGCCCGGGCGAGACCAAGATCGAGACCGACCGCAGGCGCATTCGTGAACGAATGTCCAAGCTGCGCCGCGAGATTCGCGAGATGAAGCAGGTCCGCGACACGCAGCGCGGCCGGCGGGTGGCCAACGACGTGCCGTCGGTGGCCATCGTCGGCTACACCAACGCCGGCAAGTCCAGCCTGCTCAACGCGCTGACCGGCGCGGGGGTGCTGGTGGAGAACGCCCTGTTCGCCACCCTCGAACCCACCACCCGGCGCGGGGAACTGCCCGACGGCCGTGAGTTCGTGCTCACCGACACCGTCGGTTTCGTCCGGCACCTGCCGACCCAGTTGGTCGAGGCGTTCCGGTCGACGCTCGAAGAGGTCGCCGACGCCGACCTGCTGGTGCACGTCGTCGACGGATCCGATGCCAACCCGCTGGCACAGATCAACGCGGTGCGCCAGGTGGTCAACGACGTGGTCGCCGAGACCGACGCGCCGGCACCGCCGGAACTGTTGGTGGTCAACAAGATCGACGCCGCCGACGGTCTCACCCTGGCCCAGCTGCGCCGGGCGTTGCCGGGCGCGGTGTTCGTGTCGGCGCACACGGGGGACGGGCTGGAACGCCTGCAGGCCCGGATGGCCGAGATGATCGCGCCGCGCGACACCGTGGTCGACGTCACAATCCCTTACGAGCGTGGTGATCTGGTGAACCGGGTGCACGCCGAGGGGCGCGTCGACGCCGTCGAACACACCGAGAGCGGCACCAGGATGAAGGCCCGGGTACCGGTCTCGCTGGCCGCCGGATTGACCGGGTACACCACGTACTGACCACCTCGAATGCGCTGGGCCGGGCGACATCGGCTATTGTTGACGAGACGTCGGCTGCGGACCACCGGAGCAGGGTGCCTTTTCACAGCGCCGACACCATCACCACCAGACATTGTTGTGGCGAACTCGCCACGGTGTGCGCACTCCGCATGACGGTCTCCGTCGCGGCTGCCGGGCACACGCTGCCCGACAAGGCCGATAGACAGGAAGCCTCTCAAGAATGACCACCCAAACCTTCGCCGAACTCGGTGTGCCCGCAGCCCTGGTGGGCTCACTGGCCGCACAGGGGATCGGCGAGCCGTTCCCGATCCAGGCCGCCACGCTGCCCGACTCGCTCGCCGGACGCGACGTGCTCGGCCGCGGAAAGACCGGCAGCGGAAAGACTCTCGCGTTCTCCCTGCCGCTGGTAACCCGACTCACCGGTCGCCGTAGTCAGCCTTCGCGCCCGTCGGGATTGGTGCTCGCACCGACCCGCGAACTGGCCACCCAGATCACCGCGACACTGGCACCGCTTGCGGCACTGTCGGGTTTGAGCGTCACCACCATCTACGGCGGGGTCGCGCAGAGCAGGCAGGTCAGCGCGCTGCGTTCCGGCGTGGACATCGTGGTGGCCTGCCCCGGCCGTCTCGAAGACCTGATGCGGCAGAAGCTGATCAACCTCGACGCGGTGGCCACCACGGTCATCGACGAGGCCGACCACATGGCCGACCTGGGCTTCCTGCCCGGCGTCACCCGCATCCTGGCCGCGACGCCGGCCGGCGAGCAGCGGCTGCTGTTCTCGGCCACCCTGGACAACGGTGTCGACAAGCTGGTGCGCCGCTTCCTGACCGATCCGGTGCTGCACTCGGTCGACGAGGCCGCCGACGCGCCCGTCCAGATGACCCACCACGTGTTCCACGTCGGGGGTGTCGAGGCGAAGAGGGCGCTGGTGCACCGCCTGGCGTCGGGTACCGGCCGGCGGATCCTGTTCATGCGCACCAAGCATCAGGCCCGCAAGCTGGCCAAGCAGCTCACCGAGGCCGGCGTGCCGTCGGTGGACCTGCACGGAAACCTGTCCCAGCCCGCGCGCGAGCGCAACCTGGCCGCGTTCTCCAGCGGTGAGGCGCGGGTGCTGGTGGCCACCGACATCGCCGCCCGCGGTGTGCACGTCGACGGGGTCGAACTCGTCGTGCACGTGGACCCGCCGATGGAGCACAAGGCATACCTGCACCGTTCGGGCCGTACCGCCCGGGCCGGCAGTGACGGTGACGTGGTCACCGTCGTGCTGCCCGAGCAGCGCAAGGACACCCAGCAGCTGTTGCGCCGCGCCGGAATCTCGGTGCGTCCGCGCGACGTCGACGCCAACTCGACCGAGGTCAAGGACCTCGTCGGGGAGATCGCCCCGCTGCGCACCGCCCCGGCCCCCGTGGCCAAGCCCGCC
>NZ_BCRS01000220.1 GCF_001552715.1 Mycolicibacterium vaccae NBRC 14118 = CIP 105934 | reverse complement strand
GGCAGCCGGGCCTGATTGGCGGCGTCGCGCAGCGAGCCCCGCCACACCGGCCCGTGCCCGGGCAGCATCACCTCGGCGTCCACCGTGCCGAGCGCATCCAGGCTGCGCCGGCACGCGTCCTCGTCGTGGTTGAACACCGACGGCAGCAGCTGCGGGCCCCGTCTGGTCGAAACCGGGTGCCCGGTCACCAGCGCATCCCCGCTCACCAGCACCCCGTCCACCAGGTACGAGCAGTGCCCGCCGGTGTGGCCGGGGGTCGGCACGCATCGCGGCGTGCCGGGCAGGCCCGCGGCGATCTCGTCGGTCAGTGCCGCCGTGGTGGGGATGCCGGTGTGGTCGAGGCCGCCTTTGCCGATGAGGGCCACCGTCCACTTCAGCCACCGGGGTCGCCACGCCTGCGCCGCGACGGCCAGCGGTGAGGCCTGCTCCAGGTACTCGCGCCTGGAGTGGCCGACCTCGTCGCGGTGACAGTAGACCGGCGTGCCGTGTTCCCGGGCGAACCAGATCGCGGAACCGAAGTGGTCGATGTGGGCGTGGGTCAACAGGATCGCGCGGACGTCCTCGGGCCGGAAGCCGAGCTCGCGCACCGACCCGACCACCTCGTCGCGGTGTCCCGGATAGCCGGCGTCGATCAGCAGGACCCCGCCTCCGCTCTCCGGGCCGCCCGTCACCAGCGTCCAGTTCACCAGGTCGGTCTGAGCGAAATGGACGGTCTCGGTGATCCGGACCAGCCGAGCTGAGCCTGCTGCCATCTCGCGAGCCTAACGAGTGGAGTAGAACAGAAGCGTGGCTGAACTCAGACTGGGATACAAGGCGTCGGCAGAGCAGTTCGCTCCCCGCGAGCTCGTGGAACTGGCGGTCGCCGCCGAAGAGCACGGGATGGACAGTGCGACCGTCAGCGACCACTTCCAGCCGTGGCGCCACGAAGGGGGCCACGCGCCGTTCTCGCTGGCCTGGATGACCGCGGTGGGGGAGCGCACCAAGCGCCTCATACTGGGCACCTCGGTGCTCACCCCGACGTTCCGGTACAACCCGGCCGTGATCGCCCAGGCGTTCGCGACCATGGGATGCCTGTACCCGGACCGCATCTTCCTCGGGGTCGGCACCGGTGAGGCGCTCAACGAGATCGCCACCGGCTACGAGGGCGAGTGGCCCGAGTTCAAGGAACGCTACGCGCGGCTGCGCGAATCGGTCCGGCTGATGCGTGAGCTGTGGCTCGGTGACCGCGTCGACTTCGAGGGCGAGTACTACCGGACCAAGGGCGCCTCGATCTACGACGTGCCCGAGGGCGGCATCCCGATCTACATCGCCGCGGGCGGACCGCAGGTCGCCAAGTACGCGGGCCGGGCCGGCGACGGGTTCATCTGCACCTCGGGCAAGGGCGAGGAGCTCTACAAGGACAAGCTGATCCCGGCCATGCGCGAGGGTGCCGAGGCGGCGGGCAAGAACCCCGACGACATCGACCGGATGATCGAGATCAAGATCTCCTACGACACCGACCCGGAACTGGCGCTGGAGAACACCCGGTTCTGGGCGCCGCTGTCGCTGACCGCCGAGCAGAAGCACTCCATCGACGATCCGATCGAGATGGAGAAGGCCGCCGACGCGCTGCCCATCGAGCAGGTCGCCAAGCGGTGGATCGTCGCGTCGGACCCCGACGAGGCGGTGGCCAAGGTCAAGGACTATGTGGACTGGGGTCTCAACCACCTGGTGTTCCACGCCCCCGGTCACGACCAGCGCCGCTTCCTGGAACTGTTCCAGCGCGACCTGGAGCCGAGGCTGCGCAAGCTCGGCTGAGCACCGACGCAGCGAGATGATCAAAATTGTCGCGGCGGTGCTCGGGCTGTGTGCCCTCGCCGTCGCGGTGGTGGGGCTCGGCGCCCGCTACGTGCCCATCTCGGGGCACCCCACGCTCATCGTCGCCGCCGCGGCGCCCTACCTGGCGCTCGCGGCGCCGGTGGCGATGCTGTTCCTCGCGCTGGGCAGGCGTTGGCTGCTGACGCTGGTCGCGGTCACGGTGACGGTCGCGCTGATGTGGATGTACGTGCCGCGGTACCTGAGTTCGGCCGCGCCCGACGTACCGGCCGTCGACGTGCGCGTGCTGACCGCCAATCTCTTTCTGGGACAGGCGAACCCGGCTGCCTTCGTCGGGATGGCCGAGGATGTCGCCGACGTGGTCGCCGTCCAGGAGATGACGCAGGGCGCGGCGGACGGTCTGTCGGCGGCGGGCATGGACGGCGTCTTCCCGTACCGGGTGATCGTGCCGGCGCGCAACGCGTCCGGCATCGGCATCTGGAGCCGGTATCCGATCGTCCACTCCGGGCGCATCGACGGCTACACGATGCCGATGATCGGGGCGCGCATCCGCATCCCCGGCGTGCGGGTGGACACCACCGTGCTGTCGGTGCACCTGCCCGGTCCGTGGCCCACCCCGATCGACGGCTGGCGCTCCGACATCGCGCGGATGCCCGAGACGCTGCGCGAGGTCGGCCAGACCGCGGGAGCCGGTGCGGTGATCGTCGCCGGTGACTTCAACGCCACCGTCGACATGGCGCCGTTCCGCCGGCTGCTGGCCGAGGGCTACGGCGACGCCGGCACCGAGGCCGGGGCAGGCCTGGTGCGCACCTACCCGGGCCGGGAGATGCGTCCGCCGCTGATCGGCATCGACCACATCCTGACCAGGAACTGTTCGGCCGACAGCGTCACCACGGTGACCGTGCCTGGTGCCGATCACCGGGGCCTGGTGGCCACTTTGCGGGTGCCGGTAGACATGACGGCGAGCTGAGCGGGGGCGGGCGTCAGCCGCCGGCCTGGATCAGGACGGCCTGCGGTGACGGGGGCGGTTCGCCGGTGGTCCGGTACACCCGGAACATCTCGTCACGCGTGGCGCCGTCGGCCGAGTAGGCCCACGAGCCCAGTCCCGCGCCGTCGGCCCACAGCGACGGATGGCGGCGGTTGAGCGCATCAGCCACGTTGCGTTCGGGATCGGTGGCCACGATGTAACGGATGCCGAAGTCCCACGGCCTGTTCAGGGCCGCGGCGAAGTCGTAGTCGCTGGTGATGACGAACTGGCGGGGCCGCTCCGAGGACAACCAGATCCCCCACGTCAGGAAGGTGTCCATCAGCACCGAACCGTCCGGCAGCTCCTTGTCGTCGAACCACTTGGCCAGCAGCCGTTCACTGACCAGCCGACGCCGGGCGGGATCCTCGGCGGGCGGATGGTTCTGCGGGTCCACCAGCGAGGCGAAGCCCGATTCCAGCTGACCGTAGGCGATGTCGCCGTCCAGGATCAGCGGGGTGGTCACCGGGATGGCCACCACCAGCGACGCGGTCACCAGCACCGCGGACGCGGTCCGCGCGGCCACCACCTGTGCCTGCCAGCACGCCAACCCGACACAGATCACCAGCGGAATGGCCAGCAGGTAGAACCGGAACCAGCCGAAGGTCATCGAACTGTGCTGTGCCACAGCAGCGAACGCGAGTGTCGAACCGAAGACGACCACCGGCACCAGCGCGGTACTGCGCCTGGACAGCGCGGCGAACACCAGCGCCACGGCCACCGCGACCCCGGTCAGCGGCTGCATCCCGAACAGCCGCGACGCGATCACCAGCCACGACGACCCGGCATCACCGGCTCCGCCGGCGATCCGGCCGGCCACCTGGCTGGAGTTGCCGTACTGCGAGGACAGCGTCGCGAAGAACTCGTCGTTGATGATCCAGCCGGTGACGGCCCACGTGAGAAACGCGACGGTGACGGGGAATCCGATCACCACCACGTTCACCGCGGTCTCCGGCCACCGCAGGTGTGGCCGTGCGCCGCGCCAGGTCAGCACCGCGACCAGCCCCGCAGCGCCGACCGCGGCGGGGATGACCTCGTAGCGGGCCAGATATCCGACGCCGAGCGCGATGCCGGCCCAGGCGAGATCGCCGACCCATCGCGACGCGCACCAACGCAGGAGATAGCGCACGCACCACACCAGGCAGAAGATCTGCGCGGGCTCGCTCAGCCCGGACGCCCCGTAGATGAGGATCATCGGATGGACGGCGAACGCGGACACCGCGATCCAGCGCCACCGCGCCGGCACCCCGAGGTCCAGCGCGATGCGGCGCACCATCACGGCCGCGCCCGCGGTGAACAACGCGCTCTGCACCACACCGGCCAGCCCCGCGTGTTTGAGCGCCGGCCACCACTGGCTCAGCCACACCAGCGGGATCTCCACCAGGCTCGGCAGCGGGTTCCAGACGAACCCGATCGCCGACAGGTGCGGATCGCGTGACTGCAGCGCGAAGCCGGCGTTGGCCACCCTGTTCGGTGCGTCAGGCTCGAAGATGTTGTACCGCAACACCAGAACCGCGCCGACAAGGAAATAGACCAGGCTCAGCAGCGCGAACAGCGTGATCCCGCGCCGGCGCGCGGTGGTCACGACTGCCGGCGCAACAGCAGCGTCAGCGCCGCGAGCACCGCCGCGACGGCGACCACGCCGATGCTGACCCACGCCCACCATCCCCACCCGGGCGCGGGCGCGGGCTGGTGCGGCATCGACGCGCCCTCGTTGACGGAGAACGAGACGGTCTCACCGGCGATGCCGGTGGCCACGACGTCGCCGCTGAGCGACCCCCAACGGTTCGGCAGACCACGCACGTAGTCGAACGTCGTGTCGATCAGCGACCAGTCGCCGGTGCCCGTGATCGACAGCACCGCCCGCCCGTCGTCGGTGAAGGCCTGCACCATGCCCAGCGGGGCATGCAGATCCACCAGGGCGGTGGATGCGGTCTGCGCGTTGCCGACGTCGACGGTGTTGGCGTCGCCGGGCAGGATCGGCGGCTGTATCCCGGCCGCGGTCAGCTCGGCGCCGCCGGCGACCACCAGCAGCCCGGTTCCCGAGGTCGTCGCGTCCGAGAGCCGGGTGACCCGGGGCCGCAACGTCGTCTGCGTCTGCTGGGCGATCAGGTTGATGGCCTGGGCGGCGAAGCGTAGATGCTCGGCATTGTCGACCGCGACGTCGAAATCCGGTGTGAACGCCATCGGCAGCACCGGGAAACCGCCACGGTTACCGGTGCCCGGGGTGACGGTCACCGTCGAACTCGGGTCCAGTGCGAAGGTGACACGGTCGTGCTGCGGCGCGCATTCCTGGCGCGGGATGTAGCGCAACTCGAGCGCCAGTCCGACGTTGGAGGTGATCGCCTCGGCGGGGATCCGGCCGGTCAGTTCGAGTGTGCCGGACGCGTCCAGGCTGCGTGCGGCCAGCACGGTCGCGCCCGACCGCACCAGCACCGAACCCTCGCCGCCGACCACCGGGGTGTAGTGCGCCTTGAGGCGGACATCCGCACCGCTGACCGGACCCACGCCGAACTCGGCGACGTCGAAGCCCGCGTAGAGCGTGGTGCTGCCGGCCACCGAGGTCTGCCCGGTGACGCCGAGCTGATCGAACGTCTTCATCGTCGACGACAAGTCGGGGTTTCTCAGCTCGGCGGACAGCATCACCGCCGAGTTCGCCTGCGCCAGGCCCAGCCGGCGGTCGGCGAACAGGCCGACCTGTTCGACGAGTTGTTCGCCCGCTCCGGTGACAGCCAGCACGGCGGCCGGGGTGCCCGGATTCTCGACCGCCACGCCCGGTTGCCCGCCGTCCCGGATGTCGATCACCCGCAGCGACGGCGAGATACGCGGCGGCACAGAAGCATCCGTGGACACCCCGACACGCACCGGCATCGGCCGGTACAGCCGGGTGAGTTTGGCGACCAGGTCGAGCGCGGCCTGCTGCTGGTGCACGGTCGGGTCGGGACCCACCCTGATCTCGATCTCGTCGAGGTAGCCGGGCAGGAAGCCGGCCACCGTGGCCGGGTCCGGTGTCGGTCCCGAGAACGCCGTGGCGAGCCGATTGACCACCATGGCCGGTGGCTGCGCGCAGCCGTCGACCACGGTGTCGGCCCGGATGACGAAGCTCAGTTTGGCCCGACGGTCGGCGATGTGCGCGGCGGCGATGTCGACGGCGAACGGCACCGCGGTGGCTCCGGGCGGGATGGGCACCGTGCCCAGGAGGGTGCCGAGGCCGTCCAGGACGTCCAGCCGCCCGTTGACCACGTTGACGATCGAGCCGATCTCGCCGGTCAGCAGGGTCGGCGCGACTCCGGCCGGCACCGGAATCGCGGTATCGGCAGGCTGATTCGCGCCGGTGAGTTCGATCCGGTCGCCGAGCCCAAGCTGTGTCCAGCCGATGACCGGCGGTGGCGTGGGTTGTGCGGCCACCCCGGCGAACGGATCCGCCGACGCGGACGGAGCGATCGCGGGCGCGGCGGCCAGCGCTGAGGCCAGGGCCAGTGCGGCCACCCGGCGGAGGTGTCGGTTCATCGGTGAGCTCCGGTGGGTCGGGGTGAATCGGCGGGTTCGTCGTCTGCGGGTTCGTTGAGGCCGTGCACGGTCTTCTCCCAGAAGAAGGGACGAAAGACCAACTGGTAGAGCGCTTTCAGTGCAGCGATCGACTGCAGCATCCAGTACAGGGGGGCGAGCAGGGCCGCGGGCAGGAGATGGGGCTTGTGCAACGCGCCGGTGGCGACGACGCCGACGTACACCGACAGCGGCGTGCCCACGACGAACAGCAGCAGGCACACGTAGTAGGTCAGCGGGGGGAACATCATCTCCACGGCGTGCGGACGGCCCAGCACCCAGACCAGCATGGTGAACAGGAACACCACGTTCAGCGCACTGGTGAGGGGGACGCCGCCGGTCATGTTGATCAGCCGCAGCGTGGCCTTGGTGCCGATCTCGCGGCGCAGCGCGCGCGGGTCACGCAGGTGCACCAGCATGGTCTGCAGGTAGCCCTTGTACCAGCGGGAGCGCTGCCGCAGCCAGTTGACGACGTCGGAGTTGGCCTCCTCCAACGTGACCGAGTCCAGGATCAGCGTGCGGTAACCGTTGCGCGCCAGTCGGACGCCCAGGTCGGCGTCCTCGGTCACGTTGAACTCGTCCCAGCCGCCGATGTCCCGCCACACGCTGACCCGCATGTGATTCGATGTGCCGCCGAGCGGCACCACACAACCGGACCGCTGCACCGCAGGCAGCACGACACCGAACCACTGGTCGTATTCCAGGGCGAAGAACCGGGTGAGCAGGTTCTGCCGCTCGTTGAAGTAGCCGAGACGCCCTTGGAGACAACCGACATCGGAGGGCACCCGACCGAACGCGGCGACCGCGCGCCGCAACTGGAGGGGGTCCGGGATGTCCTCGGCGTCGTAGATGGTCAGGAACTCGCCGCGCAGACCCGGCACCGACATACCGAAGTTGCACGCCTTGGGTTTGGTCTTGGGCAGGCTGTGCTCGACGATCACCACCCGCACGCAGCGCAGGTCGGCGTCGAGCAGTGCGGTCTGGGTGGCGATGTCGTCTTCTTCGACCAGCAGCAGGATTTCGAGCTTGTCCTCGGGATAGTCCAGCCGCAGCACGCCGTTGATGAGGTTCTTCACGATCGCGGGTTCGTCGTAGACGGGCAGCAGCACGGTGTAGACGGGCAGCGCGTCGTCGGGGATCCCCAGCGCCTCGTCGGCGTCGACGCGCACCAGCGCCGAGGAGCCGAGTCCTCGCAGCAGCAGCAGATTACGGTCCAGGGTGGAGACCAGGTAGAGCAGCGCCACCGCGGTCGTGACGGCAGGGGCGACGACGCTCGGCCAGACCGCGGTGGCCGCGACGGAGACCGCGGCCGTGAAGCCCAGCGCCACAAGCGTTCCGCGGCGCAGCACCGATCGGGCCGAAAGGTGGGCGGGTAGCCGCCCCGCGGACTCAGACATCGGCCGGAGCCGGGTCGTCGGTGGCGACGCCGCGCAGGGCCGCCGCGAGGTCGAGGCCGCGCGCGAGCACCTGCTCGTCGAC
>NZ_BCRS01000219.1 GCF_001552715.1 Mycolicibacterium vaccae NBRC 14118 = CIP 105934 | reverse complement strand
TCGCCCACAACGCAGTCGCCCGCGCCTGCGCCGCCGCAGCCGCGGACTTCACCGCCTCACACCGCTCGACTACTGCCCGTAACTCGGCCTCACCGTCCGACTCCGAAACATCGAACAAACTTTCGAACATGTACCCGACGCTACCGCGGCCCTCCGACAAGAAAGTCAGGTTCGCCGCAACACGATCAAGTTGTCTTCGAGCAACCCCTGCTGACCATCCGGTCCGACGGCCTGACGCTCCACCGTTGCGGCGCGAACCTGATCCCACTGCCCGTCGCCGAGATCGATGGAACCCAGCACCTCATCGATGCTCGGGAACACATGGTCGTGCACGTGCTGCGGGGCCCATGGTGGCGCGGCAGCGTGATCGACGACCACGAGCAGCCCGCCGGGCGCCACGGCGCGCGCGGCGGCGGCGAAAATCCGCTCGCGGTCCAGGTGCACCATCGATTGCAGGAACTGCGCCGAGACCAGGTCGAAGGTGCCGTCGGGGAACGCCTCCGACAGATCCATCTGCACGAGCCGGACCCGGTCGGTCAGGCCACGCTCCCCCGCCGCCGCGGCGGCCCGTCCGAGCGCGGTCTCGGAGATGTCGACCCCGACCACGTGCCAGCCGTGCTCGGCCAACCACACGGTGTCGCCGCCCTCGCCACACCCCAGATCCAGCGCCCGTCCCGGGTTTTCGGCTCCGGCCACTTCGGCCAGCCATGGGTTGACCCGGCCGCTCCAGATCTGATTCCGCTCCGCATACCGGTCTTCCCAGTGTTGTTTGACCTCAGACGTCACCGTTCCTCCTGGAAACTCGCCACTATTGATGCTGCTGCCGCCGACCCGGCGGCGATCGCTGCCGCCACCTGCGGCCTCTGTGTACTTGCGTCCCCGGCCGCGAACACTCCGGGAACCGATGTTTGGCACATCTCGTCGACCTCGATCGCGTCCGCCGAAACCGGCCCTGGTGCAGCCAGTTTCACGCCGAGCTTGCCCGCCAGGGCCCCACGCTGGTGCAGCGTCGTGGCGACCAGCAGACCCTCGCGCGCCATCCGGGTGCCGTCGGCGAAGACCACCGATTCCAGTTCGCCGCCCGTCGAGGCCACCGACGCGACAACGCGCTCGTCCACCGCCACCCCAGCCTCGGCCAGGCTCGACCGGTGGGCATCGGTGAGCGTGGCCGGACCTCCGGTCAGCAGCGCGACGTCGTCACTCCACCCGCGCAGCAGCGTCGCCATGTGCACGCCGCGGTCCCCGTCCGCCAGTACGGCGAGCGGCCGGTCGCGCACCTCCCAGCCGTGGCAGAACGGGCAGTGGAACACCGACCGCCCCCACAGCTCCGCCATCCCTGGAACCGACGGGAACTCGTAGCGCATCCCGGTCGCCAGCAGCACCCGCCTGGTCTGCACGGCGCCGCCGTCGCCCAGTTCCACTGTGAAGCCGCCGTCCGACGCCGCACCGGTCACCACCTCACCCTCGCGCACCGCGACGCTCGGGTAGGCCGCAAGCTCGTGCCGCGCCTTGGCGTACAGCTGGGCCGGCGGCACCCCGTCGAACCCGAGTAGCCCGCCGATTCCCGATGCGGCCAGATTGCTCTGCTCACCGGCATCGACGACCAGCGTGTGCCTCCTGGCCCTGCCGAGCACCAGCGCGGCGCTCAATCCGGCCGCGCCGCCCCCGACGATCACGCAATCCCACACCTTGTCCATGACTCGACCTTGCACCCACCGCGGCCAGCTGCCAAGGTGAATTGCCATGGAGGCAAATGACGAGAGCGTGGACGTCCGGGTGCGGCGACGCCTGCGGGACCTGCGGCTTCAACGAGGGATGACGTTGGAGGACGTCGCGACCCGGTCCAACATCGACATCTCCACGCTGAGCCGGCTGGAATCCGGCAAGCGCCGACTCGCGCTCGATCACCTGCCGCGGCTGGCGTCGGCGCTGTCGGTGAGCACCGACGAACTGCTGCGTGCCCCCGAGGTCGAGGATCCGCGGGTCCGGGGTACGTCACACACGCACAACCAGATCACGTTCTGGCCCTTGACCGGACAGGGGCCCGCCGGCGGACTGCACGCGTACAAGATCCGGGTCAGCGCACGCAGACGCACCCCGCCCGCCGAACTGCCGGTGCACGAGGGCCACGACTGGATGTACGTACTGTCCGGACAGCTGCGGCTGATCCTCGGCGACCGCGACTTCACGATCAAACCCGGTGAGGCCGTGGAATTCTCGACATGGAACCCGCACTGGTTCGGCGTCGTGGACGGCCCGGTGGAGGCCATCGCGTTGTTCGGTCTACACGGTGAGCGCGTGCACATGCACGGCGATCACAGATAGGCGGTCTGATTGACCAGCCGCACCGACGCGGCGCCGTCGGGATAGAACTCGGCGATCGACAGCGACGCCAGATCCAGATGCAGCCGGTACAGGATCGCCGGGCCCGCATCGAGGGCGATCCTCAGTAGCGTCTTGATCGGTGTCACGTGGGACACCACCAGGATCGTCTTGCCCGCATGCTCGGTGACGAGTCCCTGCAGGGCCCGCGACACCCGGGCGGCGACGGCGTCAAAACTCTCCCCGCCCGGCGGCGGGACCGAGGTGTCGCTCAGCCATCGCCGGTGCAACTCCGGGTCGCGTTCGGAGGCCTGCGAGAACGTCAGCCCTTCCCAGGCACCGAAATCCGTCTCGATCAGGTCCTCGTCGACGTCGACGTCCAGTCCGAGCGCCTTGGCCGCGGCCGTGGCGGTGTCGTGGGCGCGTTGCAGCGGCGACGACACCACGACGTCGATGCCGCCCTTGCCGCCCAGATAGCGGGCCGCCGCGTCAGCCTGCCGGACACCGAGTTCGGTCAGCTCGGGGTTGCCGCGGCCGGAGTACCGGCGCTCCACCGACAGCTCGGTCTGGCCGTGCCGCAGCATCAGCAGCCGGGTCGGCGCGCCCTGAGCGCCCGTCCAGCCCGCCGGGTTGGCGACGACTTCGGTTGTGGCTGCGGATGTCTGGCCGCCAGCTGCCGCGTCCATCGCCTCATTGGCGAGCCGGTCGGCGTGACTGTTCTGGGCACGCGGAATCCATGAATAGCTGACGTGCTCGAACCTGCGCGCGAGGTCATTCGCCTGCTGGTGCAGCGGAGCCAGATCCGGGTGCTTGACCCGCCAGCGACCCGACATCTGCTCGACCACCAGCTTCGAGTCCATGTACACCTCGACCTCGGTGGCACCGAGGTCGTCGGCGGCGCCGAGACCTGCGATGAGGCCGCGGTATTCGGCAACGTTGTTGGTGGCCCTGCCGATCGACTCCGCGGCCTCGGCGAGCACCGCCCCGCGGTCCGCCGACCACACCACCGCGCCGAAGCCCGCGGGACCCGGGTTACCGCGCGACCCGCCGTCGGCTTCGACGATCACCTTCATGCGCGGGATGCCTTGACGCGCAGCAGGATCGCCGAGCACTCGGGGCAACGCAGCACCTCGTCCTCGGCGGCCGCGGCGATCCGCGCGGACTCCCCCTGGTCGATCTCGATCCGGCACGCACCGCACCGGCGGCCCTGCAGCACACCGGCGCCCACGCCGCCGCGGGCGCGTTGGCGTTCGTAGAGCGTGGTGAGTTCGTCGTCGATCGAACCGACCAGTTCGGCACGCCGCGCCACGGCCTGGTCCTTGGCCTGGGTCAGCTCCAGCCGGGCGAGATCGCACGCGCGCAGCGCATCGTCCAACGCGCTCTGCAGTTCCGCCGCCGCGGACTGCTCACTGGCCTGCTGATCGGCGAGGTCCTCGCGGCGCTGCATGACCTCCAACTGGGCGTCCTCCAGGCTGGCCTGGCGGCGCTGCAGCGTCTCGAGTTCATGCTGCAGGTCGGCGAGCTGCTTGGGGTCGACGGTCCCGCCGCCCAGCAGCGCCCGGTCCCGGTCCTCGCGCTGGCGCACCCCGTCGATCTCGGTGTCGAACTTCGCGATCTGCGCGTCGATGTCGTCCAGCGCGATCTGCAGCGCGCCCAGCCGGTCGGCGACCTCACGGTGGGCGGTCTGGGCCGTCTCCACCGCCTTCTGCTCGGGCAGGTGCTTGGTCCGGTGCTCGAGCCGACTGAGCTCGGCGTCGATCTCGGCCAGCTGGGCGAGCAACTGCTGTTGTGCCACTGAGGCTTTCACGTCAACATCCCTCGACATTCCATGGATCGGTACGCACGTCGGACACCGTGACAGGCAGCGACGCGCCGAAGTGGTTGCGCAGCAACGCTGCGGCTTGGTGGCACCAGGGGTACTCGGTGGCCCAGTGGGCGGCGTCGACCAGCGCGACGTCGGAGGCACGCCGGTGCTCGTCGGCCGGGTGGTGGCGCAGATCGGCGGTCACGTAGGCCTGCACACCGGCGGCCGCCACCTCGGCGAGCAGGGAGTCCCCGGCGCCGCCGCACACCGCGACGCGGGACACGGTCGCGTCGGGATCGCCCGAGGCACGCACGCCCCACGTCGTGCTGGGCAGCCCGGCGCGGACCCGGGACACGAACGCCGACAGCGGTTCGGGTTCGGGCACGGTCGCGATACGGCCCACACCGACGTCGCCGGCCGGGATCTGCAACGCGACCACGTCGAATGCGGGCTCCTCGTAGGGGTGGGCGGCGCGCAGGCCGGCGTACACCGCGCTGCGGCGGGCGGCCGGGGCCACCATCTCCACCCTGTCCTCGGTGACGTGCTCGACGGTGCCCACCGAACCGATCGCCGGTGCGGCGCCGTCGCCTGGCAGGAACTGCCCCGTTCCTGTCACGCTCCAGCTGCACTGCGAGTAGTCACCGATCTGCCCGGCGCCTGCGGCGAACATCGCCGACCGCACCGCATCGGCGTGCTCCACGGGCACGAACACCACCCACTTGTCCAGCGCCGGCCCCGCCTGTACCGGCGAGAGGACGTCGCACACCTCCAGCCCGAGCGCATCGGCCAGGGCGTCGGACACCCCCGGCGAGGCACTGTCGGCGTTGGTGTGCGCGGTGAACAGCGCGCGACCGGTGCGGATCAGCGAGTGGATCAGCGCACCCTTGGCGGTGTCCACCGCCACCGAATCGACGCCGCGCAACAGCAGCGGATGGTGCGCCAGCAGCAGGCCGCCGTCGGGCACCCCGGCCGCCACCTCGGCGGTGGCGTCGACGGCCACGGTGACCGAGGTCACCGGTTCGGCCGGGTCTCCGCAAACAAGCCCGACGGAGTCCCAGCTCTGCGCCAGACGGGCAGGGTAGGCCGCTTCGAGCACGTCGATGATGTCGACCAGCCGCACACTTGCCACAGCACGACACTAGTGCGCGCGAAGTCACCCGGAACCGAGCGGCACCCCCGGCCCGGGCTCAGGGACAATGGACGCGTGACTGACACGCTGGACGGCACCCACCGCGTCGCTCCCGTGGGGCGGGGCGACCTGGTGATCTTCGATCTCGACGGCACCCTGACCGACTCCGCCGAGGGCATCGTCGCCAGCTTCCGCCACGCACTGGATGCCGTGGGCGCCGAAGTCCCCGACGGTGACCTGGTCAGCATGATCGTCGGGCCCCCGATGCCCGACACGTTGCGCAGGCTGGGCCTCGGCGACCGGGCCGACACCGCGATCGCGGCCTACCGCGCCGACTACGTCAGCCGGGGCTGGTCGATGAACCGGCCGTTCGAGGGCATCCCGGCACTGCTGACCGACCTGCAGGCCGCCGGGGTGCGGCTGGCGGTGGCGACGTCCAAGGTCGAGCCGACCGCGCAGCGCATCCTCGCCCACTTCGGCCTGGACACCTGCTTCGAGGTGATCGCCGGCGCCAGCCCCGACGGCACCCGGTCCGCAAAGTCCGACGTGGTCGCGCGGGCGCTGGATCAGCTGGCTCCGCTGCCCGAGCGGGTGGTGATGATCGGCGACCGGTTCCACGACGTGGAGGGGGCCGCGGTGCACGGCATCGGCACGATCGTCGTGGGCTGGGGTTACGGTCACCGCGACTTCACCGACGACGACGGGGGCGCACTGGCCCATGTCAGCGACGTCGACGCGCTGCGCGAGGTGCTGGGTGTCTGAGCTGCTGCACGTCACGTTCGTATGCTCGGGCAACATCTGCCGGAGCCCGATGGCGGAGAAGATGTTCGCCCACCAGATCGGCGAGCGCGGGCTGGCCGATGTCGTCCGGGTGACGAGCGCAGGCACCGGGCACTGGCACGAGGGCGAGCCCGCCGACCGGCGCGCCGGTCACGTCCTGCGCGAGCACGGCTACCCGACGGCCCACCGCGCGGCACAACTCACCGACGACCACCTGTCCGCCGATCTCGTGCTGGCGCTGGGGCGCAACCATCTGCGGATCCTGCAGCACATGGGGGTACCCGCCGAACGGCTGCGGATGCTGCGCTCCTTCGATCCGCGATCGGGTGCGCACGTGCCCGACGTCGAGGATCCCTACTACGGCACCCAGGGCGATTTCGAGGACGTGTTCGCGGTCATCGACGCGGCGTTGCCCGGGCTGCACCAGTGGGTGGACGAGCAGTTGGCCGACCGGGAAAAGGCGGGCTGATCATGCGCCGGTGGGCATTCCTGTTCCGGCCCCAGTGGCTGGCGCTGTTCGTCGTCGTCCTCGCGTTCGCCTATCTGTGCTTCACCGTGCTGGCGCCGTGGCAGCTCGGCAAGAACACCAAGACCACCCGGGAGAACGCCCAGATCGCCCGGTCCCTGGACGCCGAGCCCGTCCCGGTGAGCAGCGTGCTGCCCCACCAGGATTCGGCCGCCCCGGAGGAGCAGTGGCAGCAGGTCACCGCGACCGGCCGCTATCTTCCCGAGGCCGAGGTGCTGGCCCGGCTGCGGCTGATCGACGGCGACCCCGCCTTCGAGGTGCTGGTGCCGTTCGCCGTGGACGGCGGGCCGACAGTGCTGGTCGACCGCGGCTACGTGAAGCCGATCGAGGGTTCGAAGGTGCCGGAGTTCGACGCGCCCCCGACCGGGACGGTGACGATCACCGGGCGGCTGCGTGACACCGAAGGCGTCGCCAGGGACAAGACGCCGTTCGAAGCCGACGGCGTGACGCAGGTGTACTCGATCAACATCCCGCAGATCTCCGAACTCACCGGGGTGCCGCTGGCGGGCTCGTATCTGCAACTCAACGCCGACCAGCCCGGCGGTCTCGGCGTGATCCCGCTCCCCCATCTCGACGCGGGCCCGTTCCTGTCCTACGGCATCCAGTGGATCGCGTTCGGCATCATCGCCCCGATCGGCGTCGGCTATTTCGTGTACTCCGAGATCAAGGTCCGCCGGCGGGAGAAGGCGATCGCCGAGGCCGAAGCCGAACACGCCGGCGACGAGGCCGCCCCGCTCACCACCGAGCAGAAACTCGCCGACCGCTACGGCAAGCGACGCTGACCGCGACCGCCGCGGCCAGCACCTGCACCGCGCGCGACAACCGGACCGCCCGCGCCAGATCGTCGACGTCCGGGACGCGCCCGTCACCGAGGGTCGGACGGATCTCCAGTTCATGGGCATACTGCGTCGGGCCGCCGAGCCGCACACCGAGCGCACCCGCGAACGATGCCTCGGCGACACCGGCGTTGGGGCTGGGGTGTCTGGCGGCGTCCCGGCGCCACGCCCGCCAGGCCTCTGCGGGCGAGCCGCCGACCACCGGCGCACACACCACCACCAGTAGGCCCGTCACGCGCGCCGGGATCAGGTTGACCAGGTCGTCGAATCTGGCTGCCGCCCAGCCGAACCGCGCGTAACGCGGGGACCGGTTGCCGATCATCGCGTCGAGGGTGTTCGCAGCGCGATACACGAGCACGCCCGGCGTCCCGGCCAGCGCTCCCCACACCAGCGGACCGATCTGGGCGTCCGCGGTGTTCTCGGCGATCGACTCCAGCGCCGCGCGGGTCAGTCCCGCGGTGTCGAGCACCGACGGGTCCCGCCCGCACAGGGACGGCAGCAGCGCACGCGCCCCGTCGACGTCGCCCGCGGCCAGCAGCCCGGCCATCTGCTCGCCGGTGCGGCTCAGCGTGGTGCCGCCGGCGGCGGCGAACGTCGCGGCGGCCACACATCCGGCCTC
>NZ_BCRS01000218.1 GCF_001552715.1 Mycolicibacterium vaccae NBRC 14118 = CIP 105934 | reverse complement strand
GACACACCGGCCACCGATCCCGCGCCGTGTGCGGTGCTGGGCGCGCCCGCGGTCGATCCGGCGACCGCCCGGGGCTGGTCGGCCTCGGGTCCCGGAGGGATCGTCTACGCGGTGGTGGCCGGCGCCACCGAACCCGCGGCGCCGAGCCCGGGCCCCGACCAGGAGTGCCGGGAGTGGACGGTCGCGTCGGGACACACCACGGGCGTGGTGACCGGCGTGGCGGGACCCGACATCGAGGCCGCGCGGACGACCGGGATGAGCGCGGTCACCACCACCGTCGTCGAAGGCGGAACCGAAACCCACGCCCACGCCGACACTTTCGTCGCCGATCTGGGCGGGTACGTCTGTTTCGTCGCAGTGCTCACCGATCCCGGGTCGCCGCATCCGGCCCTCGGCGCTGAGTTCGCGTCCGGACTGCTCGCCGAAACGGTGTCCGCGCTGCGGGGTTGAGCCCGCACCCGCGGGTACATTTGCGGCGATGTCGAACCCCTCGCACCTCCGGACGATCGCGGTGGCGGTGTGCGCCGCGCTGGCCACCGCGTGCAGTCCCGCGCAGTCCGAGGACCTGTCGAACGCCGATATCGGCCGCGTCGCGGAGCTGAAAGCGCAGTTCCCGCCGTCGTTCACGGTCAACTCCGTGGGCCCGGCGGGTATCGACCCGCAGTACCTCACCGCCCAGAAGCTGCCACCCGGGCTGGCCTTCGATCCGGCCGACTGCGGACAGGCCGCCGCGGAGCAGGCGATTCCCGCGGGCGTCAAGGGCAACATGGCGGCCACCACCGCCGAGGGCGACGGGGTGCGCTACATCGTGATCGCGGTCGAGACCTCCGAGCCCGTCCCGGTCGACACCCCCGACGACCAGTGCCGCAAGGTCAGCTTCACCGGACCCGGCATGCGCGGCCTCGTCGAGGTCGTCGACGCGCCGCAGATCGACGGGGTGCGCACCGTGGGCACCCACCGCGTGCTGCAGACCACGACCGAGCAGGGGCCGCGCACCGGCGAGCTCTACAACTACGTCGCCAACTTCGGGACCTTCATCGTGATCGTCACCGCCAACCCACTGGTGGTCGCCGACAAGCCCGTCGCCCAGGTGGACACGCAGCGGGCCCGTGATCTGGTCACGCAGACGGTCGAGCTCATCAAGGGCTGACGCGGCGTCAGCGGACGTCGTAGGGGCGGAACTGGATGCTGATGCGCGGCCCGGTGGGCCGTGCGGTCTTCGGGATGGCGTGCTCCCAGGTCCGTTGGCAGGACCCGCCCATCACCAGCAGGTCGCCGTGGCAGTGCCGTATCCGCAGCGACGGACCGCCGCCGCGCGGACGGAGCGCGAAAACCCTTGTCGCGCCGAGTCCTACGATCGCGACCATGGTGTCCTCGGTGCTGCTGCGACCGATGTTGTCGCCGTGCCAGGCGACGCTGTCGTTGCCGTCTCGGTACAGGCACAGGCCCGCGCTGACGAACGGTTCGCCGAGCTCGCCGGCGTACGCGTCGTTGAGCCGTCGGCGCAGCTGTTTGAGTCGCGGATGCGGAGCCGGATCGTCGAGCAGGTTGTGGAAGCTCAGCAGGCGTGGCACGTCGAGCACCCGGTCGTACATCTGCCGCCGTTCGGCGCGCCACGGGATCTGATCGCGCAGTTCGCCGAACAGCGTGTCGTCGGCGAGGCCGTCCTGGGACAGCCAGCCGGACCGCACCTCCAGCCAGGCGCCGTTGCCGAGGTCGCGGCGCTCGGAGTGGTCGAACAGAGAGCTTTGCAGAGCCTGCTCCATGCCCGGCAGTCTATCGCACAGGCGTTCGAAATATCAGAGCCGGACTGCGCCGGGACCGTCCCCGGCGAGCATGTCGCCGGGATTGGCCAGCGCGCACACCTTCAGGCTCAGGCAGCCGCAGCCGATGCAGCCGGCGAGGTTGTCGCGCAACCGCTGCAGGTGCAGGATCCGCTGATCGAGATCCTCCCGCCAGCCGGCGGACAGTCTGGCCCAGTCCTTGCTGGTGGGCACCCGGTCCGACGGCAGGGTGGCCAGGGCCTCGCGGATACGGGCCAGCGGGATGCCGAGGCGCTGCGACATCCGGATGAACGCGACACGGCGCAGCGTGTCCCGCGGATAGCGGCGCTGATTGCCGCCGGTGCGTCGGCTGGCGATCAGCCCCTCGCGTTCGTAGAAATGCAGCGCGGACACCGCCACCCCGCTGCGGGCCGACATCTCTCCCGGCGTGAGGTCGTGGGGCGACTCCATGACCTCAACCCTAGTTGAGGTGGCTGTTCGGGTTACGGTGCTAGACGTGACTGATGCCGCGCTCGGGTGCAATTCAGAGGTCGGCAGGCTTCGGGTCGTCATCCTGCACCGGCCGGGAGCGGAGTTGCAGCGGCTGACCCCCCGCAACAACGACACCCTGCTGTTCGACGGGTTGCCGTGGGTGGCCAGGGCGCAGCAGGAGCACGACGCGTTCGCCGAACTGCTGCGCTCGCGCGGGGTCGAGGTGCTGCTGCTCGGTGACCTGCTGACCGAGGCGCTGGCCAAGAGCGGGGCCGCCCGGATGCACGGCATCTCCGCCGCCGTCGACGCCCGCCGCCTCGGCGTGCCGCTGGCGCAGGAACTCTCGGCATATCTGCGCACGCTCGACGCGGGTGCGCTTGCCCGGGTGCTTATGGCCGGGATGACGTTCGACGAGTTGACCTTCGGGGAGAACGAGCTGTCGCTGGTGCGCCGGATGCACCACGGCGCGGACTTCGTCATCGATCCGCTGCCGAACCTGTTGTTCACCCGTGACTCGTCGTTCTGGATCGGTCCGCGGGTGGCGATCACCTCGCTGTCGATGCACGCCCGCGTGCGCGAGACGTCGCTGACGGATCTGATCTACGCCCACCATCCGCGGTTCCTCGGGGTGCGTCGGGCCTATGAATCGCGGTCGGCGCCGATCGAGGGCGGCGACGTGCTGCTGCTGGCGCCCGGGGTGGTCGCGGTCGGGGTCGGGGAGCGGACCACCCCCGCGGGCGCTGAGGCGCTGGCGCGCAGCCTGTTCGACGACGACCTCGCGCACACCGTGCTGG
Organism: Mycolicibacterium vaccae NBRC 14118 = CIP 105934; assembly: GCF_001552715.1. Classification (GTDB taxonomy): domain Bacteria; phylum Actinomycetota; class Actinomycetes; order Mycobacteriales; family Mycobacteriaceae; genus Mycobacterium; species Mycobacterium vaccae. The sequence continues at coordinate 5,066 of NZ_BCRS01000218.1, read as the reverse complement.
CGGTGCCGATCGCCCAGGAACGTGCGCAGATGCATCTGGACACGGTGTGCACGATGGTCGACACCGACGCGGTGGTGATGTACCCGAACATTCAGGATTCGTTGACGGCCTTCACCATCCGGCGCGAGGACGGCGGCGGGGTGAAGATCGACCGGGCCGCCCCGTTCGTCGACGCCGCCGCCGCGGCGATGGGGATCGGGAAGCTGCGCGTCATCGACACCGGGCTGGATCCGGTCACCGCCGAGCGTGAGCAGTGGGACGACGGCAACAACACCCTGGCGTTGGCGCCCGGGGTTGTCGTGGCCTACGAACGCAACACCGAAACCAATGCCCGCCTTGTCGATTCGGGGATCGAGGTGTTGCCGATCGCGGCCTCGGAGCTCGGCACCGGCCGCGGCGGGCCCCGTTGCATGTCGTGTCCCGCCGGCCGCGATCCCCTTTAGCGGAACGGGCTGCGACGCAACGCTTCCCGGCATCGCGAGACGACGCCGATCCCAATGTGGAACGACGCCACCTCGATCAGCTGCCAGTGCTGCCGGCGCAGCAGATCGCGGAAGAGGATGTCGCTCGCGAGGTTGTAACGGTGTTCGGCCCATTGCACCGCGACCCTGGCTTTGGGCCAGCCCAGCCCGATGACGGATTCCCATATGTGGTCGCCGATGTGGATTCTGGTCTCGGGGGGAGGCAGCCCGCCGTCGATCAGCCACAGTCGGACCATGGTCTCCTCGGGTGAGCGCGATCCACCGTCCATCAGGTCCAGGGCCTTGTAGGCGTGCGCGGTCCCACGTGCCGACCGGTAGCGCTGCCGCAGCGGCGCGACGTCCGCGCGGGTGATTCCGGTGACAGCACTGAGCATGTCCAGAAGTACGACAGCGTCGTCTCGCGGCAGTCGCCTGGCCAGATCGAATGCCGTGCGGGCCGGTGTGGTGATCCGCATCTGGCCGTACGGTCGGATCTCGTCCGCGCCGAGACGTTCGTGACGAACGATGACACCGGGCTGAACACGCCTGGGTTCGGCGATGACCTCGATCGGCGCCTCGACGTCGACACCTTTGACCCCGTGCAGGGCCGCCGCGGTAAGCCCGGCGATCACACCCTCCCGGCCGGTCCACAGCCACGCGGCGTAGGCCATGTTCAGGGTGTCCCGGCGGGCCGTCGCCGGCAGATAGACACCGGGCAGCACTTTGCGGTGGTGCCAGCGCAGGGCGCCGCGGGTCAGCAGTCCCGCAGCGATGGCCTCCTGGCCCAGGAACGGTCGGTCCATGGTTCTGACCCTCGCCGTGCGGGCCGACATGGCCGCCGCCGCGCCTCAGGTTCGGGCGTCTGCCTGTGGACAGCATCGGGACTGGGGATCGACGAGCCACAGGCCGGCAGGTACGTGGCAAGGACCCTTGAGGCGAGATCGACCCGGGGGCTGTGCACGGGGGCCTTTTCGAGATCAGCGCAGCCCGGATGTCGATCTCGGAGCGAGATCGTCATAGGGGTCGTTGTCGTCCGGAGGTCGTGGAGGATCAGCAGCCGTGGTGTCGATCTGGCGTCAAGGGTCCGGCGCGGGGAGTGAGTCGGGCCTACCGCCAGGACGGCAGCCAGATCTGCATGTTCCACGTGTGCTGGGAGATCGGCAGCCCGGTCAGGATCGGATAGAGCCACGCGAAGTTGGTGATCACCGCCGCGACATAGCAGCACACGACGAGTAGGCCCAGTGTGCGCCGCTCGGCGCCCATACTGCTCCTCACGTCCGCGGTGTTCTGCCCGGGTTTGTAGAGGATGTCGCCCAAGATCACCGCGATCATCATGACCAGGAACGGCGCCATGGTGGAGGCGTAGAAGAAGTACATCTGCCGGTCGATGTCGATGAACCAGGGCAGGAAGCCTGCGAAGTAGCCGACCAGCAGCGCGCCGTAGCGCCAGTCCCGCTTGACGAAGGCCCGCCACAGCGCCCAGGCCAGCACCGGGACCGCCAGGAACCACATCGCCGGCGTGCCCACCAGCATCACGGCCTTGACGCACGACTGGGCCCCGCACCCGGACACGTTCTCGGTGTCGATGGCGTAGAGCACCGGTCGCAGCGACATCGGCCAGGCCCACGGCTTGGACTCCCACGGGTGATGATTGCCGTCGGCGTTGGTCAGTCCGGAGTGGAACCGGTAGGCGCCGTAGGTGTAGTGCCACAGCGACCGCAGCGCGTCGGGGATCGGCAGCACGCTGTCGGGCCCGATGGACCGGCCCACCTCGTAGCGGTCCACGGCCGTCTCCGATGCGAACCACGGCGTGTAGGAGGCCAGGTACACCCCGAACGGGATGAGGACCATCGCGTACAGCGCCGGGCCGACGTCGCGGCGCAGGGTGCCCAGCCACGGCCGCGGCACCCGGTACTGCTTGCGGGCGGCGACGTCGAAGGCCACCGTCATCAGGCCGAAGAACACCACGAAGTACAGGCCCGACCATTTCGTTGCGCAGGCCAGACCGAGCAGTACGCCCGCGCCGAAGCGCCACCACCGCACACCCAGGCGCGGCCCCCACGCGGTCTCGGCGATCCGGCCCTCCAGGAACGCGGTGTGCATCCGCGCCCGGATCTGGTCCCGGTCGACGATCAGGCAACCGAACGCGGCGACGACGAACAGCGTCAGGAAACCGTCGAGCAGCGCGGTGCGCGCGGTCACGAAGCTGACCCCGTCGGCGATCAGGAGCAGGCCCGCGATCCCGCCGACCAGGGTGGACCGGGTGATGCGGCGGGTGATGCGCACCACCAGCAGCACCAGGATTACCCCGCACACCGCACCGGAGAACCGCCAGCCCAGGCCGGTGTAGCCGAAGATCGCCTCGCCGATCGCGATCAGCTGCTTGCCCACCGGCGGATGGACGACCAGCCCGTAGCCCGGGTTGTCCTCGACCCCGCCGTTGTGCACCATCTGCCAGGCCTGCGGGGCGTAGTGCTTCTCGTCGAAGATCGGCGTGCCCGCGTCGGTGGGGGAGCCGAGGTTCAGGAAGCGGGTGATCGCAGCCAGCGCGGCGATGACCGCGGTCATCACCCAGCCCTGGAGCCGGTCGACCGGACCGAAGTCCGCGACCGGGACGACGGGTCCGGGACTGATCACGGGGACCGTGCGACCGCTGCGGTGGAGCTGCTCGGTCGGGGCGGTCACGATTGCGATCGTAGGCTGTCAGGCATGACGGCTGGACGACTGCTCGTGGGCGCCACGCCGCTGGGACAGCCATCCGACGCGTCGGCGCGGCTGGTGCGGGCGTTGGGCAGCGCCGACGTGATCGCCGCCGAGGACACCCGCCGGGTCCGCACACTGGCCCAGGCGCTCGAGGTCAAGCCGGTCGGCAAGATCGTCAGCCTCTACGACCAGAACGAGGCGTCGCGGATACCGGCGATGCTCGACGCGATCAAGGGCGGCGCCACCGTGCTGTTGGTCAGCGACGCCGGCATGCCGCTGATCAGCGACCCCGGCTACCGGCTGGTGGCGGCGTGCGTGGAGCACGGGCTGACCGTGCAGTGTCTGCCGGGACCGTCGGCGGTCACCACCGCGCTGGCCGTCGCCGGGCTGCCGTCCGAGCGGTTCTGCTTCGAAGGGTTTCCGCCGCGCCGGCAGGCGGCCCGCCGGACCTGGTTGCAGTCGCTGGCGGGGGAGCCGCGCACGTGCGTGTTCTTCGAATCGCCGCGCCGGCTGGCCGAGACACTGGCCGACGCGGTCGAGGTGCTCGGCCCCGACCGCCGGGCGGTGGTGTGCCGGGAACTGACCAAGACGCACGAGGAGATCGTGCGCGGTGGCCTCGGTGAGCTCGCCGAGTGGGCCGCCGACGGGGTGCTCGGCGAGATCACCGTGGTGCTGGAGGGCGCGACGCCGTCCGCGGACCCGCAGGTTCTGCTCGCCGAGGTGCACCGATTGGTCGACGACGGCATGCGGGTCAAGGACGCGTGCGCGCAGGTGGTCGCGGCGCACCCGGGGGCGCCGTCCAAGCGTGAGCTCTACGACGCGGTGCTACGCGCGCGTCAGTGAGCCGACGCCGCACCCGAGGGTCGGCGCCGCCTTGTGCAGGCACTCCTCCCACTCCCGGTCGGGGTCGGAGTCCGCGGTGATGCCGCCGCCGACGCCGAGCACCGCGCGGCCGTCGGCGGCGAACTCCACCGTGCGGATCGCGACGTTGAGCTCGCAGCCGGCCACCGGTGACGCCAAACCCACTGTGCCGCAATACACCCCGCGCCGGTGCGGCTCCCACGCCGACAGCAGCTCACGGGCCCTGGCCTTGGGTGTGCCGGTCACCGACGCCGGCGGGAACGTCGCGTCCAGCACCGCCGCCATCGGCAGCTCCGCGGGCACCCGGGCCGACACCGTCGAGACCAGATGCCACACGCCCGGCGCCGGCCGGACCGCCAGCAGTTCGGGCACCGACACCGATCCGGTGCGGGCGACCCGGCCCAAATCGTTGCGCACCAGGTCGACGATCATGATGTTCTCGGCGACATCCTTGACCGAGGCCCGCAGCGCCGCGGGGTCCGCGCACGCCGGCAGTGTGCCCTTGATCGGGCTCGACGTCACCGCCTCACCGCAGCGCCGCAGGAACAGTTCCGGCGACAGTGACGCCACCGCGCCCCACTCCCCGGCCACGAACGCCGCGCGCGCCGGCGCGGTCCGGGCGGCCGCCTCGATGAAATAGTCGGCCGGGCTGCCGTCGAGCGTGCCGGCGAACCGCGTGCACACGCACGCCTGATACACCTCGCCGGCCGCGATCGCCTCCAGACATTCGAGCACCCCGCGCCGGTGCGCGGCCCGGTCGGCCTCACCCCAGCGGACGGTGGCGGCCCGCGGCTCCGGCGTCGACTGCAGCGCTTCCCGCACCCAGCCGGGAAGGGCGGCGCCGGTGAGGCTCTCGTGCCACCACAGCCCGTCGCGAGCGCAGCGCAGCACCGCGTCCGCCCAGCCGCCTGCGGCCTCCGGGATGCGCGGGCCCAGGCCGTCGGCGCCGGCGTCGGGGTAGGACAGGTAGCCGAACCAGCCGCCGCCGACCGGTCCGTCCTGTCGGGCACCGGGCGCCACGTCGAAGACGTCCCCGGGGGG
>NZ_BCRS01000217.1 GCF_001552715.1 Mycolicibacterium vaccae NBRC 14118 = CIP 105934 | reverse complement strand
CCGGGCGGCGCTGCTGGGCGACGGGGCCGCCGCGCTGTCCGTGCTGGACGGTCACCGGCTGCTGTGCGCGCACCGGCGCGGGCCGTTCGGCGTGGCGCACTGGAACCGTCAGGTCGAGCGCTGGCTGGCCGAGTCGACGGGCCAGCCGGTGTGGGCGCAGTGGTATCCGGGCCGGCCGCTGCTGGTGACGGCCAACGACTACGGGCTGGGGGTCTACAACGGCGACACCGGTGTGGTGGTGGCGTCCCCGGACGGGCTGCGGGCCCACGTCGGGGCGCAGCGGTTCGCGCCGGGCCGGCTCGGCGAGGTCGACACGATGTTCGCGATGACCATCCACAAGAGCCAGGGCAGCCAGGCCGACGAGGTCACGGTGCTGTTGCCGCCGCCGGATTCGCGGCTGCTGACCCGCGAGCTGTTCTACACCGCGGTCACCCGCGCCAAGAAGCGCGTCCAGGTGGTCGGCACCGAGGACGCGGTGCGCGCGGCGATCGACCGGCGCGCCACCCGCGCCTCGGGCCTGGCCCAGCGACTGCGCACCCGCCCCTGACCCCCGCCGAAATCGCATTCCACGCGGCCTTTTCCCGGCTTTTCGCGACCCAGATGCAATCTCGGCAACGTGACGGTGCGTTGACCCCGCACCGCGCATGTACCGATCGTCACCGAACAGTCGCTATTTTGTCGGTGAGCCGATGAGGGCTCGGAGCCAACCGGAAGAGATCGTTGACACATGCGAGTTGACGGGCGGGACGTCGCTGTCTCGGGCAGCCTCCTGCAACCGTTGACCCGGCGGACCAACGACATCGTGCGGTTGGCGGTGTCCGGCGTGTTCCTCGTCGTCGTGGTCACGAGCTCGCTGATCACCCGCTACGAGTGGGAGGCGCTGGAGCGGTCGATCTCGGAGATCGTCGGCGTGCTCAGCCCCGCGCAGTCCAACACCGTCTACCTGATCTACGGCATCACGATCCTGGCGTTGCCGTTCGTCATCCTGATCGGGCTGATCGTGTCGCGGCAGTGGAAGCTGCTCGGCGCGTACGCCGCGGCGGGGGTGATCGCGATCCTGGCGCTGTCGATCACCGGCAACGGCATCGCGGCCCCGCGGTGGCACCTGGACCTCAGCGAGCGCCTCGACACCGTGCTGTCGCAGTTTCTCGACGACCCGCGCTGGATCGCGATGCTGGCCGCCGTGCTGACGGTGTCGGGCCCGTGGCTGCCCGCCCGGTGGCGACGCTGGTGGTGGGCGCTGCTGCTGGCGTTCGTCCCGATCCATCTGGTGGTCAGCGCCGTCGTCCCGGCCCGCTCGCTGCTCGGCTTGGCGGTCGGATGGTTCGTCGGTGCGCTCGTGGTGCTCGTGGTCGGGACGCCCGCGCTGGAGGTGCCGCTCGACGGGGCGGTCCGCGCGATGGCCCGCCGCGGTTTCCCGGCCACGACGCTGGAGGTGGTGCGCCCGGCCGGGCGGGGTCCGCTGGTGCTGCACGCGACCGAGCAGGCGGCCGGCGCCGACACCGAACCAGGGACCGCGATCGTCGAACTGTACGGTCCGCACCAACGCGGCGGCGGCTTCCTGCGCCAGTTCTGGGGCAAACTGCGGCTGCGCGACAGCGAGACCGCACCGCTGCAGACCTCGATGCGCCGCGCGATCGAACACCGCGCGCTGATGGCGCTGGCCATCGGCAACCTGGGGATGGCCAACACCTCCCCGATCGCGGTGGCGACGCTGGACCGCGGCTGGACGGTGTACGCGCACAAACCGGCCCGGGGCATCCCGCTCGAGGACTGCGCCGACGACACCCCGGTCGCCCGTGTGTGGGACTCGCTGGGCGTGCTGCACAGCCAGCAGATCTCGCACGGTGACCTGCGCTGCAAGTCGATCACGGTGGTCGACGGCACCCCGCAGTTCGGCGGCTTCACCCACGCCGAGTACGGCGCGTCGGACGCGCACCTGCACACCGACATCGCGCAGCTGCTGCTCACCACCTCGCACCTGCACGGCACCGACAAGGCGGTCGCCGCGGCGATCACGGTGTTCGGTTTCGAGCAGGTGCTGGCGGCGTCGCGGCGGCTGACCAAGACCGCGCTGCCCAAACAGGTCCGGCAGTCGGTGCCCGACGCGGGCACGGTGATGGCGGCGGTCCGCGACGAGGTCAAGAACCAGACCGGCGCGGAGCAGATCAAGACCGCGACGATCACCCGGTTCACCCGGAACCAGCTGATCCAGATGGTGCTGCTGGTCGCGCTGGTGTACGTCGCCTACCCGTTCATCAGCTCGGTGCCGGTGTTCTTCGCCGAGCTGAGGTCGGCCAACTGGTGGTGGGCGCTGGCCGGTCTGGGGGTCTCGGCGCTGAAATACCTGGGTGCCGCGGCGGCGCTGTGGGCGTGCGCCGACCGGCTCGTCAGCTTCCGCGACCTGACCATCATGCAGGTGGCCAACACGTTCGCCGCGACGACGACGCCTGCCGGTGTCGGTGGCCTGGCGCTGAGCACCCGGTTCCTGCAGAAGGGCGGACTCGGCGCGCTGCGGGCCACCACGGCGGTGGCGCTGCAGCAGTCGGTCCAGGTGATCACCCACATCACGCTGCTGATCATGTTCAGCGCGCTGGTCGGCGTCTCGGCGGACCTGTCGCGGTTCGTGCCGGGCGCGACGGTGCTGTACCTGATCGCTGGCGCGGCGCTCGGCGCGGTCGGGATCTTCCTGTTCGTGCCGAAGCTGCGGCACTGGCTGGCCACCGCGGTGCGGCCGCGGCTGCAGGAGGTGATCAACGACCTGGTTGCGCTGGCCCGCGAACCCCGCCGCTTGGCGCTGATCGTGATCGGTTGCGCGGCAACCACACTCGGCGGCGCGCTGGCGCTGTGGGCGAGCATCGAGGCGTTCGGCGGCGACGCCAGCTTCGTCACCGTCACGATCGTCACGATGATCGGCGGGACGTTGGCGTCGGCGGCCCCGACCCCCGGCGGCGTCGGCGCGGTCGAAGCCGCGCTGATCGGCGGGCTCGCCGCGTTCGGGGTGCCTGCGGGCGTCGCGGTGCCCGCGGTGCTGCTCTACCGGATCCTGACCTGCTGGCTACCGGTGTTCATCGGCTGGCCGATCATGCGCTGGCTCACCCGCAGGGACATGATCTAGGCGACGGTTGCACCGCCACCGCCGAGCAGACAGCATCGTGGGATGGCGAGGGCACCGCAGGCAGCGCAGAACCAGAGGGCCATCGAGGATTCGGAGTTCGCCGGCCTGGCCCACGCCCGCAGCCGCGCCGACATCCTGGCCGCCCTGCACACCACACCGGAGGGCCTGGACGCCGCCGACGCGTCGGCCCGACTCGCCGCCACCGGCCCGAACCGGCTGCCCGAGCCGCCGCGGCGCTCACCGCTGAAGCGCTTCCTGGCGCAGTTCAACAACGTGTTGATCTACGTGCTGATCGCGGCCGCCGTCCTCAAGGCCATCCTGGGCGACTGGATCGACGCCGCGGTGATCGGCGCGGTGGCGGTGATCAACAGCGTCGTCGGCTACCTCCAGGAGGGCAAAGCCGAGCAGGCGCTCGACAGCATCCGCGCGATGTTGTCGGTGTCGGCCCGGGTACGCCGCGACGGCCGGTGGGTCGATGTGGACGCCGAGACGCTGGTGCCCGGCGACGTGGTGCGCATCGGCTCCGGGGACCGTATCCCGGCCGACCTGCGCCTGCTGGAGGTGAACAACCTGCAGGTGGAGGAGTCGGCGTTGACCGGGGAGTCGGTGCCTGCGGCCAAGAGCGTCACCCACGTCGACTTCGACGCCGGTCTCGGCGATCGGACGTCGATGGTGTACTCCGGGACGATCGTGGCCGCGGGCACCGGCGTCGGGGTGGTGACCGCAACCGGCACGGCCACCGAGATCGGACGCATCCAGACGCTGATCACCGAGGTCGAGACCATCGACACCCCGCTGACCCGCAAGCTGGCGCAGTTCGGCCGCCAGCTGTCGGTGCTGATCCTGGTGATGGCCGCGGTGATGCTGGTGGTGGGCCGGTGGCGCTACCAGTTCTCCATCGAGGAACTGATCTCGGCGGCGATCGGGTTCGCGGTGGCGGCCATCCCGGAGGGCCTGCCCGCGGTGGTCACGGTGACCCTGGCGCTGGGCGTGCAGCAGATGGCGCGCCGCCGCGCGATCACCCGCAAGCTGCCCGCGGTCGAGGCGCTCGGCTCGGTCACCGTGATCTGCTCGGACAAGACGGGCACCCTGACCCAGAACGAGATGACGGTGCGCAACGTGGTCACCACCCGGCACCGCTACGCCGTCACCGGTGCCGGCTACGCCCCCGACGGCGACCTCGAACTCGACGGCGCCCCAGCCCGTTTGGCCGACCACCCGGACCTGACCGAGGTAATCGTCACGATGGCGCTGTGCAACGACGCCCGGCTCACCGAGACCGACGGTCGCTGGCAGGTGGTCGGCGAACCCACCGAGGGCGCGCTGCGCGCACTGGCGCGCAAAGCCGGGGTGGACGCGCCGATGGCCCGGGTCGCCGAGATCCCGTTCGAGTCGGCGCACAAGTTCATGGTGACGCTCGACGAGGCGCCCGACGGCGCTCGGTGGCTGCACGTCAAAGGCGCGCCGGATCGCCTGCTGGAGCGCTCGGCCACCCAACTCCGCGCCGGGGCGGCCGAGCCGCTGGACCGCGACTTCTGGGACGGCTGGGTGGACACGCTCAGCGGGCAGGGGCTGCGGGTCCTGGCCGCGGCCCGGCGCCCGGCCGGCACCGGGGACGAGATCGCTCTCGACGATGTCGATTCCGGTCTGGAGTTCCTCGGCGTGGCCGGGATCGTCGACCCGCCCCGCCCCGAGGCGGTCGACGCGATCGCCAACTGTCACAGCGCAGGTATCCGGGTGAAGATGATCACCGGCGACCACGTCGGCACCGCGCGGGCGATCGCCCGCGAGATGGGCATCGTCGACCGGCCGGACCCGCCCGCGCTGACCGGCGCCGACCTGCAGGCGATGAGTCAGCCGCGGCTGCGCGAGGTGGTCGGCGAGGTCGACATCTATGCGCGAACCAGCCCGGAGCACAAGCTGCGCATCGTCAGCGCGCTGCAGGCCGAGGGCAACGTCGTCGCGATGACCGGCGACGGCGTCAACGACGCTCCGGCGCTGACCCGGGCCGACATCGGGGTCGCGATGGGCATCAAGGGCACCGAGGCGACCAAGGAGGCCGCCGGGATCGTGCTGGCCGACGACAACTTCGCCACCATCGAGAAGGCGGTGGAGGAAGGCAGGCGGATCTACGACAACATCCGCAAATCGGTGCTTTTCCTGTTGCCCGCCAACGGGTCCCAGTCGCTGGTCATTCTCGTCGCGATCCTGTTCGGGTTCGCGTTGCCGCTGCAGCCGGTGCAGATCCTGTGGGTCAACCTGGTGACCGGGGTGACGCTGGCGCTGGCGCTGGTGTTCGAGGACGCCGAGGAGGGGTTGATGAACCGGCCGCCGCGGCCGACCGATCAGCCGGTGGTGCGGCTGGCCGACGTGTCGATGATCGCGCTGGTGTCGGTGCTGGTGGCCGGCGCCGCGCTGGCGCTGTTCTTCCTCGGCCGCTCCGGGGGGCATCCGCAGGCGGTGGCACAGACCGCGGCGGTGAACATGCTGGCGATGGGCCAGTTCGCGTATCTGTTCAACTGCCGGTTCCTGACGAGCTCGAGCCTGCGCCCGGCCGCATTGCGGGGCAATCCGTGGGTGTGGCGGACGGGCGCGGCGCTGCTGGTGCTGCAACTGCTGTTCATCTACACGCCGCTGATGAACTCGTGGTTCCACTCCGCGCCGATCGGCTGGGAGAGCTGGGCGGTGGCGCTGGGCTTCTCGGTGCTGATCTTCCTGATCGTGGAGGTCGCCAAGGCCGTCGGGCGCCGCCTCGGCTACTGACCGGGCAGCCGTCTTTCGGTTCACCGTGACGCAAACCCGTGAACACCCCCGCCGCGGCGGGCAGGATCCCGCGGTGACCTGTGTCCACCGCTGTGCGCTGCGACACGTCCGCATCACCCGCACCACGCTTGAGGAGTACGAATGAGCCTGCAACTGCACTGGTTTCTCCCGACCTACGGGGACAGCCGGTTGATCGTCGGCGGCGGGCACGGCACGCCGGCCGGATCGGCGAGCGGTGACCGGGACGCGTCCATCGACTACCTCGGCTCGATCGTGCGCGCGGCCGAGTCGTTCGGCTTCACCGGGGCGCTGATCCCGACCGGCGCGTGGTGCGAGGACGCGTTCATCACCGCCGCGCTGCTGGCCAGGGAGACGACCTCGCTGGCGTTCCTGGTGGCGTTCCGGCCGGGCCTGGTCAGCCCGACGCTGTCGGCGCAGATGGCGGCCACGTTCGCCCGGCACGCACCCGGGCGTCTCCTGCTCAACGTGGTGGTCGGCGGTGAGGCGCACGAACAGCGCGCGTTCGGGGACCACCTCGACAAGGACGGCAGGTACGCGCGCGCCGACGAGTTCCTCGATGTGGTCCGCCGGCTGTGGGACGGGCAGACGGTGACGCACGACGGCGAGCACATCCAGATCGAGGAGGCCGCGATCCCGACGCTGCCGAATCCGGTGCCGCCGTTGTACTTCGGCGGCAGCTCTGCGGCGGCCGGTCCGGTGGCGGCGCGGCATGCCGACGTGTACCTGACCTGGGGTGAGCCGCCGGCGGCGGTGGCCGAGAAGATCGAGTGGATCCGGCGGCTCGCGGCCAAGCAGGGCAGGCAGATCAAGTTCGGCATCCGTTTGCACGTGATCACCCGCGACACCGCCGGCGAGGCCTGGACGCAGGCCGACAAACTGATCGGCGCGCTGGACGAGGAGACCGTGCGCAACGCGCAGGCGGGTCTGGGCCGCAGCGAGTCCGAGGGGCAGAAGCGCATGCTGGCCCTGCACGAGGCGCACCGCGCCGAGGGCAGCTGGCACGACGCCCGCGCACTGGAGATCGCCCCGAACCTGTGGGCCGGTGTCGGCCTGGTCCGCGGCGGCGCAGGCACCGCGCTGGTGGGCAGCCACACCGAGGTCGCCGACCGCATCGCCGAGTACGCCGACGCGGGGATCGACGAGTTCATCTTCTCGGGCTACCCGCATCTGGAGGAGTTGTTCTGGTTCGGCGAGGGCGTGGTGCCGATCCTGCGCGAGCGCGGCCTGTTCACCCGTGAGGTGAAAAGCACTGCTGCCGCGTCGATTCCGTTCATCGGTGCGGCGCGGTGACTTTCGACGCCGCAACTTTCGACGGCGTGCTGGCCGACGCGGCACGGCTGGCCGAGGACTTCGCAGCCGAAGCCGGCACCCGGGACGCCGAACGCCTCCTGCCCCACGATCAGGTCAAGGCGCTCAAGGAATCCGGCCTGCTGGCGCTGTCGGTGCCACGGCACGCGGGCGGGGTCGACGCGCCCGCCGAGGTGCTGGCCGAGGTGTTCCGGTTGCTTGCCCATGCCGACCCGTCACTGGCGCAGATCCCGCACTCGCACTTCGTGTTCCTGGAGGCGCTGCGCCTGCAGGGCACCGCCGAGCAGCAGGCCTACTTCTACGGGCAGGTGCATGCCGGGGCGCTGCTGGCCAACGCGCAGTCCGAACGCGGACCGCACACCGTCGACGTGGACACCACCACGCTGAGCCGGCGGGCCGGCGGCGACTACACGCTGTCGGGCCGCAAGTTCTACTCCACCGGGGCGCTGTTCGCTGACTGGGTGGTCGTGCGCGCCTCGCTGTCCGATGGATCCGGCGCCGCTCCGACCGCCTCGACACCGAAGGCGCTGGCGTTCGTGCCGCGCGACGCCGACGGGGTCGAGGTCGTCGACGACTGGGACGGCATGGGTCAGCGCACCACCGCGTCGGGCACCGTCACGCTCTCCGACGTCGCGGTGCCCGCCGAACACGTGGTCCCGTTCTCGCCGATCTTCTCGGTCCCGACGACCTACGGGGCGCGGGCCCAGCTGTGGCACGCCGCGATCGACGTCGGCATCGCCACCGGCGCACTGGCGGCCGGAGTTCGCCAGACCGCGCTGGCCCGCCCCCATTTCGAGGCGGCGGTCGCCACGGCGGCCGAGGACCCGACGCTGATCACCGTCGCCGGCGAACTGACGGTCACGGTGCGGGGCGCGCAGGCGTTGCTGGCCGAGGCGGCCCGGCAGGTGGACGCCGCGGCCGCCGACCTCACCGACG
>NZ_BCRS01000216.1 GCF_001552715.1 Mycolicibacterium vaccae NBRC 14118 = CIP 105934 | reverse complement strand
GCGGCGTTCGTGCACGCCCGCGCCGCCGACCTGTCCGCCCGCGACCCCGGGCCCGCGGCCGCGCCGACGTCGGCGTCACGGATCCTGGGGCATCTGCGGACGGCACTGGCTTCGATCCTCTAGAAAGGAGCCATGCCCAATGTCTCCCGTCACTCGTCGCTGGCACCTGCTTACACCGGCCGGATGTCGACCGCCCCTGTCCCGGCGTTGCGACTGCCGGACGAATCGATGGACCCGGAGCTGACCTACCGGTACATCCACGACGAGTTGATGCTCGACGGCAGTTCGCGGTTGAACCTGGCCACGTTCGTCACCACCTGGATGGACCCCGAGGCCGACCGGCTGATGGCGGAGACGTTCGACAAGAACATGATCGACAAGGACGAGTACCCGGTCACCGCCGCGATCGAGCAGCGCTGTGTGTGCATGGTCGCCGACCTGTTCCATGCCGAGCACCTGCGCGACGACGACCCGTCCACCGCGATCGGGGTGTCCACCGTCGGCTCCAGCGAGGCGGTCATGCTGGCCGGGCTGGCGATGAAGTGGCGGTGGCGGGCCAGGCAGGAGAAGGCGGGCAGGGACTGGAAGGCCCGCACGCCGAATCTGGTGATGGGCTCCAACGTGCAGGTCGTATGGGAGAAGTTCTGCCGCTACTTCGACGTGGAGGCGCGCTACCTGCCGATGGAGGAGGGCCGCTACGTCATCACTCCCGAGCAGGTGGCCGACGCCGTCGACGAGGACACCATCGGGGTGGTCGCGATCCTGGGCACCACCTACACCGGGGAGCTCGAACCCGTCGGTGACATCTGCGCCGCACTGGACACCGTGGCCGCCGAGCGTGGTGTGGACGTTCCGGTACACGTGGATGCGGCCAGCGGCGGGTTCGTGGTGCCGTTCCTGCACCCGGACGTGGTGTGGGATTTCCGGCTGCCGCGGGTGGCCTCGATCAACGTCAGCGGTCACAAGTACGGCCTGACCTACCCGGGCATCGGCTTCGTGGTGTGGCGCAACGTCGAGCATCTGCCCGAGGAGCTGGTGTTCCGGGTGAACTACCTCGGCGGTGACATGCCGACGTTCACGCTGAACTTCTCCCGCCCCGGCAACCAGGTGGTCGGCCAGTACTACAACTTCCTGCGGCTGGGCCGCGAGGGTTACACCCAGGTGATGCGCAGTCTGTCCGACACCGCGCAGTGGCTGGCCCGCGAACTGGAAGGGATGCCCGGGCCGAACGGCAAGCCGGTCTTCGAGGTGATCTCCGACGGTTCGGCGATCCCGGTGGTGGCGTTCAAGCTGGTCGAGGGCACCGAGTACACCGTGTTCGACATCTCGGCGCTGCTGCGCGGCTACGGGTGGCAGGTGCCCGCCTACACGATGCCCGACAACGCCAGTGACGTCGCGGTGCTGCGGGTGGTGGTCCGGGAGGGATTCTCGGCGAACCTGGCGCGCGCGCTGCGCGACGACCTGCTGGAGGTGCTGGGCAAGCTGGCCAAGGTCGGTGTCGGCGCGTTCTCCGACGAGCAGCATTTCGCCCACTGACGACCCGCCTGGGACAATCGCGTGCAGTGACCACCACGCCGACTATGACTCAGAACATGCCCCAGGCTCAGCCGACCGCGACCGTCGACCTCGACGCGATCGCCCACAACGTCGCTGTGCTGCGCGAACACGCCGGCTCAGCGGCGGTGATGGCTGTCGTGAAGGCCGACGGGTACGGCCACGGAGCCACCCCGGTGGCCCGCGCCGCGCTGGCTGCCGGGGCGGCCGAACTCGGCGTCGCGACCCTGCACGAGGCGCTGGCGCTGCGCGGTGACGGGATCACCGCGCGCGTGCTGGCCTGGCTGCATCCGCCCGGCACCGATTTCGCGCCCGCGCTGCTGGCCGACGTCGACGTGGCGGTGTCGTCGGGGCGCCAGCTCGACGACGTCCTCGACGCGGTCGCGCGCACCGGACGCACCGCGAACGTGACGGTCAAGGTGGACACCGGGCTCAGCCGCAACGGGGTCGGTGAAGCCGAGTACCCGGCCGTGGTGGACGCGTTGCGCCGCGCGCAGAGCGACGGCGCGGTGCACGTGCGCGGGTTGATGTCCCATTTGGCCCACGGCGACACCCCCGATCACCCGTTCAATGACGTGCAGGCGCGCCGGCTGACCGAGATGGCCGCCTCGGCGCGGTCCCGCGGGGTGGCTTACGAGGTCGTGCACCTGAGCAATTCGCCCGCCGCGCTGACGAGGCCGGACCTGGCGTTCGACCTGGTGCGCCCGGGCATCGCGGTCTACGGGCAGACGCCGATCCCCGAGCGCGGGGACATGGGGCTGCGTCCGGCGATGACCGTGCGCTGCCCGGTGGTGAAGGTGCGGTCGGTGCCCGCCGGTGCCGCCGTGTCCTACGGGCACACCTGGACCGCGCCGGCGGACACCACGCTGGCGCTGATCCCGGCCGGGTACGCAGACGGGGTGTTCCGCGCGCTGAGTAACCGATTCGAGGTCTCGATCAACGGCCGCCGGTATCCGAACGTGGGACGGGTCTGCATGGATCAGTTCGTGGTGGACCTCGGTCCCGGCCGGGTGGACGTGGCCGAGGGTGACGACGCGATCTTGTTCGGGCCGGGTACCGACGGTGAGCCGACCGCGCAGGACTGGGCGGAGCTGCTGGGCACCATCAACTACGAGGTGGTGACCAGCCCGCGGGGCCGGATCGCACGCACGTACGTGGGCGGGCCGCGATGAGCCGAGGACGAGGCTGGCTCGCCGGCGCGGCGGGCGTGGCTGCCGTCGGCTCTGCGGCCGGGGTGTCGGTGGCACGGTCGATCCGGCGCCGGGTGACCGCCGAAGACCCGCACCGCGACGAGGATTTCGAGCTGCTCGACGCTGACCGGGGCTGCGTCGTGACCACCCCGGACGGGGTTCCGCTGACGGTGCGCGAGGTGGGGCCCACCGATGCCCCGTTGACCGTGGTGTTCTCGCACGGGTTCTGCCTACGGATGGGGTCGTTCCACTTCCAGCGTGACCGCCTGACCGAGCAGTGGGGCGATCAGGTCCGGATGGTGTTCTACGACCAGCGCGGCCATGGCCGGTCCGGTGAGGCGCCGCCGCGGACCTACACCGTCGAACAGCTCGGCCAGGACCTGGAGAGCGTCCTGGCGGTGATGGCGCCGAAGGGGCCGGTGGTGCTGGTCGGGCATTCCATGGGCGGGATGACCGTGCTCTCACACGCCCGCCAGTTCCCGCAGCGCTATCCGACGCGCGTGGTCGGCGTCGCGTTGATCTCGTCTGCGGCCGAGGGGGTTTCTCGGTCACCGGTGGGCGAAATCCTGCGGAACCCGGCGTTGGAGGCGGTGCGCTTCGCGGCCAGGTACGCGCCGAAACTGGTGCACCGCAGCCGCGGCGCCGCGCGGTCGGTGATCGCGCCGATCCTGCGCGCAGCGTCCTACGGTGACGAGAAGATCAGTCCCAGTGTGGTGGCGTTCTCCGAGCGGATGATGCACGACACCCCGATCACCACGCTGGTGGAGTTCCTGCACGCGCTCGAAGTGCACGACGAGACCGCGGCGCTGGAGACGCTGAGCAAGGTACCGACGCTGGTCGCGTGCGGTGACCGCGATCTGCTGACGCCGGTGGAGTACTCGAGGGAGATGGCGGCGGCGCTGAGCAGATCGGAGCTCGTGATCGTCGGCGGCGCCGGACATCTCGTTCAATTGGAGCGGCCGGAGGTCATCAACGACGCGCTGGTGCGGCTGGTGGAGCGGGCCACGCCGTCGAAGTTGGTGGCGTTGACCCGGCGGGTGAAGGAACGGATCCGGTCCCATGGATGATCGCTCGGGCAACATCGAACTGCTCGGCGTCGACGATACGATCGCGCTGGGCGCCAGGCTGGGCAGGCAGCTGCGCGCCGGCGACGTCGTCGTGCTGTCGGGGCCGCTGGGCGCAGGAAAGACGGTGCTGGCCAAAGGGATAGCGCAGGCTCTGGATGTGGAGGGCCCGGTGGTGTCCCCGACGTTCGTCTTGGCCCGGGTGCACCGGGCGCGTCGCGACGGGGCACCGGCGATGGTGCACGTCGACCTGTACCGGCTTCTCGACCAGGAATCGGTGGACCTTCTGGCCGAACTGGATTCGCTGGACCTCGACACCGATCTCGACGACGCCGTGGTGGTGGTCGAGTGGGGCGAGGGTCTGGCCGAGAGACTTTCGGACAGTCACCTCGACATCTGGCTGGAGCGGACGGCCGACACCGATGCGCGGACCGCGATCTGGCAGTGGAGCAGGCCATGAGCAGAATCGTGCTGGCGATCGACACGGCGACTCCCGCGGTGACGGCCGGGGTGGTGCGGGTCGACGGCGATGCGGTCGAGGTGCTGGCCGAGCAGGTCACCGTGGACGCCCGGGCGCATGCCGAGCGGTTGACGCCGAATGTCGTTGACGCGCTGCGTATCGCGGGTGTGACGGTCGATCAGCTCGACGCCGTGGTGGTGGGTTGCGGCCCCGGCCCGTTCACCGGGCTGCGGGTCGGGATGGCGACGGCGGCGGCCTTCGGGCATGCGCTCGGTGTCCCCGTGCGCGGGGTGTGCAGCCTGGACGCGATCGCGGTCGGCACGTCCGGCGACGTGCTGGTGGTCACCGATG
Organism: Mycolicibacterium vaccae NBRC 14118 = CIP 105934; assembly: GCF_001552715.1. Lineage (GTDB taxonomy): Bacteria > Actinomycetota > Actinomycetes > Mycobacteriales > Mycobacteriaceae > Mycobacterium > Mycobacterium vaccae. The sequence goes on along the minus strand of NZ_BCRS01000216.1, from coordinate 3,903 downwards.
CCCGCCGCCGCGAGGTGTACTGGGCGCGTTACCGTGACGGCCGGCGGATCGACGGGCCTGCGGTGAACGCCGCAGCCGATGTGCCCCCGGGGGCCGAGGCGGTGGCCGGGTCGCCCGAGCACGCCGCGATGTTCGCGCTGCCCCGGCTGGCTCCGGTGTATCCCACGGCGGCGGGTCTGGTTGCTGCGGTGGACGATTGGGTGTCGGAGCCCGAGCCGTTGGTGCCGCTGTACTTGCGTAGACCGGACGCCAAACCGTCGCAGGCGGTGTCGCGGTGACCGTCGAGTACGGGCTGCTGACGCCGGGGGACGCGGCGCGGTGCGCGGAACTGGAAGCCCAGTTGTTCGACGGCGACGATCCCTGGCCGGAGCGTGCGTTCGTGGCTGAGCTGGCCGCCAAGAACAACCACTACGTCGCGGCGCGGGTGGACGACAAGCTGGTCGGGTACGCGGGCATCGCCCGGCTGGGCCGGTGCGAGCCGTATGAATACGAGATCCACACCGTGGGTGTGGATCCGGCCTACCAGGGGCAGGGCATCGGTAGGGGCATGCTCGCCCGGCTGATCGACTATGCCGGTGACGGGGCGATCTACCTGGAGGTCCGCACCGACAACACCGCGGCGATCGCGCTGTACGAGAGCGAAGGGTTCGTGAGAGTCGGTGTGCGCAAACGGTACTACCGGGTCAGCGGCGCGGACGCCTACACGATGAAACGGGAGCAGCGATGATCATCCTGGCCATCGAGAGTTCGTGCGACGAGACCGGCGTCGGCATCGCCGAACTCGGCGACGACGGGACGGTGACGCTGCTGGCCGACGAGGTGGCCTCCAGCGTCGACGAGCACGCCCGCTTCGGCGGCGTGGTTCCCGAGATCGCTTCGCGGGCGCACCTGGAGGCATTGGGTCCGACGATGCGGCGCGCGCTGGAGACGGCCGGGGTGACGAAGCCCGACGTGGTCGCCGCGACGATCGGACCGGGCCTGGCCGGTGCGTTACTGGTGGGGGTGGCCGCGGCCAAGGCGTACGCGGCGGCGTGGCAGGTGCCGTTCTATGCGGTCAATCACCTCGGTGGGCACCTGGCGGCCGACGTCTACGACCACGGTCCGCTGCCGGAGAGCATCGGGCTGCTGGTGTCGGGCGGGCACACGAACCTGCTGCACGTGCGGTCGCTGGGGGAACCGATCATCGAGTTGGGTGCCACCGTCGACGACGCCGCAGGCGAGGCGTACGACAAGATCGCCCGGCTGCTGGGGCTCGGTTATCCGGGCGGCCGCGTGCTCGATGAGCTTGCGCGCGAGGGTGATCGGACCGCTATCACCTTCCCGCGGGGGATGACCGGTCCGCGTGACGATCCGTACGCGTTCAGTTTCTCCGGGCTCAAGACGGCGGTGGCGCGGTATGTGGAGCGGCATCCGGAGGCGTCGCAGGCCGATGTGGCGGCGGGGTTCCAGGAGGCGGTCGCCGACGTGCTGACCGCGAAGGCGGTGCGGGCGGCCAAGGAGCTCGGGGTGTCGACGCTGCTGATCGCCGGGGGAGTAGCGGCGAACTCGCGGCTGCGCGAGCTGGCGCAGCAGCGGTGCGAGGAGGCCGGGATGACTCTGCGGATCCCGCGGCCGCGGCTGTGCACCGACAACGGTGCGATGATCGCGTCGTTCGCGGCGCACCTGATCGCGGCGGGGGCGGAGCCGTCGCCGCTGGACGCGGCCAGTGATCCGGGACTGCCGGTGGTGCAGGGGCAGGTGGCGTGAGCGGGCGGCTGGCCGACAAACTGGCGGTCACCGAATTGTTGTACCGCTACGCCGAGTTGATCGATGCCGGCGACTTCGACGGTGTCGGTGAACTTCTCGGGCGGGGCCACTTCATGGGTGTCGCGGGGGCCGATGCTGTCGCGGGCCTCTTCGCTGCGACCACGCGCCGTTTCCCTGAGCACGGGAATACCCCGCGCACAAGGCATCTCGTCTTGAATCCGATTGTGGACATCGACGGCGACACCGCTGCCTCGCGCTCGACGTTCTGCGTCGTGCAGCGCACCGACGCGGTCTCGCTCGCGCCGATCGTGGTGGGGCGCTACGCCGACACCTTCGCACGCGACATGGCAGGCTGGTACTTCACCTCGCGCACAGTCGATGTGGAGATGGTCGGGGACGTGTCCGACCACCTGATGATGGACCTGGGCCGCCTCGGTCAGAACGGTGGTGGGTCGTCGCCGTAGTCGGGTTCGCGCCATCGGGTGGCTGATTCCCGCGGGGTGTCGCTTCGTGGTGGCGGGGGTTGTCGTAGGTGCCGGTTGCGGCGGCGTTCGGCTTTGATGGATCGGGCGCGGTTGTGGGCGCGGGTGTTTCGACGTTTGGGCATCATCGACCCACGCTGGTCGCTGAGTGGCGGTTCCGGTGGGTCGCCGGTCCACAGGATGCCGGTCGGTGCGCACAGGGCCGGGAACAGCAGTCGGCTGCCCGGCTGGGTGGTGTAGGTGTGGCCGGTGGGTGCGGTCCAGACGACGGTCCCGTCGGGGTATTGCCGGTCGCGCCATCCGGAAGCACCGGTCCAGAACGTTTTCAGCAAATGATGAAAACGGCACAGGCACTTCAGGTTTGACGCATGCGTGGGTCCCAGCGGGTAGGGCACGGTGTGGTCGATGTCGGCCAGGGTGGCCGGTGCGTCACAGCCGGGGAAGCGGCAGGTGAGGTCGCGGCAGCGGATGAACTCGGCCAGCGCCCGCGACGGGGTGTAGCGGGGCTCGGGCCCGGACATGCCCGGATGCACCACCGGGCGGAATCGGGCGCCGTCGCACATCTGGGCCAGTAGCCGCGTCGGGGTCAGCCCGGCACCGAAGATGTAGGCCGGCTTGGCCCGCGGCGCGGGTTCGTCGCGGTGATCGGGGGCCTTGTCCTGGTCTCCGTCGGCCTGGTCTCCGTCGGCCTGGTCTCCGTCGGGCTGGTCGGCGCTGGTTTCGGGGGTGGGGTCGGTGAGGATGTAGACGGTGGTGTCGCGGGTGGGGGCGGGGTGGTCGGTGCCGGGGCAGGTCTCGTTGCCGCAGCGGCAGGCCAGCGTGGTGGTTGTGGTGGCCCCGGTCAGGCGGGCGGTGATGGCTGCGGCGCGGCGGGCTTCGAGGTTGCGGGGGTCGTCCTCGCACACGCTGAACGCCATCTGGTCCATCAACTGTTCGGCGATAGCGGCGTCCCCGGCGAACAGCCGCGCCCAGATCGTGGTGAACCCGGGCGGATCGGTGGGGCTACCGAACTCCACAGCCGGTTCGATCACGGACTCCTTCTTGGTGCGCACCGCGTCGCGGTCGTGGCGGGCCACCAGCGCGTCGATCTCGATCTCGGTCTTGGCCACCGACTTCGCACCCCAGCCGCTGATCTCGGCGGCCAGCTCGGCATCCACGGCAGCCATCACCGCCGGGTCGGTGATCAGATAGGTACGCCACACGATGGCCCGGACCAGCATGTCGCTGATCTGGCCGGCCAGAAACAGTGCGAACACCTTCGGCAGCCGGTCCCGCAACGCCACACCGCGGTGGGCCTGGGCGGAGGCCAGGCCGGCGGTGATGTGTTGGGCGGCGCCCAGTTCGGCGGTGACGGCGGCGTCGGGGTCGATCCACCACAGTTCGCGGTCCTCGGCCGACAGGCTGGTGCGCCGGATGAACAGTTCGGCCATCACCGCCAACTTGCGGGCGCATGCAGCGTTCTCGGCGCGGGCGCAGGCACGGACCGCGTCCACGAGTTCCGCGGGTGTCAGCGCGGCGAGCTGGTCAGGGTCACACACCCCCGAGATGTCGAACATGCGTTCGATTCTACCGGGTTTCACTGACTCAAGTGGCGGGTTTCTGCCAGCGGCTCGACCAATTCCTGCCAACCGAAATTATTGCCCTGACCTGCTGGTTCTAGTCATCAGAAGCAAAG
>NZ_BCRS01000215.1 GCF_001552715.1 Mycolicibacterium vaccae NBRC 14118 = CIP 105934 | reverse complement strand
CGTCGAACCCGCCGGCCAGCTCCGGGGCCACCGCGACGTAGCCGACCAGCAGCGGGGTGCCGGACGCGCTGCGGCGCACGGCCGCGGCGCCGCCGGTGACCCCGGGCAGGTTCACCAGCGCGGTGTCCACCTCGCCGAGCTCGATGCGGCGGCCGCCGACCTTGACCTGGTCGTCGGCGCGACCCACGAAGTAGAGGCCGTCGGATTCCAGCCGCACCAGGTCCCCGCTGCGGTAGGCGCGGGTCCACAGCGCGAGCGGGCTCGGATAGGGCAGCGCGGCGTACTTCTCGGCGTCCTTGTCCGGGTCCAGGTAGCGGGCCAGGCCGACGCCGCCGATGACCAGCTCGCCGACCTCGCCGAGGGCCACCGGCAGTCCGTCCTTGTCGACGACCGCCAGGTCCCAGCCGGGCAGCGGCAGCCCGATGCTCACCGGAGACCTGCCGTCCAACCGCGCGGCGCACGCCACCACGGTGGCCTCGGTCGGCCCGTAGGTGTTCCATACCTCGCGGCCCGCCGAATCCGGTCCGGCGGCGAGCCGTTCGGCCAGCTCCGGCGGGCAGGCCTCGCCGCCGAAGATCAGCAGGCGCACCGATTCCAGCGCCTCGGCCGGCCACAGCGAGGCCAGCGTCGGCACCGTCGAGACCACGGTGATGTCGCGCGAGACCAGCCACGGCCCCAGGTCCATGCCGCTGCGCACCAGCGACCGGGGCGCGGGCACCAGGCAGGCGCCGTGCCGCCACGCCAGCCACATCTCCTCGCACGACGCGTCGAAGGCCACCGACAGCCCCGCCAGCACCCGGTCGCCGGGGCCCAGCGGGTTGTCCTGGAGGAACAGTTGCGCCTCGGCGTCGACGAACGCCGCCGCGCTGCGGTGCGTGACGGCCACGCCCTTGGGGGTCCCGGTCGATCCGGAGGTGAAGATGATCCACGCGTCGTCCCGACTCAGCGGCGCCGTCGCGCGCCAGCCCCGGGACGCGCCGGGCCCGCGGACCAGCCCGCGTTCGGTGATGACGGCGACCACTTGCGCCTCGGTGAAGACCAGCTCGGCGCGCTCCGGCGGGTCGTCGGCGTCGACCGGCACGTAGGCCGCGCCGGTGGCCAGCGTGGCCAGGATCGCGACGTAGAGCGCATAGCTGCCCGAGGGCATCCGGATCCCGATCCGGTCGCCGCGGCCGATCCCGCGGGCGCCGAGCCAGGCGACGCTGTCCTCGACGTCGGAGATCAGTTCGGCGTAGGTGAGCTGCACGGTTCCGTCGTCGAGCGCGGGCGCGTCGGGGAATCGCCGGGCCGTCTCGTACAGGATGTCGACGAGCGTGCGCGGCGGGGAAGCGAACTCCGACAGCAGGTATTGCGCGGGGATCTCCGGGGTTCGATCCATGGCTGTCACGGGTACAAACTACTCAGCGTCCGGAGTCGCTTGGCCCCGTCGGGCGGCTCATTTCGCGTGTCGGACATCCGGCTGGCACAATGAGCCGCTTGGAGGGGAGTATTCCTTCGCCACGGTGTCGTCATCACGCCGTCCGACCTCGGACGACCGGTGCTGTGGGCCACCGCACTGCGCGGTGGTGGAAGAGACCTCCGGCGTGTGACGACGACCGGAGGTTTGATGAACGTAAGTGGTCTCGAGTGGGGCATCACGCTCACCGTGACGATCGCGATCCTGCTTTTCGACGTGATCGTGATCGGGCGTCGCCCGCACGAGCCGACCCGGCGTGAGACCGCCGGGTACCTGACCCTCTACGTCAGCCTGGCGATCGCTTTCGGCCTGTGGACGTGGTTCTTTCACGGCAGCCAGTACGGCATCGAGTTCTTCGCGGGCTGGCTCACCGAATACAGCCTGTCGGTGGACAACCTGTTCATCTTCCTGATCATCATGGCCAGCTTCAAGGTGCCGCGGATCTACCAGCAGCAGGCGCTGCTCGTCGGCATCATCCTGGCCCTGATCTTCCGTGGCATCTTCATCGCGCTCGGCGCGGTGGCGATCAACCAGTTCTCCTGGGTGTTCTACATCTTCGGCGCGTTCCTGATCTACACCGCGCTCAAGCTGGTCAAGGACACCGACCACGACGACGACGGCGACAACGCGGTGGTGCGCTTCGCGCAGAAGCGGATGAAGTTCACCGACGAGTGGGACGGGCTCAAGCTCTGGATCAAGGACAACGGTCAGCGGCTGATGACCCCGATGTTCCTGGTGATCATCGCGCTGGGCACCACCGACCTGCTGTTCGCGCTGGACTCGATCCCGGCGATCTACGGCCTGACCCGCGAGCCCTACCTGGTGTTCACCGCCAACGTGTTCGCGCTGATGGGTCTGCGGCAGCTGTACTTCCTGCTCGGCGATCTGCTCAAGCGGCTGGTGTACCTGTCGCAGGGCCTGGCGATCATCCTGGGCTTCATCGGCGTGAAGCTGCTGCTGCACGCGCTGCACGAGAACGAGCTGCCGTTCATCAACGGTGGCGAGCACGTGCCGGTGCCGGAGATCCCGACGCTGCTCTCGCTCGGGGTGATCGTCGTCACGCTGCTGCTGACCACCGTGGCCAGCCTGTACAAGACCCGGGTGCACGACGTGCGGAAAAACGGCACGTCAAACGGGGATTCGCCGGCCAGCGACAACGAGACGACGGTCGATCCGCACCCCGATACGAGCCGCTGAGCGTGCGATAGTTGCACTCGCGCTGAGCGCAAACCTGGGCCGCACCCGGTCACGCTGGATAGCGTGACCGGGTGCGGCTTTTCGTGGCAGAAGACGGTGGCGTGAGCGAGCTGACCGACGGCGACCAGCAGATCGTCCGCGTCGCGGCCAAGGACCTGCAGGCGGCCCGGCGGGTCCGGGCCCGCATCCGCGCCGGTTCCGACGACGTCGCGGTGATCCTGGACGTCACGGTCGCCGTCGCAGGGGACTTCCGGTCCGCGCAGCAGGCGCTGGACCCCGCCGACGAGGCGACCGTGCACTACGTCGGCACGGTGGACGGCCTGGCGGGCCTGATCTCCGACATCGCGTCGGCTGGCGTCGCCGACGGCGTCACGCTGATCCCGGCGTCCCCGCGGCAGGACGTCGGCACGGTGGGCCGCGACGTGCTCGGCCGGCTGGCCACGCGCGATCAGCCGCGCGCATCCTGAAGCGCGGCGTCGATCAACGTCGCGTAGCGCAGCGTGCGGGCATTGCCGGTGGTGCCGCCGCCCATCTTGTTCATCACGTAGGCGAACGTCGCGTGCCGCTCGAGGTCCATCACCACCAGCGAACCGCCCCAGCCGCCCCACCAGCACACCTTCCCTGACCTGCCCGCGGGCACGGCAGGAACACTCTCGGGGCTGGGCAGGCCGAACCCGATGCCGAAACGCAGCGGGACGAACAGCACTCGGTCGGTGCCGCGGGACTGCTCGGTGAAGATCAGCTCGACGGTGCGCGGGCCGAGCAGCCGGACCCCGCCGGCGGTGCCGCCCAACGAGATCGGGGACAGCGCGCGGACCAGACCGCGGGCGTTGCCGTGACCGTTCGCGCCGCCGATGTCGGCCCGTCGCCACGCATCGGTCTCGGCGTGGGCGACGCCGTAGGCGCCGGGCGGGAACGCCGCGAACGTCAGCACCGCCGGGTGGTCGGGCGGCAACCGGTCCAGGCCGCTCTGGCGTGGTGGGGGAGCCACCAACTCCGCGATGCGCGGGTGGTCTTCTGGCCGCGCCCCGATCTGGACGTCGGCCTGCAGCGGAGCAGCGATCTGTTCGGCGACGAACTGCTTCAGTGACGTGCCGGTGATGCGGCGGATCAACTCGCCGATCAGGTGCCCGTAGTTCATCGCGTGGTAGCCCGACGCGGATCCCGGCGGCCACCACGGCGCCTGCGCGGCCAGATGCGCGGTCGCCCTGGGCCAGTCGTAGATGTCCTCGACGCCGAATGGGGTCTGCCATCCCGACACCCCGGAGGTGTGCGACAGCAGATGGCGCACCTCGATGCCTGCCTTACCGTTGGCGCCGAACTCGGGCCAGTAGCGGGCCACCGGCGCGAACGGGTCCAGCTCGCCGCGGTCGACGAGCATCAGCGCCGCCAGCGCGGTCAGCGTCTTGGTGCAGGACCAGAAGTTGACGATCGTGTCTTGTTGCCAGGCAACGGTTTTCGCTCGGTCGGCGTGGCCCGCCCAGATGTCGGCCACCAGCTCCCCGTCGACGTCGACGGCGATCGACGCGCCGAGTTCGGCGCCGGCGGCGACCTCGTCGGCCAGCGCTGCGGCCAGCGCGTCGAAGCGGGACTCCCAGCGGCCGGCCACCTCCGTCATGAGACAGACCCTAGGCCGTGTCGTCCCTGCGGCGGGAGGAGCGCGCCTGCTATCTCACCAGTTGTCGTAGCCGCCCTCGGGGCCGAGCATGCGCTCCAGCCGGGTGCGGTTGATCCGGGCCAGCTCGTTGCGGACCACCTTGCGCTCGGTCTCGCGGTCGTGGTGCAACCGGTCGCGCATCGTCGCGAGCACCTGGTCGGCGCCGTACCCGTTGACGAACATCACGAAGCCGAACCCGAAATGGTCCAGGTAGGCCTTCGACGCGGCGGCCAGCTCGGCCATCACCTCGGGGCGTTCGTCGGAGATCGCGCACTGCTCGGCCTGCGACTTCTCGCTGCCCGGCCGCCTGCCCACGTCCGGGTAGGCCTGCAGGATCGAGTCGACCGCCTCTTCGCTCAACCCGAACAGCAGGGTGTCGGCGAAGCGGAACAGCCGGTCGTGGGTGTCGAACGGGCGGGCGCGGGCCAGATCGGCGGCCAGCGGCACGCTGTAGCAGCACTCGAAGACCGCGTGGACGGCGCGGCGCATCGGCAGGGCGTTGAATGCGTCCAGCCCGATCCCCTGATGCAGCAACACACCGCAATGATCGGTTCGTCAAGCGGCGCAGGCGTTACGCCGTGTTACGGGCGTGCAACACAATGCGCGACAGTGCCTGAACATGCCGAACCGGCGCGAGCAGACACAAACTCGCACGAAAACGGACCCGAACGTGCGAGTTCGCGTCTGCTCGCGAGTGGGAGGTCAGTGGCCCTCGGCCTTGAAGCGCTCGATCGAGCGGTTCACCTCGGCCTCGGCCTCTTCGCGGCCCACCCAGTCGGCGGCCTTGACGAACTTGCCCGGCTCCAGGTCCTTGTAGTGCACGAAGAAGTGCTTGATCGCGTCGAGCTCGAACTCCGACACGTCGCCGATGTCCTGGATGTGGTCCCATCGCGGGTCGGCGAGCACGCAGAGCACCTTGTCGTCGCCGCCCTTCTCGTCTTCCATCCGGAACATGCCGACCGGACGCGCCTCGACGATGCAGCCGGGGAACACGGGCTCGGGCAGCAGCACCAGCGCGTCCAGCGGATCGCCGTCCTCGCCGAGGGTGTCCTCGATGTAGCCGTAGTCCGTCGGATAGCCGAACGCGGTGAACAGGTAGCGGTCCAGCTTCACCTTGCCGCTGTCGTGGTCCACCTCGTACTTGTTGCGGGAACCCTTCTGGATCTCGATGAGGACATCGAACTGCACGCCGTGACTCCTACTGTGCGGGGACCTGGGGCGTCGCTGACGACGCGGGTCAACACTAAACGAGGGATACGCTGCTCTACAGGGGTGGCTCGGCTAGGCGATCGAGATCAGGAGAAATATGCGGCCCACTCGGTGGCGGCGATCCACGTACATCGTGGTGGGGGTGTCGGTTCTGGCGCTGGTGGTCGTGCTGGTGGCCGCGGCCGCGCTGGTGGCCACCCGGCAGACCTCTGAACAGGTCGCGGTCGGCCCCGCACCCGCCCTGGCGACCGCGTCGCCACGGGTCCAGCCCGTCTCGGAATCCGCGGACAAACCCACCCCGCAGGGCCTGACCCGGGCGCTGCGCGCAGTGCTGGCCAACCCGGATCTGGGCAGGTTCACCGGCCGCATCACCGACGCGCAGACCGGCGAACAGCTGTGGACGCAGGGCTCCGGTGTCCCGATGCAGCCCGCCTCGACGAACAAACTGCTGACCGCCGCCGCGGCGCTGCTCACCCTCGACCGCGACGCCAGGTTGACGACGCGCGTGCTGTCCCCGAAACCCGGGGTGGCGGTGCTCGTCGGCGGCGGCGACCAGACGCTGTCGGCCGCGCCGCCCAACGTCGACACCTGGTACCGCGACGCCGCGCGGATCAGCGACCTGGCCGACCAGATCCGGCGCAGCGGCGTCGACGTGAACACCGTGCAGGTGGACGTCGGCGCGTACACCGGGCCGACGATGGCGCCCGGCTGGGACCCGCTGGACATCGACGGCGGCGACATCGCGCCGATCGAGTCGATCATGCTCGACGGCGGCCGCACGCAGCCGGTGACCGTCGAGTCGCGCCGGTCCAGGACCCCGGCGCTGGACGCCGGCCGTGCGCTGGCGGTCGCGCTGCGCCTGGATCCGGCCAAGGTGACGGTCACGTCGTCGCCGACGTCGGAGGCCAAGGGCACCGAGATCGCGTCGGTGCAGTCCCCGCCGCTGATGCAGCGGCTGCGCGACATGATGAACTTCTCCGACAACGTGATGGCCGAGTCGATCGGCCGCGAGGTCGCCGCCGCCACCGGCGAGCCGCAGAGTTTCGCCGGTGCCGCGCGGGCGGTGCTGGACGCGCTGCGCGAGGCCGGCATCGACACCGCGGGCGCGCGGCTGCTGGACTCCAGCGGCCTGTCGGTGGACAACCGGCTGACCGCCGAGACCCTCGACGAGGTGGTGCAGGCCGCGGCCGGTGACTCCGAGCCGGCGCTGCGGCCGGTGGTGGACCTGCTGCCCATCGCCGGCGGCTCCGGCACGCTGTCCAACCGCTACCTCGACACCGAGGACGGCCGCGCCGCGGCGGGGTATCTGCGGGCCAAGACCGGGTCGCTGACCGGCACCAACTCGCTGGCCGGGATCGTCACCGGCGAGAGCGGCCGCGTGCTCACCTTCGCGCTGCTGTCCAACGACGCCGGCCCGACCGGGCGGACCGCGCTCGACGCGTTCGCGGCCACGCTGCGCACCTGCGGGTGCCGGTCGTGACCTCGTCGCCGAAGTCCGGGCTGACCGTCGGCCGCGCCGTGGACTGGAATCTGGCCGCGTCGCTGGGCGGGAAACTGGCCCGCCCGGAACCCCCGGCCACCGACTACACCCGCAGGCAGGCCGTCGCGCAGCTCAGCGAGGCCGCCCGCGACGCCGAGCTGCCGGTGCGGGAGACGACCGGGCTCATCGAGGGCGGGGAGATCCCCGAGGCGCGGGTGGTCAACCGCCCCGAGTGGATTCGCGCCGCGGCGCAGTCGATGCGGGTGATGACCGGTGGTGACGGCGACGGCAAACCGGGCGCGCTGACCGGCCGGATCGCCGGCGCGCAGACCGGCGCGGTGCTGGCCTTCGTGTCCTCGGGCATCCTCGGTCAGTACGACCCGTTCGCTCCCGGCGGTGGCGAGCTGCTGCTGGTGTATCCGAACGTGATCGCCGTCGAGCGTCAACTCCGGGTGTCCCCCAAGGATTTCCGGATGTGGGTATGCCTGCACGAGGTCACCCACCGGGTGCAGTTCCGGGCCAACCCGTGGCTGGTCGGGCACATGTCGGATGCGCTCGCCGTGCTGACCGACGAGGACGGGGAGGACGTCGGCCAGATCGTGAGCCGGGTCGCCGAGTACGTCCGCGATCGCCGCTCGGGTGCGAAAACGGGTGAGCCAGAATCGAATTCGGCGGGCATTCTCGGGCTTGTGCGTGCCGTGCAGTCGGAACCGCAGCGTGCGGCGCTGGACCGCCTGCTGGTGCTCGGCACGCTCCTCGAAGGCCACGCCGAACACGTGATGGACGCCGTCGGCCCGGCCGTGGTGCCGTCGGTGGCCTCGATCAGGCACCGGTTCGATCAGCGCAGGCAGCGCAAACAGCCGCCGCTGCAACGCCTGCTGCGCGCACTGCTGGGTGTCGACGCGAAGCTCAGCCAGTACACCCGGGGCAAGGCGTTCGTCGACCACGTGGTGGACCGGGTCGGCATGGCGCGCTTCAACACCGTCTGGACCGATGCCGCGACGTTGCCGCTGCCGGCCGAGATCGACGAGCCGCAGCGATGGATCGACAGGGTGCTGTAGCCGAGCTGCGCGCTGCGCTGGCCGGCTTCGTCCGTACCCACCCCGACGTGTCCGGGCCGTGGTGTGTCGCGCTGTCCGGCGGTCCCGACTCGCTCGCGCTGACCGCGGTCGTGGCGGCGCTGCGGCCGACCACCGCGTTGATCGTCGACCACGGGCTGCAACCGGGATCCGCGCGCGTCGCCGCGACCGCCCGCAGCCAGGCGCTGAGCCTGGGATGCGTTGATGCGCAAATCATTCCGGTGGACGTGGGTACCGACGGCGGGCCGGAGGCCGCCGCCCGCACCGCCCGCTACCGCGCACTCGGGCAGGCCCGGCGCGGCGCACCGGTGCTGCTGGCGCACACACTCGACGACCAGGCCGAGACCGTGCTGCTCGGGCTGGGCCGCGGCTCCGGCGCCCGTTCCCTCGCGGGCATGCAGTCCTACGATCCGCCCTGGGGCCGTCCGCTACTCGGGGTCCGGCGTGCGGTCACCCACCGTGCGTGCGCCGAACTGGGCCTCACCCCCTGGCAGGACCCGCACAACGCCGACCCGCGCTACACCCGGGTCCGGCTGCGCGCCGAGGTGCTGCCCCTGCTCGAGGAGGTGCTCGGCGGCGGCGTCGCCGAGGCGCTGGCACGTACTGCCACCGCGCTGCGCGAGGACACCGACGCGCTCGACGACATCGCCGCGCGGGCCGTCGTGCCGGCGGGG
>NZ_BCRS01000214.1 GCF_001552715.1 Mycolicibacterium vaccae NBRC 14118 = CIP 105934 | reverse complement strand
CCGCGAGCGCCGAGGCGACGCACGCCCGGCTCGGCGGGCCGGGCCGCTGGCTGCTGGCCCTGCCCACCTACCACGTGGCCGGATTCCAGGTGCTGGTCCGCAGCGCGATCGCCGGCACCGCGCCGGTGACCGTGCCGCCGTCGTTCACCGCACCGGAGCTGGTGTCGGCGGTCGAGGCGATGGGCTCCGGACGCCGCTACACATCGCTGGTCGCGGCCCAGCTGGACAAGGCGCTGCGCGACCCGCACGCGACCCGCGCACTGGCGGACCTGGACGCTGTGCTGATCGGCGGTGGGCCGATGCCCGCAGGGGTGGCCGAAAGAGCCTCGGCGGCAGGCATTTCGGTGGTCCGTACGTATGGGATGAGTGAGACCGCCGGTGGCTGCGTCTACGACGGGATCCCCCTCGACGGGGTCGCGGTGCGCGTCGACGGCGACGGCCGGATCTGGCTGGGCGGCCCGACCGTCGCCGCCGGCTACCGGAATCCGGTCACCCCCGACCCGTTCGCGGAGCCCGGCTGGTTCCGCACCGACGACCTCGGCGCGGTGCATGATTCGGGGCGACTTCAGGTGCTGGGCCGGGTGGACGACGCGATCAGCACCGGAGGACTCAAGGTGCTGCCGGGCATCGTCGAGGCCGCGGTGGCCACCCACCCCGCGGTGGCCGACTGCGCGGTGTTCGGGGTCCCCGACGAGCGCCTCGGGCAGCGGGTGGTGGTCGCGGTGGTCACCACGCCTGGATCGTCGATCACGTTGGAACAGTTGCGCTCTCACGTCGCCGCGACGCTGCCGTCGACCGCGGCGCCACGCCAGCTGCACATCGTCGAGGAGCTTCCGCTGCGCGGTATCGGCAAGGTGGACCGGCGCGCGCTCGCGAACCGGTTCGCCTGACCCCGCATGACGGAGCCGTGAGCCGTCAGGCGCTCGACGAGGACAACCTGCGCCGGGCCCTGTACTGACGACGCGGGCCAAAGGCTGACGAAACCGTGACGTCGACGCAGGTCGCGACGCCACCGCGCTACCCTCGGTGTGGTGACCCGGGTCCTGATCGCCGACGATGACGACGTCGTCCGCGATGTCGTGCGTCGTTATCTGGAGCGAGACGGCCTGGACGTCTACACCGCCCACGACGGCACCGAAGCGCTACGCCTGCTCGGCTCCCGGCACATCGACGTCGCGGTACTGGACGTGATGATGCCTGGTCCCGACGGGATGACCCTGTGCCGCAGCCTGCGTCAGCGCGGCGACTACTCGGTGCCGGTGATCCTGCTGACCGCCCTCGGCGAGGAATCGGATCGTATCGCCGGACTGGAAGCCGGCGCCGACGACTATCTGACCAAACCGTTCAGCCCGCGTGAGCTCGCGCTGCGGGTCAAGTCGGTGCTGCGGCGGGCACCGGCCGTCGGCGGGGTGGCGCCCGTCGACATCACCTCCGGGGACCTGACGGTGACGACGGCGTCGCGCACCGTGACCGTGGCGGGCAACCCGGTCAGCCTGACCAACCGCGAGTTCGATCTGCTGCTGTTCTTCCTGTCGCACACCGACACCGTCTTCACCCGCGAGGACCTGCTCAAGCAGGTCTGGCACTGGAACTTCGGCGACCTGTCCACGGTCACGGTGCACGTCAAACGCCTGCGCTCCAAGCTGGGCGACCGGCATCGGGTGCAGACCGTCTGGGGGCGCGGCTACATGTGGACCTCCGGTGCCGACGGCTGAAATCTGGGAGATGGTCGGTTGGGCACTGGCCTGCTCGGTGCCCGTGGTGCTGATCGGCGCGGCGGTGATCCGGCTGGCCCGCTCCTGGTCGCTGGCGGTCAGCATGGTCGTCCTGGTGCTGATCCCGGTGCTGGCCACCCTGGCGGGTGTGCTGGGAGCCAGCGGATTCATGATCACCGAGACCTTCGAGCAGACGGCCGCCGTGCTCGCCGTCGTGTCGGTGGTGGCGATCCCGGCCGCGGTGATGCTGGGCCGCTATCAGGCCCGGCGCACGGTGTGGGAGGCCGAGATCCGCGACTCGGAGAACGCCGCCGAACGGTCGCGGCGGCGGTTGATCGCGTTCGTCAGCCACGACCTGCGCACCCCGCTGGCCGGCATCCGCGCGCTCTCGGAGGCGATCGCCGACGGCGTTGTCCCCGGCGAAGAGGTCCGGGTTTACGCCAAACACATTGAGCACGAAACGGTTCGGCTCTCGGAGATGGTCGACGACCTGTTCGAGATGTCGAAGATCAACGCCGGTGCGCTGACACCGTCCTTCGATCGGGTGGCCCTCGACGAGGTCGTCGACGACGTGCTGGCCGCGCACCGGATCGCCGCCGAGCGCGCCGGGGTGCGACTGGTGGCGAGCATCCCCGAGCAGCCGGTCCGCGTGGTCGGCAGCGACCGCGCCCTGGTTCGGGTGCTGTCCAACCTGGTGGCCAACGCGATCGCGCACACGCCGTCGGGCGGGACGGTCGAGTTGGCGTTGGGCAGCGACGAGCACAGCGCGTGGGCACGCGTCGACGACACCGGCGTCGGTATCGACGAGGCCGATCTGCCGCGCGTGTTCGACGTGGCCTATCGAGGCTCGAACAGCCGTGTGCCGCGATCGGATCGGTCGCTGCCGAGCGGTTCGGGGTTGGGCCTGGCGATCGCAGCCGGTCTGGTGCAGGCCCACCACGGCACGCTGACCGCGCACAACCTGCCGACCGGCGCACGCTTCGAGGTGCGGCTACCGCCGGCCTACTAGTTTTCCGCGGAGTAGCATTCCGGGTTGCGAATCACGCCCCGACCACGGCCCGGAACGCTATTCCGGGGCAGATCAGCCGGGGAGTGAGCTGCTGAGGCGCTCGGCGGCGGCCACGTAGTCCTCGATGAACTCACGCACCACCTCGCGGGCGGGCTTGACCTTGTTCATCAGCCCGACGCCCTGGCCGACGAAGTAGGTCGCGAGCGCCTGCGCGCCCTCGTGGCCCTGGGAGGCGAGCACGTCGATCCGGCGGATCACCGGCTCGCACAGCATCGACTGCAGCGGAAGCGGCAGCGGCTGGTGCCCGTCCTTGGAGGGCAGCCATGCGTCGGTCCACTCCGAGCGCAGCTGCCGCGACGGCTTTCCGGTGCGGCCCGCCGAGCGCACGGTGTCGCGTGAGCTGGCGGCCAGCATCTTGGCGACCGTGTGGGGCGCGGTCTCGGCTTCCTCGGTGGTCAGCCACACCGAACCGGTCCACGCACCGGCGGCACCCATCGCGACCATGCCGGCCATCTGGCGGCCGGTCACGATGCCACCGGCGGCCAGCACCGGGGTGGTATCGCCGATCTCTGCCAACGCTTCGAGCACCTCGGGCACCACGACCAGCGTGCTGACCTCGCCGCAGTGGCCGCCGGCCTCGGTGCCCTGCGCGACGATCAGATCCACGCCCGCGGCGGCCTGCTTGACCGCGTGCTCCTTGGCTCCGACCAGCGCCGCGACCGGGATGCCGCGCTCCTTGCCTGCCTCGATCATGTAGTCCGGCGGCACGCCGAGGGCGTTGGCGATCAGCTTGACCGGATGGGTCAGCGCGACGTCGAGCAGCTCGTGGCCGGTGTTGCCCGACAGCATCGGCTTGCCGAGACGGCGCTCGGGTTCGGGTTCGATGTCGTGGGCGCGCAGCAGTTCGTCGACGATGTCCTTGTAGGCCTGCGGGATTCGTCCGGCCAGGTCGGTGCTGGACAGCTTCTCGCCCTTGCCCTCGAACTTGGCCGGCACGATCAGATCCACGCCATAGGGCTTGCCACCGACGGCGTCGTCGATCCACGCCAGCTCCTGGTCGAGCTGCTCGGGCGAGTACGCGGTCGCGCCGAGCACGCCGAACCCGCCGGCGTTGGTCACCGCGGCCACCACGTCGCGGCAGTGGCTGAACGCGAAGAGGGGGAAGTCGATACCGAACTGCTCACACAGCGCTGTGGACGTCGTCATGTGCTCAGTATTACTTGACGGGTGTCAACACGCTAGTCCCGGGTCGGCGTTCGATCAGGGCAGGTCGAACGGCAACTGCACACCCTCGTGCGCGAGGCAGTGTGTGCACGAGCGCTCCACGTCCACCCGGTCGATCGCCGCGTGGACGAGCTGTTTGAACGGCCCCAGATTGCGCTGGAACTCGGCGAACACGTCGACCGCCCGCACCCCCTGCCCCGATTCCACACCCGCGTCCACATCGGTGACCAAAGCAATTGCTGCATAACACATCTCAAGTTCACGAGCCAGCACGGACTCGGGGTATCCGGTCATGTTCACCAGCCGGAAACCCTGATCTGCGAACCACCTGCTCTCGGCACGCGTGGAGAACCGCGGGCCCTGGATCACCACCATCGCTCCGCCGTCGACCACGCCGGTCAGGCCGGTCGCCGCCGACCGCAGCGACGGGCAGTACGGGTCGGCGAAACCCACGTGGATACCGCCGGAGTCGAAGTACGTGTCCGCCCGCCCCGACGTGCGGTCGACGAGCTGGTCGGGCACCACCACCGCGCCCGGCCCGAGCTGCGGGTCGAGGCTGCCGACGGCGCAGGGTCCGAAGACGCGCCGCACACCGAGTGTGCGCAGCGCCCACATGTTGGCCCGGTAGGGCACGGTGTGGGGCGAGAACTCGTGGTGCACACCATGTCTGGGCAAAAAGGCGACCTCGTGCGCGCCGACGGAACCGATCGTGATCGGCGCGCTGGGCGGCCCGTACGGGGTGTCCACCTCGACCGTCCGGGCATCGGCCCCGAAGAACGAGTAGAAGCCGCTGCCCCCGATGACTCCCAGCACCGGCTACGCGTCGTCCCCGGCGTCCTGCTGCGCGGCGGCGCGGCGCGCGCCGTCGCGGATCTCGAACACCTCGGTGGCGAACCCGCCCACGGTGTTGGCGACGTCCTTGACCGCCGAGGTGATGATCGACGCGACCTCTCCGACAGCCGAGGCGCCGGCGGCGACGATCTCCTGGACCGCGTCCTTGCCGATCTCGGTGTTGCTCAGATGCTCGTCCATGCGCTCAGTCTGCCACGGTCGGCACCTGCAAGACTGACCGTCGTGGCCAGTTTCGCGCAGTGGGTAGAGGGGGCGCGTCCCCGCACGCTGCCCAACGCCGTCGCACCCGTCATCGCGGGCACCGGTGCCGCCGCGTGGCTGGATGCCGCGTCGTGGTGGAAAGCGTTGCTCGCGTTGGTCGTCGCGGTCGGCATGGTCGTCGGGGTCAACTACGCCAACGACTATTCCGACGGCATCCGCGGCACCGACGACGTCCGCTCCGGACCGCTGCGGCTGGTGGGCTCCAAGCTCGCGGCGCCGCGGTCGGTGCTGACGGCCGCGGTGATCAGCCTGACCGTCGGCGCGCTGGCGGGTCTGGCGCTGGCGTGGTTCTCCGCGCCGTGGCTGATCGCGGTCGGGGCGGTGTGCATCGCCGGGGCGTGGCTCTACACCGGCGGGTCCAAGCCCTACGGGTACTCCGGCCTCGGCGAGGTCGCGGTGTTCGTGTTCTTCGGCCTCGTCGCGGTGCTGGGCACCCAGTACACCCAGGCGCTGCGCATCGACTGGGTCGGAGTCACCCTCGCCGTGGCGACCGGGTGCCTGTCCTCGGCGGTGCTGGTGGCCAACAACCTGCGCGACATCCCGACCGACGCACAGACCGGAAAGATCACCCTGGCCGTGCGCCTCGGGGACGCGAAGACCCGGGTGCTGTTCCAGGCGCTGCTGGCGGTCGCGTTCGTGCTGACGCTGGTGCTGATCGCGGCCACGCCGTGGTGTGCGGTCGGACTGGTGGCCCTGCCGCTGGCGGTGCGCGCCGCCAAACCGGTGCGCGCCGGGTCCGGGGGCATGGACCTGATCCCGGTGCTCAAGGACACCGGCCTGACGATGCTGGTGTGGGCGGTCGCGGTGACACTCGCGCTGTCCCTCGGGTAGCGAATCCGGCGCGCTGCGCACCCCTGAGCGTCGGTTTGCGCGCCGGATTCGCGTGGTACATGCAGCGGGATGAATGCCGCCCCGATGCCCCGCCAGTCCGGTGACGACGTCCACGACGCACGGCGGGTGCTGGCGGCGCTGGCCGATGCGTTCTCGGCCAAGGTGGTCGGGCAGGAGCATCTGCGCGAGACGCTGCTGATCGGGCTGCTGACCGGCGGACACATCCTGCTGGAGAGCGTGCCCGGGCTGGCCAAGACCACCGCGGCCCGCGTCGTCGCCGAGTCGATCGACGGGCAGTTCCGCCGGATCCAGTGCACGCCCGATCTGCTGCCCAGCGACATCATCGGCACCCAGGTCTACGACGCGACCACCACATCGTTTGTCACCCAGCTGGGCCCGGTGCACGCCAACGTGGTGCTGCTCGACGAGATCAACCGCTCCAGCGCGAAGACCCAGAGCGCGATGCTCGAGGCGATGGAGGAACGTCAGACCACGATCGCCGGCACCGTGTATCCGATCCCGGAGCCGTTCCTGGTGATCGCGACGCAGAACCCCGTCGACCAGGAGGGCACCTACGCGCTGTCGGAGGCGCAGACCGACCGGTTCCTGCTCAAGGAGATCGTGCGTTACCCGTCGCCCGAGCAGGAGGTCGAGGTGCTCATGCGGCTCGACGCCGGACTGTTCGACCGGGAGCACCCCGGCCGACCGGTCGCGACGCTGGACGACATCCGCCGGCTTCAGCGGGTCACCCGCGAGGTGTACATGAGCCGCGACCTGATGCTCTACGCCAGCCGCCTGGTCGCGGTGACCCGCGAACCCGGCAACTACCTGCCCGCCACGGTGGCGCGACTCATCGAGTACGGTGCCAGCCCCCGGGCCACCATCGCGCTGTGCACCTCGGCCCGTGCGCTGGCGCTGCTGTCGGGCCGCGACCACGTCGTCCCGGGTGACATCGCCGACCTCGCCCACCGCGTGCTGCAGCACCGGCTGATCCTCGGTTTCGAGGCGGTCAGCGCGGGTGTCACGCCGGACGTGGTGATCGACGCCGTGCTGCGCGCGGTCCGGGTGCCCTGAACGGCGGCCGAGTGGGTAAACACCTCAACCGGGCCAGGTCGCATTTCGGCACCGACACCCGCGGCCTGCTCGAAGGCGGCCGGCACGCGCTGCTGCACACCCGGACAATGGAATTCGACGAGTTGCGGCCCTACGTCCCCGGCGACGACGTGCGCGACATCGACTGGAAGGCGTCGGCCCGCTCCGGCGCCGTCCTGATCAAGCGCTTCGTGTCCGAGAAGCACCACAAGATCCTGCTGGTCGCCGACGCCGGCCGCACCATGCACGCCCTCGCGCCCGGCCGGGAACGCAAACGCGATGTGGCACTTCACGTGATGGGGGCACTCGGCCTGATCACCCTCGGCCGCGCCGACGAGATCGGCATGGTCTACGGCGATGCCCGGGGCAGCATCCGGGTCCGCCAGCGCCGCGGCGAGAACCACATCGAGAGCATGCTGCAGCACTACCAGGACCACACCACCCGATCCGGACCGAGCGACATCGTGTGCCAGTTGGACTATGTGGCAACGCATTACCGGCACCCGATGATGATCGTCGCGGTGTCCGACGAACCCGAACCCGACGACCGCCTCGGCGACGCGCTGGCCAGGCTGACGGCGCGCCACGACGTCATGTGGGCGATGGTCGCCGACATGCCCGCGGTGGAGGCCGAGCACGGCGGCTACGACGTCACCACCGGTCGGCCGGTGCTCGGGGCGGCCGCGGTGGACCCGCGCGTGGTCGAGGCCTATCGCCGCGCCGAGCATCGACGCGTTCAGCACCTCACGGAATTCCTTGCGGGACAAGGCGTTTCGCATGCGACGATCGCACGTTCCGCCCAGATCCGGCGCGCCCTCACCGCGATGACGAGGGTGTGGTCGCGTGCCGGATGACCTGCTGGAGTTCGTCAGCGGCCCACTGGAGTACTCGACGAAGTGGCTGTGGCTCGGACTCGCGCTGATCCTGCTTGTCGTGCTCTGGTACGCCGCCGTCGTCGTGGCGACGCTGCCGTCGCACAGCCTGCGGGCACTGCCGGGGATGCGGGGCCTGCACGCCAGGGCGCTGCGCCGCCGTTTCGCCCGCACCGCGCGTACGGTCACGCTGCGCCACCGCTCAGGTGAGTTGTCGGCGGCGCAGGCCGGTGCGGAACTCAGCCGCACACTGCGCAGTTTCCTGCACCAGGCCACCGGCACCCCCGCCCAGTTCATGCAACTGCGGGCCGTGGCCGCCGGCGATCTCGCCGCCGCGGCGCCCGTGCTGGAAGCGCTGGGCGAGGTCCAGTTCGACCGGGCCTCCACCGCCGACGTCGGCCGCCTCGGCGAGCAGACCGAAGAGCTGATCCGATCGTGGAGCTGACCTGGTGGCCGGTGGCGGCGTTCGGGCTCGGCGCGCTGATCCTGGTCCTCGCCCTGGCGGTACTGCTGCCGATCCGCCGCGGCCGGGAGCAGCAGCTGCCGCTGGCCAACACCGCGCGGCTGACCCGGCTGCCCGAGTACCGCGCCGTGGTGCGCCGCCAGACCCGTGCCGCCACCGTCGCGCTGACCCTGCTGGTGCTGCTGTTCGGCGCGACCGTGCTGGCCACCGCCCGCCCGACCGGAACCTTCTGGGACGCCGACGCTTCCGGGCCCCGCGACGACATCATGCTGTGTGTCGGGGCGCCCGAGACCGACCCGGCGACCCGCCCTTTCCTGAGCTACTTCGCCCGGCAGGCCACCACGTACGGATCCGAACGCATCGGCCTGACGTCGGTGAACCGCCGCCTCGTGCCACTGACCCGCGACTACCAGTTCGCCGCGGGCCGGCTCGCCGAACTCTCCCGGCCCGGCCCGGCCGCACCGCCGCTGAGCACACCGGTGGAATATGACGACTACGCACCCACCGTCGACGACCTGCTCGCGCTGTGCCTGACCGGATTCCCGGACTTCCAGCAGCCCGGCCAGACCCGCCGTTCGCTGATCTAC
>NZ_BCRS01000213.1 GCF_001552715.1 Mycolicibacterium vaccae NBRC 14118 = CIP 105934 | reverse complement strand
GGCCCCGACCCGGACACCACGCCGGCCAGCGCGCCCGCCGCCATCCCGGCACGCAGCGTCCGGCGCAACGCCGGATCCAGACTCAGCGCTGCAGGCTGCAGGTCGTTCCCGAGCAGCGGAGCCAGCGCGGCCGGGTCCCCCGAGGCCAGCGCGGCGAGCAGCGGTTCCGGCGATTCCAGCCGGGGCGGCAGAGTGCGGTCCTGCTCGGCGCGCAGCCGGTCGATCTCGGCGAACACCGTCGCGGTGGACAGCCCACCGGGCGAGAACGCCAGCACCCAGTGAAACGTGTTGCGCGCGAGCACGGTCGCCAGCTCTTCGCCCCGCCCGGTGCCCAGCGCGGTGCCGCCGTGCAGCGCGAACGGCACGTCACTGCCCAGCTGGGCGGCCAACGCGTGCAGGTCGCGCCGGGGCAGACCGAGCTCCCACAGCGCGTTCATCGCCACCAGCACCGCGGCCGCGTCGGCGCTACCGCCGGCCATCCCGCCGGCGACGGGGATGGTCTTCTCGATCGAGATCGCCACGTCCGCGGTGCGGCCCACGTGGTCGGCGATCAGTTGGGCCGCCCGCCACGCCAGATTCTGGTGGTCAGTGGGCAGCTCGTCGGCGCCCTCCCCCGAGACCTCCAGCGACAACGCGTCGGCGGTGCGCACGGTCACCTCGTCGAGCAGCGAGACCGCATGGAACACCGTGGTCAACTCGTGGTAGCCGTCGTCGCGGCGATCACCCACATCCAGGTACAGGTTGACCTTGCCCGGGACCCGAACCGTGACCGAACCGGTGGGGACCCAGTCGGCTGCCGTATTACCGTCGCGCGCGGACACCGCACGACCCTAACGAAAAACAACGACCCCGGCGCACGGCCGGGGTCGTCGTAGTGGTCCCTGTGGTCAAGCGGGGTGCGTCAGATCAGGACGTCGGCACCTGAGTGTCGGTGCCGGCGGGCTCGACGGCGGCCATGGTGTCCCTGGTGTCCGTGGTGTCGATGGCGTCCGAGTCGGACCCCTCGGACTTCGAGACGACGTGCCAATCGGCAGAACGCTGCAGCAGCCGTACAAAGTCGTTGATGCTCAGCGTCTCTCCGCGCCGGGAGGGGTCGATGCTGGCCGCGAGCAGGCGACTGGCCGACTCGTTGCCCGAACCCGCCCACTCGGCGAACGCGTTGCGCGAGGTCTTACGGCGCTGCGCGAAAGCCACGTCGATCAGCTCGAAGACCTGCTCGCGGAACTCCGTGTCGGTCGGCCAGGGCGAGGTCTCGTAGCGGTCGATGCGGACCAGGCCCGAGTACACGCGCGGAATCGGCCAGAACACCGTCGGCGACACCATGCCGTAGCGGCGGACGTTGCCGAAGAACCGCACCTTGGCACTGGGCACGCCGTAGTCTTTGCCGCCCGGCTCGGCGGCAAGCCGCTCAGCCACCTCGGCCTGCACCATCACCATGACGGTGCGGATCGACGGGAACTCGGCGAGCAGGTGCAGCAGGGCGGGCACCGCGACGTTGTACGGCAGGTTCGCGACCAACGCGGTGGGCATCTCGGTCATGTCCGACTTCTTGAACGTCAGAATGTCCCGGTTGAGCACCGTGAGCCGGTTGGCCTCGCTGTGAGAATGGTCGGCGATTGTGGTCGGAAGCTGGGTGGCCAGCACAGGGTCGATCTCCACCGCGGTCACCTTGGCGCCGCGGTCCAGCAACGCCAACGTCAGCGAACCCAGACCGGGTCCCACTTCGAGGACGTGGTCCGACCGGTTCACGCTCGAGGCCGACACGATGCGGCGCACGGTGTTGGCGTCGTGAACGAAGTTCTGCCCGAAAGACTTGCGTGGGCGGAAGTCGATCGACTTGGCGAGATGCCGAATTTCAGTTCGTCCGAGCAGGCGTATTGTCACGACGCACCGATCCTCCCACTACACGTGGGCCACGCCCCCCAACCCTGGCGCGCCCGAGTTACCTCAGCAATCGCGATCTGCTCTTCCCTTGTTGCCAGATCCGCCCGCTGAGCATACCTCAGACCACCGTTTCGCTCCCAGGTGTTTTGGTCAAATTGGACGCCACCGAAATAGCCATTGCCGGTATTGATCGACCAATTACCTCCGGCTTCGCAGCGCGCCAAGGCATCCCAGGTATGTCCGTTGGCCACCGCAGGGACCTCTGTACCGGGTTTTGCACCGACCCTGAGCACACCGTCGCGGGCCGGGGTAAGCACCACATTGGCTACTGGCAACCTGCCGGTTTCCACTCCGTTGACCGTTGCGACCGCAAAAGTGACGTCTTGGACGCCCGGACCGCCCGGGTCCTCGACGACCTGACGGCTCATGTTGAGCGTCGGGTCCTCGATGCGCCGGTTGTTCGGCACCAACGGCAGGCGCTCGGTCACCTTCGCGATGCGCACCCGGGTCACCCGGATCTGCATGCCGTCCTCGACCGGGGCTGAAGCCGCCGGGTAAACACTGTCGCTTTGCTGAAGGGGTGCGCCGGCGGCCTCCAACAGGCCCGCCACGTTGGGCGCGGCGAGCCGCACCGCACGCAGCTGACCGCCGTCGTCGATTTGCACGTTTTTGGGGCTCACGACCGGAAGCGCCATCCCGTCGAGAGGAAGCCTGCTGCCGCGCGAGGCCGCCACCGGCGCCCTGTCGGTCATCTGCAGCTGGGCCAGCGCCTCGTCGACCGTGGAGGCCGTCGTCCACATCTGCTCCGGGCCGCCGCCGTCGGTGGAGACGTCCACCGGCCTGCTGCGGCGCAGCACGATGGTGTCGGACTGGTGCACAGGGGTGTCGGCCGCGGGATGCAGATCGTCGCGCTCACCCACCGCGAAGCCGTTCTCAGTTACCACGTCGATCACCCGGGACTTCATCGTCGGGACCGACATGGAGACTCCGTCGACGGTCAGCGTGACGGTCTTGTGCGTGGTCACCGCGGTCGCGCCGGCGAAGATCAACGCGAGCAGCGTCACCGCCACCACGACCCGCAGCAGCGGCGAACGGGAGCGGTGCAGCTTGTTCAAAGCATTCAAAAGGTCGTCTATCTCCGACTCAGGCGCGACGGGCTGGCACTAGGAACGGGCCCTCAGGCGCACTGCAACCGGCACCCACTTGCCCACCGCGCGTTTTGTCACAAGACGGTAACGAAAAGGTCTAGGACCGGCAACCCGCCAGGCCGTACACCCGCCTCGCCGTTGCGGAAGTCTCCTCCGCGATCGCCTCTGCGGACCGGCCGAGGACGTCGGCCAGCGCTCGCACAGTGTAGGGCAGGCAGTAGGGCTCGTTCGGCGCGCCCCGGAAGGGGTGCGGGGTCAGAAACGGCGCGTCGGTCTCCACCAGGAGCTGCCCCGGGGGCACCAGCCTGGCCGCTTCCCGCAGGTCCCGGGCGTTCTTGAAACTCACCGTGCCGGACAGGCTGAGCACCCAGCCGGCGTCGACGCACGTGCGCGCCATCGTCGCGTCGGAGGAGAAGCAGTGGAAGATCACAGTCTCGGGCGCCCCCTCGGCGCGCAACACGTCCAGCACCGCGGCGTCGGCGTCCCGGTTGTGGATCATCAGCGGCTTGCCGGTGCGTTTGGCCAGGTCGATATGCCAGGCGAACGCCTCGCGCTGCTCGGCGGGATCGGCGCAGCCCTCCAGTCGGCCCGGCCAGTACAGGTCCATCCCGGTCTCCCCGACCGCCACGACCCGGGGATGGCCGGCGAGGCGCTCGACGACCGTGCGGGCCTCCTCGGTCAGCGCGTTGGCGCGGGTCGGGTGCAGGGCCACCGCGGCGTACACCCGCGGATCCCACTCCGCCGCGTCGACGGCCCAGCGCGCGGATTCCAGGTCGTCGGCGATCGTCACGACGGCCTGCACCCCCGCCGCGTCCGCGCGGTCGAGGATCGCCTTCACGTCGGCAGCGTCGCGGGCGCCGCAGGCGTCCAGATGGGTGTGGGCGTCGATGAGCGGGGCGAGGGGCTCCGGGACCGGCGGCGGCTCTCGCTTGGCACTCACGGCCCACACTCTAGGGTGAACCCAAATGAGTCAGCCCTACTACGTCACGACGGCGATCGCCTATCCCAACGGCGATCCGCACGTCGGGCACGCCTACGAGTACATCGCCACCGACGCGATCGCCCGGTTCAAGCGACTGGACGGTTTCGACGTCCGGTTCCTCACCGGCACCGACGTGCACGGGCTCAAGATGGCCGAGACGGCCGCCAAGCTGGGCATCCCGACCGCGGAGTTCGCGCGCGCCAACTCGGATGTGTTCCAGCGGCTGCAGGAGAAACTGAACATCTCCTTCGACCGGTTCATCCGCACCAGCGACGCCGACCATTACGAGGCCTCCAAGGCGCTGTGGACCCGGATGGTCGATGCCGGCGACATCTACCTGGACAAGTACTCGGGCTGGTACTCGGTGCGTGACGAACGCTTCTTCACCGAGGCGGAGACCGTCGTCGGCGACGACGGCGTGCGGGTGGCGGCCGAGACGGGCACCCCGGTCACCTGGACCGAGGAGGAGACCTACTTCTTCCGGCTGTCGGCCTACACCGACCGCCTGCTGGCCCTGTACGCCGAGCACCCGGAGTTCATCGAGCCCGAGGCGCGCCGCAACGAGGTCGTCAGCTTCGTCTCCGGTGGGCTGCGTGACCTGTCGATTTCGCGGACCACGTTCGACTGGGGTGTGCCGGTGCCCGACCACCCCGACCACGTGATGTACGTGTGGGTGGACGCGCTGACCAACTATCTGACCGGCGTCGGCTTCCCGGACACCGACTCCGAGACGTTCCAGCGCTATTGGCCGGCCGAGCTGCACATGATCGGCAAGGACATCATCCGGTTCCACACGGTGTACTGGCCGGCGTTCCTGATGTCGGCGGGCATCGAATTGCCGAAAAAGGTGTTCGCCCACGGCTTTCTGTTCAATCGCGGCGAGAAGATGAGCAAGTCGATCGGCAACACCGTCGACCCCGCGAACCTCGTCGACACGTTCGGACTCGACCAGCTGCGCTACTTCCTGCTGCGCGAGGTGCCGTTCGGTCAGGACGGCAGCTACAGCGAGGAAGGCATCATCGGCCGGATCAACGCCGATCTGGCCAACGAGTTCGGCAACCTCGCGCAGCGTTCGCTGTCGATGGTCGCCAAGAACCTCGACGGCGTCGTGCCGACCCCCGGCGAGTTCACCGCAGAAGACTCCGAGATGTTGGCCGCCGCCGACGCGCTACTGGACAAGGTGCGCGAACACTTCGCCGCGACCGCGTTACACCTTGCGCTGGAGGCGATCTGGTCGGTGCTAGGTGCGGCGAACCGCTACTTCTCCGCGCAGGAACCGTGGGTGCTGCGCAAGACGGACGCCGACCGCTTCGCGACCGTGCTGTACACGACTCTGGAGGTGGTGCGCATCGCAGCCCTCCTGAGCCAGCCCGTGATGCCCGACTCGGCGGGCAAGCTGCTCGATCTGCTCGGCCAGCCGGCCGACGAGCGCACCTTCGACGCCGTCGCGACGCGGTTGGTGCCGGGCACCGTGCTGCCCGCGCCGTCGGGCGTCTTCCCTCGCTACCAGGTGGACTGACCATGACTGAGCTACACCCCAAGCTGCACGACATCTACGACGAGGTGGCCTGGCGCAACCCCGGCGAGGACGAGTTCCACCAGGCCGTCTACGAGGTGCTCAACAGCCTCGGGCCGGTGGTCGACAAGCATCCCGACTACGTCGACACCGCGGTGATCCGGCGGCTGTGCGAACCCGAGCGGCAGATCATCTTCCGCGTGCCGTGGCAGGACGACTCCGGCACCGTGCAGATCAACCGCGGCTTCCGGGTGGAGTTCAACTCCGCGCTGGGACCGTTCAAGGGCGGCCTGCGGTTCCACCCGTCGGTGTACCTGGGCATCGTCAAGTTCCTCGGCTTCGAGCAGATCTTCAAGAACTCGCTGACCGGTATGCCGATCGGAGGGGGCAAGGGCGGCTCGGACTTCGACCCCAAGGGCCGCTCCGACGGCGAGGTGATGCGGTTCTGCCAGTCCTTCATGACCGAGCTGTACCGGCACCTCGGCGAGTACACCGACGTGCCGGCCGGCGACATCGGCGTCGGGATGCGCGAGATCGGTTACCTGTTCGGCCAGTACAAGCGCATCACCAACCGGTACGAGTCCGGCGTGTTCACCGGCAAGGGCCTGACCTGGGGCGGATCCCAGGTGCGCACCGAGGCCACCGGCTACGGCACCGTGTTCTTCGTCGACGAGATCCTGCGCTCGCGCGGCGATTCGTTCGAGGGCAAGCAGGTGGTGATCTCCGGGTCGGGCAACGTCGCGATCTACGCGATCGAGAAGGTGAGCGCGCTCGGCGGCACCGTGGTCGCGTGCTCGGACTCCAACGCCTACGTGCGCGAGGACACCGGCATCGACCTGGACCTGCTCAAGGAGGTCAAGGAACGCCGGCGCGGCCGGATCGCCGACTACGTGGAGGCGCGCGGCGACAAAGCCCAGCTCATCGAGGGGCGCAGCGTGTGGGAGGTGCCGTGCGACATCGCCCTGCCGTGCGCCACCCAGAACGAGGTGTCGGGCGACGACGCGGCGATGCTGATCAAGGCAGGCTGCCGGATCATCGCCGAGGGCGCCAACATGCCGTGCACCCCCGAGGCTGTGAAAAGCTTCGAGGAAGCCGGCGTCACGTTCGCGCCCGGTAAGGCCGTCAATGCCGGCGGCGTGTCCACCAGCGCGCTGGAGATGCAGCAGAACGCCTCCCGCGATTCCTGGACGTTCACCGACACCGAGGCCCGGCTCGCCGAGATCATGCGGCGCATCCATGACCGCTGCCTGACCACCGCCGACGAGTACGGTCAGCCTGGCAATTACGCCGCGGGAGCCAACATCGCCGGGTTCATCCGGGTCGCCGACGCGATGCTGGCGCTCGGCCTGGTGTGACATTGTCTGTGGTGATCTGAGGTCTGTGGTGATCTGAGCCACAGTCGCGCCGCCGGTGTCACATTTCGGCGACACGCGGTGTCTTGAGGGCACAACCCTTCGAGAGGAGACACCATGTCCGGACCGCAGACCCACGTCGTCGTGTTGGGCGGCGGCTACGCCGGCGTGATGGCAGCCAACCGGCTGATGTCACGTGACGACCTCCGGGTGACGCTGGTCAACCCCCGGCCCCGCTTCGTCGAACGTATCCGGTTGCACCAACTGGCCGCCGGGAACCACGGCGCCGCCGAGGAGTACGCCGCCGTGCTCAATCCCGGCGTCCGGTTGGTCGTCGACACCGCCGAACGCATCGACGTCGCCGCCCGTCGGGTGTGGCTCGGCTCGGGGAACGCCGACAGCCATCTGGACTACGACTACCTGATCTACGCCGTCGGCAGCACCGGTGTGGTGCCCGACGCGGTTCCCGGTGCCGCCGAATTCGCTTATCCGCTCAGTGAATTGGAGCAGGCCGAGCGGCTGCGCGACCGGCTGGCCGATCTCGCGAAGCCCGCGCCGGTCGTGGTGGTCGGCGGCGGACTCACCGGGATCGAGACGGCGGCGGAGTTCGCCGAGGCCGGCCGCACCGTGACACTGGTCAGCCCGGTGGTGGGTCCGTCCCTGAGCCGGCCCGGACGCCGCTCGGTACTCAAGCGACTGGACAGGTTGGGCGTCACAACCGTGTCGGCGTCGGTCGCGTCGGTGGCAGCCGACCACGTGGTGCTGTCCGACGGCGCGGCACTGCCGAGCGCGGCGACAGTGTGGACCACCGGGTTCGGGGTGCCGGGCCTGGCCGCGGCCAGCGGGTTGACCACCGACGGGCTGGGCCGGTTGCGCACCGACGAGACGTTGACCAGCGTCGACGACGACCGCATCGTCGCCGCCGGGGACGCCGTCGCGCCGTCCGGAGTGCCCTACCGGATGAGTTGCCAGGCCGGGCTGCCGCTGGGTGCGCAGGCCGCGGGCACCGTGCTGGCCCGGATCTCGGGCATCGTGGCCGCCGACGCGACCGTGCCGATGAGCGGCCAGTGCATCAGCCTGGGCCGCGGGGCGGGCACCGTGCAGTTGCAGCACCGCGACGACACCCCGGTGAACCTCTACATCGGCGGGCGCGCAGGCGCTTTCGTCAAGGAGCAGGTGTGCCGGTACACGCTGAAGGTCCTCGACGCCGAAGCGCGCAAGCCCGGCTCGTACCGGTCACTGAAAGGTCCGGACCGCTCGGTGCTGATCGCGACCGAGGCGGCGCCGGCCCGATGAGCGCGACGCCGGGTGACGAACACGCCGAACGGTTCACACAGCTGCGGCCGCTGCTATTCACCATCGCCTACGAGATCCTGGGCAGTGCAACCGAATCCGACGACGTGCTGCAGGAAAGCTACCTGCGCTGGGCCGAGGTCGACCTGTCCAGGGTGACCGACACCAAGGCCTACCTCGCCCAGCTCGTCACCCGGCAGGCGCTCAACGCGCTGCGCGCCCAGTCCCGGCGGCGGGAGGACTACGTCGGCCCCTGGCTACCCGAACCTCTTCTGACAGAAGCGGATCCGGCCGTCGACGTGGTGCTGGCGGAGTCGGTATCGATGGCGATGCTGGTGGTGCTGGAGACGTTGAGCCCCGACGAACGGGCAGTGTTCGTGCTGCGGGAGGTGTTCGGGTTCGGTCACGACGAGATCGCCGCCACGCTGGGCAGATCCGCCGCCGCGGTGCGCCAGATGGCCCACCGCGCCCGCGAACACGTGCAGTCGCGGCGGAAGCGGTTCGAGCCCGTGGACCCGCAGATCTCGACGGAGATCACGACGCGGTTCTTCACCGCGGCCGCCACCGGCGACCTGGACGGGCTGATGGCGATGCTGGCCCCCGACGTGGTGTGGACCGCCGACAGCGACGGCAAGGTCAGCGCGGCGCGCAGGCCGGTGGCCGGCGCGGACCGGGTGGCCCGGCTGATCCTCGGCTTCATCCGACTCGGCGGCGCCGGCGGCAGGGTCGAGCCCGCGATCTACAACAGCGCACCCGCGCTGGTGCTCTATCTGGGCGACAACCTGGAAGGCGTGGTGACCTTCGAGGTCGTCGGCGGCCGGATCACCAACTTCTATGCGATGCGCAACCCGGAGAAGCTGACGGGGGTGATGGTGCCGCGCCGGATCAGCCGATAATGAGCCGTGCGCATCGAGCGGCTCGGCGACCTGGGCAGTGCCCCCG
>NZ_BCRS01000212.1 GCF_001552715.1 Mycolicibacterium vaccae NBRC 14118 = CIP 105934 | reverse complement strand
ACCGAGCGCAGCCGCGACCAGCACGACGCCGTCGTCGGCGGCGTCGGTGCCGGCACCGACCGTCGAGGACGTCATCGGCGCGCTGCGGACCTCCGCAGACAGCGCCACCCAGGCCGCGGGCGCGCTGACCGGGTACCGGGCGGGGCTGCTCGCCTCGATCGCCGCGTCCTGTGCCTGCGCCTACACCGTCGCGCTCGCCGGTGCCGGGGGTGGGCGATGACCTCGCCGGCGCCGATGGCGCAGTCCCGGCCCGACGATCCGACCGACGGCGCGCTGTTCGACGCCGTCGCCACCGAGCACGCCACCATCTACGGGTACGGGCTGGTGTCGGCGCACTCCACGCCCGACGTGAACTATCTGGTGTCGGCCGCGATGGCCGAGCACCGGGCGCGGCGCGAGGCGGCGATCGCGCTGTTGACCGAACGCGGTGTCGACGCCCCGCTGCCGGCGGCGGGCTACCGGATGCCCTCGGAGGTGGACACCCCGACCGACGCGGTCAATCTCGCGATCACGATGGAAGAGGACGCCGCCGTCGCATGGCGCGCGGTCGTCGAGCAGGCCGCCGACCCGACGGTGCGGGCGCTGGGCGTGACCTCGCTGACCGAGTGCGCGATCACCGCCGCACGGTGGCGTGTGCTGCGCGGCGACCCGTCGGTCACCGTGGCGTTCCCCGGCGGAGCCGAGTAGACCCCGTTATCCCCCGGTCAGCGCCGCGGTGATCTGTGCGGCCGCGTCGGCGGCCGGGACCTCGCGCTTGTCCCCGGTGAACCGGTCGCGGAGCTCCACCACCCCGTCGGCCCACCCGCGGCCGACCACGACGGTCCACGGCACGCCGAGCAGTTCGGCGTCCTTGAACTTCACGCCGGGCGAGGCGGTCCGGTCGTCGAGCAACACGTCCACGCCGAGGCGG
This sequence comes from Mycolicibacterium vaccae NBRC 14118 = CIP 105934, assembly GCF_001552715.1. Classification (GTDB taxonomy): domain Bacteria; phylum Actinomycetota; class Actinomycetes; order Mycobacteriales; family Mycobacteriaceae; genus Mycobacterium; species Mycobacterium vaccae. Next base: position 8,233 of record NZ_BCRS01000212.1, on the reverse strand, counting down.
TCGAGTGCGGCGGCGAGCTCGGTGGCGCCGGTGCGCGCTTCGGCGTCCTTGTTCGCGATCACCACGTGCACGTCGAACGGTGCCACGCTCGACGGCCAGCGCAGCCCGAACTCGTCGTGATGCTGTTCGGCGATCACCGCGACCAGCCGGGACACCCCGATGCCGTAGCTGCCCATGGTCAGTCGCACCGGGCGGCCGTCCTCGCCGAGCACGTCGGCAGCGAACGCGTCGGCGTACTTGCGGCCCAGCTGGAACACGTGCCCGATCTCGATGCCTCGCGCGGCGACCAGCGGGCCGGCCCCGTCCGGGGACGGGTCGCCCTCGCGGACCTCGGCGGCCTCGACCGTGCCGTCCGGGGTGAAGTCGCGGCCGGCGACCAGGTCGACGTAGTGCCTGCCCGGCGCGTCGGCGCCGGTGATCCAGGCCGTGCCGTCCACCACCCGGGGATCGACGAGGTAGCGGACGCCGTTGGCCAGCAGTGCTTTCGGGCCGATGTAGCCCTTCACCAGGAACGGATGCTTCGCGAAGTCGGCGTCGTCGAGCATCGCGTACTCGGCGGGTTCCAGCGCCGCGCCGAGCCGCTTGTCGTCGACCTCCCGGTCCCCCGGTATGCCGATGGCCAGCAGCTCCCATTCGCCGCCCGGTTCGCGGACCTTGAGCAGCACGTTCTTCAACGTGTCGGCAGCGGTGACGGTGCGGCCCAGGTCAGCGCCGTTGGCCCAGTCCACCAGCGTCGCGATCGTCGGGGTGTCAGGGGTGTCGTGGACGGTGGCGCTCGGCAGCTCGGCGATCTGTTCGGCCGGGATCGGGTCGGGAGCGGCGGTGATCACGGCCTCGACGTTGGCGGCGTAGCCGGACTCCACGCAGCGCACATACGTGTCCTCGCCGACCTCGCTCTCGGCAAGGAACTCCTCGGAGGCGCTGCCGCCCATCGCACCGGAGACCGCCGAGACGATCACGTAGCGGACCTTGAGCCGGTCGAAGATCCGCTGGTACGCCTCGCGATGCGCGATATAGGCGTTCTTCAGGCCGGCGTCGTCGACGTCGAAAGAGTAGGAGTCCTTCATCAGGAACTCGCGTCCCCGCAGGATGCCGGCGCGGGGCCTGGCCTCGTCGCGGTACTTGTTCTGGATCTGGTAGAGCCGCAGCGGGAAATCCTTGTACGACGAGTACTCGCCCTTGACTGTGAGGGTGAACACCTCCTCGTGGGTGGGGCCGAGCAGGTAGTCGTTGCCGCGACGGTCCTGGAGGCGGAACAGCGTGTCGCCGTATTCGGTCCACCGGTTGGTGACCTCGTAGGGGCCGCGGGGCAGCAGCGCCGGGAACAGGATCTCCTGTCCCCCAATGGCGTTCATCTCGTCGCGGACGATGTTCTCGATCTTGCGCAGCACCTTCAGCCCCAGCGGCAGCCAGGTGTACAGCCCGGGCCCGATGGGTCGGACGTAGCCGGCACGGATCAGCAACTTGTGACTGGCGACTTCGGCGTCGGCCGGATCGTCGCGCAGCGTGCGCAGGAACAGCTCGGACATGCGGGTGATCACAGGCGAACACCTTACTGACCGGTCGAATGCCGAAGCGGGCCGCGCCTGCCCCGGGACGGGAGATCGCGCGAAAAAGCGCAGGAAAACAGAGGCTCCGCTCTAAAATCAGGTCATCTTGCCGCGACGTCTTCGCGGACCATATCGGGGGGAATGGAGAGACACATGTCGGCTGCGAAAGGGCCCAAACACAAGATCGAGGTCAACCCGCTGCTGTCGCGGCTGCTGTCACACGGCGTCGAGGCCGGCGTGCTGCGGGGATATGTCGGCCCGGCCAAGAAGCCGGGCACGGTACGCCTGTATCCGACGCTGGGCTTCCTCCATCTGTACTACGAGATCGACGAAGACGACATCGTCGACACCGCGCCGGCCCCTGAGACCGTTCTGCCGCACGGCGGCACGATCCTGTGGGTACGAAACGACGCCGATGTGGTCATTCACGGGGATACGGTCCTCACTGTTCCGGTGCGCACGCTCAAGAGCAGGCAGCACGCGGTGCCCGTACCGCCGGCCGAGAGCGCGGGCCCGGACGCAGGACGAGCCGTCAACGTGGTCCGCGGACGTCTGCGCATGTCCTTCCCGGCCTCGACGACCGTGGCGGAGAACTGCACCGTGTGCGCATCGTGCGCGCCGTGTTCAAGCTGCGGTGTGTGCACCACGGGCGGCGCGCGATGACGGTAGGCAGCATTGCTGTCACCGCCCGGACCGCAGATGTCGCTGATTTCACGTACGCGCTGAATTTCGCGGCGCCGTACCTCGTCGAGAAATTGTTGAAGGACGGTGTCGTCGAAAGCGCCTTCGATGCCGATGCGCTCTTCACCGAGGTGAAGCGGTACCTCGTGCTGACGCGACTTGACCCGCACATCTCCTGGCAGATGTACTCCACGCGCGTCGACGAGGTGTGGCACCAGTTCGTGCTCTACACCGGTGAGTACGCGCAGTTCTGCGAGCGGTCGTTCGGCGAGTTCGTCCATCACCGACCGAACAACGCACCCGCGACGCCTTCCGGCGCGCAGATGCAGCACGCGTCGTTCCACGCGTTTGCCGACCGGTATCGCGAAGTGTTCGTGCAGGAACTGCCGGATCAGTGGTTCGACGAACGCAGCGTGACGATCGACCGTCGGGTCATCAACGAGAAGGCCGGCCGCCTGACGACATCGGAGTCGACAGATCGGGTGAGCGTGGTCGATGACACGGACCGCGTTCTTTTCTCCGTCGATTCTCTCGCCGCCGAGGCCGTGCGTTTCCTGGTGTCGACGAAGACGTTTTACGTCCGGGAACTTCCCGGTGACCTGACCGACGACGAACGGATCGGCATCGTGGCGACTCTTGTCGCGCAGCGGCTTCTCCGTGTCGCGTCGTAACGGGCTTTCACCACGCGGCGTGGACGGCGTCGAGCGGGAATTCCAAGCCGGCGCGGGCCCACTGCGCCGCGACCCGGTTCATGGGCTGCTCGGCTCGCTCCAGCCAGTCGGTCCGCCACAGCGTCGGGTCTTTGACTGCGAACGGTTCGATCTGGCAGTCGGCCGCGCCGAATCGGGTGGCGAATCGGCGCGCGTGACCGACGAACGCGTCCGCTCCGTACGCGACGACGGTATGCGTGGGCGAGATCCGAGCGACGCTCATCGCCAACCGCGAGTGGTAGTTCTCCCAGTAGCGCAGGTAGGCGTCGAAGTAATCCATCTCGCTGATCTGACTACGGGTGAAGCCGAGGTCGATCAACTCACGGGCACAGAATCTTTCGATGTTGCGGCGCACGGCGAAGTGCCCGTCCTGCGGGTAACCGCCGCAGGCTTCGTAGGTCGACACACATGCCGGTACCGGGTGGCGCACGGTGACCACGGCCTCGGTGTTCTCGCCGAACGCCGAGCGGAACAGACCGGCCGCGTAGGGAGCCTTCGTCGCCTTGCTCGGGACGACGACGGAGTGCCCGCTCTGCGCGCCGGCGCCGGCGCCGGCGCCGAAGAACAGTTCCACCATCGTGAGGTACTCGGCCGTCGTCTGCAGGCTCGTGGTCCATCCGTTTCGGCTCACACTGCCCAGGCCCTCGCCGAAGCGCCAGGGGCCGGCGTCCGGATAGGCGTCGTGGCCGAGCACCTCCGGCACCGTGTTCGGATCGTGTCCGAGTGCCCGGAAGAGTTGCTTCGTGAGGTACTTGCCGCCGCTGCGGGGAATGCCGACGACGAGGATGAAGCGGAATCTGTCGTGGATCGCGGCGAGGGCATCGCTGTCCCCGACGAGCAGCGCGACGAACAGTTCGTAGGCGCGGGTGAGGTGTCTCGATCCCTCGTCACTTTCGACCAGGGCGCTGACGTCGCGCAGCACCTGCTGGCGGGACGCACCGGTTCCGGCGCGGATCGCCCGGGCATGACCGTCCCGCGCCCAGCTCGTGCCGTCAAACGGCGCACCCGAAATCCATTGCCGAAGAAACGCGATGAAATCACCCGACGGTGGGAGTTCTTCGTCGGTGAGGGTGATGCGGACGGTCACGGCGCCTCCGTGGGCGAACACTGCCGGTCGACGGCGGGTAGAGCGTAGCGCGATGAGCGACGCCGACTTCTGGAACGAGGCGTGGGCCGCGGACAGCGTCCCTCGGTGCTCACCGCACGACCCGACCCTGCAGATGCACTGGCCATCGCTGGGTGTCCGGGCGGGCAGTCGCGTGCTGGTTCCCCTGTCGGGCAAATCGGCCGATCTGACCTGGCTGGCAGCGAACGGCTACGAACCTGTCGGTGTCGACATCGCCGCCGCCCCGTGCAAGCAGTACTTCGCCGACCGGGGTGTCGTGCCGTCCCTCGACCGCGCCGGGAGGTTCGTCCGATGGCGGGGCGCCGGGGTGACGATCCTGCAGGGCGACATCTTCGACCTCGACGGCAGCTATGAGGCCGCCGTCGACCGCGGCGCGCTCGTCGCCGTCTCTCCGCGCGACCGCGCGCGCTACGCCGACTCCGTGAGGGCCCACCTCACCGATGACGCGCGCATTCTTCTCGTCACGATCGAGTACGACGCCGGCCGCCGGAACCGTCCGCCCTATCCGGTGTTTCCCGATGAAGTCGGTCGGCTGTTCCCCGGCGTGGTCGAAGTCGCACGCCACCCACTGGAGCGTCCGCGGTGGCAGCGCATCGGCGGTGCGACCACTGTCGTGTGGACCGTCGGGAAGCCCGCACCGGGCAGACCCGAACAGCGGGGTTAGAGCTCCCCGGCGTCGATGGCGTCCTTGACTTCCTGGGCGTGCGCGACCTGCTCGGCGGTGTACTTGATGAACAGCGCCGCGCCGCCGACGAGGACCGCGACTGCGGCGACCCAGAGCAGGCCGTGGGTGTAGCCCTGGTCCAGGGCGTGCAGCTGCGCCGGGTTCATGTCCTTGACCGGTCCCGTGGTGCCGCCCAGGTACAGCGTGCGGGAGGTGATCACCGCCTGGATGATCGCCAGCACCACCGGCCCGCCCAGGTTCTGCAGCATCAGCGCGATCGCCGAGACGGGGCCGATCTGGTCGAAGCCGACGCCGGCGATCGCCGAGATCATCAACGGGACCACGATCATGCCGATACCGAGGCCGCCGATCGTGATGGGCAGTACGAGGTTCGGGAAGTACGGGATGTCGGCGTCCAGCGTCGAGCCGTAGATCATCGCGGCCAGCACCAGCACGCCGCCGCCGATCACCAGTATCCGCGGCGGGAACTTCGACACCAGCGCCGACGACAGCCCCAGGCCGATACCGAGCGCGATGACGAACGGGATGAAGCCGATACCGGCCTTCAGCGCGCTGTAACCCATGACGTCCTGCACGTACAGGCCGATCAGCACGGTCAGCGTGAACATCACGCCACCGGCCAGGAACACCGCGGTGAACGTGGCGACGCGGTTGCGGTCGCGGAACAGCTCGAACGGCACGACCGGGTTCTCCGCGCTGCGCTCCACCCACAGGAAGGCCAGGAGACAGCCGAACGCCGCGATCCCGGAGCCGATGGTGGCCGGCGAGACCCAACCGGCCTCGGGTCCCATCGAGAACGCGAACACCGCGGCGGTACAGCCCATCGTCGCCAGCAGCGCGCCGGCGGCGTCGAGCTTGAGGCGCTCACGGTTGGTCTCCCGCAGCGTCTTGCGGGCCAGGTAGATCATCAGCAGGCCGATGGGCACGTTCACCAGGAACGCCAGCCGCCACGACACCTCGGTCAGCGCACCGCCGACGACCAGGCCCATCACCGAGCCGACGCCGGTCATCGCGGCGAACACCGCGGTGGCGGCATTACGCGCCGGGCCCTTGGGGAACGTCGTGGCGATCAACGCCAGCGCGGTGGGCGACGCGATCGCCGCGCCCACGCCCTGCAGCAGTCGGGCGGTGACCAGGGTGGTCTCGTCCCAGGCGATACCGCACAGGATCGAGGCGATGGTGAACAGGGAGACACCGACGATGAACGTCCGCTTGCGGCCGATGGTGTCGCCGAGCCGGCCGCCGAGCAGCATCAGACCGCCGAAGGTCAGCACGTAGGCCGTGATGACCCAGCTGCGACCCGCGTCCGACAGGTTCAGCTCGTCCTGGATCTTGGGCAGGGCGACGATGGCGATCGTGCTGTCCATCGTGGCCAGCAACTGCATGCCGCCGATCGCGATCACCGCGGCGATGAAACGCCGCGACGGCAACCAGGCCGGGGTTCTGCTTGTTCGTGCTCCGTCTCCGCCGCGGCCACCCGCCGTCTCCCCCGAGCCGGGCACGCGAGCGGGCAGGGATCGCTTCGAGGCCCGCTTCGAGCCTCGCTTGTCCTTGCCGTCTGCCTCACGTTGGATGGCGGCACGCTCCGCATCGTTGAGAGCCGTCATAAGCGGCTACCCTACAGTAATCTTAAGAGTCCTCTAAGCCCCGAAGCCTGCCACGGCCCCGATCACGATGATCGCCGGGGGTCTGATGCCGTCGGACCGAATCCGTTCCGGGGCGTCCGCCAGTGTCGCTCGCAAAGTCCGCTGTGCCGAGGTCGTCCCGTGCTGGACCACCAGAACCGGGGTATCCGCAGGTCTACCTCCTGCCAGCAGAACTCGGACGAACTGCTCGATGCGCTCCACGGCCATCAGCAAAACGATTGTGCCGCTCATCGCGGCCAATGCATCCCAATTGACTAACGATTCGGGGTGATCGGGCGCAACATGTCCGCTGACCACCACGAACTCGTGCGTCATCCCCCGGTGGGTGACCGGGATCCCGGCCAACGCCGGCACGGCTATGGCGCTGGTCACACCGGGCACCACGGTCACCGGGATGCCCGCCTCGGCGCACGCGATGACCTCTTCGTATCCGCGCGCGAACACGAACGGGTCACCGCCCTTGAGCCGGACGACGAACTTGCCCTCCCGCGCCCGCGCGACCAGGACCTCGTTGATCGCGTCCTGCGCCATCGCGCGGCCGTAAGGGATCTTGGCCGCGTCGATCACCTCGACGTCGGGCGACAGTTCCGACAGCAGGTCCTGCGGCGCCAGTCGGTCGGCGACCACCACGTCGGCGTGCGCGAGCAGCCGGCGACCGCGCACGGTGATCAGCTCGGGATCGCCCGGGCCGCCACCGACGAGCGCGACGGTCCCCTTGGTCACCCCGGGCGCGTCGGCACTGTCCACCCCGATGAGGCCCTGCTGCAGCGCCTCGCGGATCGCGGTGCGGATGCCTGCCGACCGGCGGTGCTCCCCGCCGGCCAGCACGCCCACCGACAGCCCTTCGTAGTCGAAGGTCGCCGGCGTGACCGCGGTCCCTTCGACGGCGATGTCGGCACGCACGCAGAACACGTGCCTGCGTTCGGCCCCGGCCACGATCGAAGCGTTCACCGCGGGGTCGTCGGTGGCGGCGATCACGTACCAGGCGCCGTCCAGGTCGGCGTCGCGGAACTCGCGCAGCGTCAGGGTGATCCCGTCGATGGCCTCGACCGCCGGGGTGGCGGCCTTGGTGACGACGTGCACGTCGGCGCCGCTGGCGACCAGCAGCGGCAGCCGCCGTTGGGCGACGGTGCCGCCACCCACCACGACCACCTTCTTGCCGGCCAGACGCAGGCCCACCAGATAGGCGTTCTCGGAACTCACACTGCTCCTGTTGTCCGCCGAACTCACCCGGCGAGCTTAGAGGTTGCTGCGGCGGCAACGAAGCGGGCAACCGCCTGCGGGTGCGCGGCAGGGTGGGTGTGTAGGTACCCGGCGTGCACGCCGCCGGCCACGGCGCCGTCCTCGACCACCTGTCCGGCGCGGCCGGTGAAGCGCCAGGCGGGCTGCTGGGCGTCGGCGAAACGCACAGTGGTGCGGTGGAATTCGTGCCCCACCACCCGGTCCCCGACGGTGTGCAAGGTGGAATCCGCTACTGCCACCGCGTCGCGGTAGCCCAGGGTCAGCGAGTCGGTGAACGTCGCCGACCCGGCGAGTACGCCACACATCGGGTGGCCGTCGAGATCGTCGACCAGGTAGGTCAGTCCCGCGCACTCGGCGTGCACCGGGGCGCCGCGCCGGGCCAGCGCCCGGATCTGCGCACGGACCGCGTCGTTGGCCGACAGTTCCGGCCCGAACTCCTCGGGGAAGCCGCCGGGCAGCACCACCGCCGCCGTCTCGGGCGGCAGCGGGTCCGTCAGCGGGTCGAAGTCGGCGACCTCGGCGCCGCACGCGGCCAGGAGCTCGCGGTGCTCGGCGTAGCCGAAGGAGAACGCCCGGCCCGCCGCCAACGCGAC
>NZ_BCRS01000211.1 GCF_001552715.1 Mycolicibacterium vaccae NBRC 14118 = CIP 105934 | reverse complement strand
GGGGGGGGTGGAGGGGTCACCCCGGGTGGGGGGTATATGGCGGCGGCGCAGGTGTGTCCACAGCGGCACCAGGAGGTCTGCCGTGGTGGAATCCTTTGCCTGCGAGGGAAAGGAAGACCTCGCGGGTTTCACGCCGCCGCCGATGGTCACGGGCGCCCTGTGCCGAACCCCGCGGGGAGTGGTCGGACTCCTTGCGGTTTGCCACCGGAATGCAGGTTGGGAACCTTGGGAATCCTGCCGGCGCGGGGAAGGTTTAGCGTCGGCGGCACGTAGTGCAAGGTGTTGAAGAGGCTGTTCTTCGAGAACTTGGCGAGGGCGCTGAGGTCGTCGAGAGCGTCGCGCGTGCCCGCGTTGCGTTCGAGCCAGTCTTCCTTGATTGTGGACCAGCCGCGGACGAGTGCTCTTTCGAGTACTGCTGTGGCCATGATGTCGTAGCCGCTGCGCAGCGCGGACTGGTAGATCTCTTCTGCGTCGTCGCGGTCTTCGAGTTGGCGTGCGCGGGATTGGGCGTCGCGGAATGAGACGACTCGTGCTGGATCGGTTGCGGCAGAGGGTGAAAGGCCGAACACTCGGCGCTCCAGCTTCTCCTTCGCCCTCTTTACCGCCGCTTTCTCGCGGGCGTGTCGTTCGCGGATCTGTTCGGTGATCTCGTTGTGGAGCGGTTCGAGGTGCTCCCATTTCCCCTCAATGGCGAGGGTGCGGTCGGCGGACACCGTGTCGCGTACCCGCGTGAATTCTTCTGAATACAGAGCGACGGAACCGCCGCAGCCTGAGACGAGACGAGACGCCATCGTGAAGATCAAGATCAACAAGGCCGCTCTCCGTCAGTTGCAGCGGCGGGCCACCCGAACGATCGACGCGCAACTCGGCGACAGCCTGCAGGTGCCGAAAAGCGGATCCGAAGACGACGCCGTCCGCAGCGTCGAGGACCAGCTGCACAAGGCCGGACTGACGCCGAATACCGCCGAGATTCGCCAGCTCGTCAGGGATGCCCGCACCAAGGACACCTCCGGGTAAGCCCCCTCCCCAGCCGCCCGCTGTCGAACATATGATCGAATACGTGGCGATGCAGAAGATCGGGCACGGCGGGCAGCCCCTCCGCCCGGTCTTCCGCCGCGTGCACCCGCCCCGGGCTGTCCTTGTCGATCTGGTCGCGCTGTTCCCGCGCGAACCGCACTGCGAGAGCCGCTATCACCCGAAGGGTCTGCAGCTGGACGCCATTGTCGAGGGCCAGCTCAAGTGCTGGGGCTTGAGCGAGCAGGGCCGGTGGTGGGGTCTGGTCACCTACCGCGTCTGCCACGGCAGCGACAAGGACCCGGTGACCCACTGGGTGCCGGCGTCGGTACTGCGGCTCAAGTAGCGCTTTTCGAAGGCGGCGCCTAACTGTCTATTAGGTGGCTCTCAGGTTCGACTCCTAGCGTCAGCAGTGTTCGGTCTGACTGAACGCCAAGACGAACCCGATACGCTCGGCCCGCCACCTACCCCCCGGGTGACGGGCCGAGATCGTCTTGGCCGACCGAAACCTCGCAGCCGCCCCACCGCACCCGCTAATGTCGCGGTACGCCGGTACGGCTTGGGACGACGTAGGGGTGGTACATGATCCGCGAAATGCTCGCAGCGACCGCGCTCGGCGCGGCGGTCCTGTGCTCGACTCCGACCGCCACCGCCGAGCCGGGGCCCATGTTCCCCGACAAGCCCGGCCGCTACGCCACCGACGTACCGGGGATGGTCTACGACGCCTACCGCACCGCACCCTGCACCAACATGGACCGCTTCACCTTCGGACGCGGCCCCGGCGGCGAGGCGCTGCAGTGCCGGTGGATCCCCAACCAGTGGCCGCCGATCTACACCGGGTTCTGGCAAACCAGCTACGAGCTCGTCGGCGTCCGCGATATCGGCGGCCCGTGCCCGAAGCCGCAGTCGGCCGCCCAAGCTCCCGACGGCCGGCCGCTGGTCTGCATGGGCTCTCAGGGATGGCAGGCCGGCAAGTTCAACGGGGTCGGCTTCACGCCGATGTGATCGCGGCCCTCGGTGGTCACACCGAGCGCAGAGTCCGGCTGGGTTCGACGCCGAACACCTCTTTGTAGGCGCTGCTGAATCGCCCGGGATGGCTGAACCCGCACCGCCCCGCGATGGAGGTGACGGTGTCGAACGCGGGGTCCGCCGATTTCAGTTCCCGGTGGGCCCGCTCGAGCCTGATCCGCCGCAGATACTCCAGCGGCGTGGTCTGCAGGTGCTCGCGGAACGCGTACTGGATGGCTCTCGGTGTCACGTCGGCCGCCGCGGCGATGTCGCGAATCGAGATGTCGTAATGCGAGTTCTCGTGGATGAAGTCCACCGCGCGCCGCAGCATCCGCGGATGCGGGGAGGTGCTCCCGTTGGTCTTCATGGTTCTCCCCGATTACCGACATCCTGGGCAGATGAAACGCAAGAGTGACCCGTGCCACTCACATGGCACCATCGAGCGATGACCGATCGCATCGAGGTATCCCGCACCATCGCCGCGCCGGCGGCCGACATTTTCGCCGTGCTGTGCGACCCGCAGGGGCACGTGGCGATCGACGCCACCGGCATGCTCCAGGACGCCGACGGCGCCCCGGCGCGCGCCGTCGGCGACACCTTCGTGGTGCACATGGATCGTGAGGCGCTCAACGACTTTCCCGAACTCGGCCGCTACGACGTGACGGTCCAGATCACCGACTATCAACAGGACGAATTGATCGCATGGACGATCCTCGGTCGCCTCAAGCCCCAGATCGGCCACGTGTACGGCTACCGCCTGGCGCCCGCCGACCAGGGCACGCTGGTCACGTCGTTCTACGACTGGTCCGACATCCACCAGCAGTGGCGCGACGCCGGCATCTTCCCGGTGGTCTCCGAACTCGCGCTGCGCGGGACGCTGGGCATCCTCGACCGCACCGTGCGCCGCGGCTACCCCCGCGGCTGACGTCAACCCAGGGTTGACGACACACGATCGTCAACTTACGGTTGACGCATGAGCGATGCCGCCAAGATCCGCCACCCCGTCCGGCTCGACGACCTCATCGACGTGATCACCCAGGTCCACGACCAACCGCTCGACCAGCTCACCGACGCGGTCCTGGCCGCCGAAGCGCTCGGCGAGGTGGCCGACCACCTCATCGGTCACTTCGTGGACCAGGCCCGCCGGTCGGGCGCGTCCTGGACCGAGATCGGCAAGTGCATGGGCGTCACCAAACAGGCCGCCCAGAAACGGTTCGTCCCGCGCACCCCCGCCGACACCGCCGCGCTCGACCCGAACGCCGGCTTCAGCCGGTTCACCGACCGTGCCCGCGCAGCGATCGTCGAGGCACAGAACACGGCGCACGCAGCAGGCAACCCCGAGATCCTGCCCGCCCACCTGATCCTCGGTCTGTTCGCCGACCCGACCGGGCTGGCGATGCGCCTGCTGGTCGGCCAGGGCATCGACGTCGCGGCCGTCGCCGACCGGATCACGTTGCCGCCCAGCGTCGGTGAAGTGCCTGCCCTGATCCCGTTCGACACCCGCGCGAAGAAGGCGCTGGAACTGACCTTCCGCCAGGCACTGCGCCTGGGCCACAACTACGTCGGCACCGAGCACCTGCTGCTGGCGCTCTACGAGGAAGAGGACGACGGCGGTGTGCTGCACGGCCTCGGCGTGGACTGGGACCGCTTCGAGCGCGATCTCCGCGACGCGCTGGAGGCGTTCAGTGCACCGTGATCTCACATCCGCGCCCGCCCGGGCGTCTTCATGATGTGAAGGTGCAGCCGTTCGAGGAGGTGGTGACCCGGCACGGGGCCACGGTGTTGCGGGTCTGCCGCGCGGTCGTCGGCGTCGCGGACGCCGAGGACGCCTGGTCCGAGACGTTCCTGTCGGCGCTGCGCGCCTACCCCGAACTCCCCGAGGACGCGAACGTCGAGGCGTGGCTGGTCACCATCGCCCACCGGCGCGCCCTCGACGTGGGCCGGGCGCGGACCCGGCGCGCCGTGCCCGTCGCCACGCTGCCCGACCGGCCCGACACCCGGGCCGACCCCGCGCACCGCGATCCCGATCTGTGGGCGGCGCTGCAGCGACTCCCCGACAAGCAGCGGCACGCGGTGGCCTACCACCACATCGCCGGGCTGCCCTTCGCCGAGATCGCCGCCATCCTCGGCAACACCCCCGACGCGGCCCGCCGCGCGGCCGCCGACGGCATCAAGAACCTGCGCGCCCACTACCGCGAGGACGGAAACCCATGAGCACCAACATGTTCGACGTAACGCCCGCAGACGACCGCGACACACTGGCGCGCCTGCACGACCGGCTCACCACCGCGGCCGACGCCGACGGACTACTCGACCTGGCCTACCGCACACTCGACTCCCCCGTGGGCACGCTGCTGCTGGCGGCCACCCCGGCCGGGGTGGTGCGGGTCGCATTCGACGTCGAGATCCACGACGCCGTGCTGGCCCGGCTCGCCGAGACGCTGAGCCCCCGCATCCTGCACGCCCCGGCCCGGCTGGACGCCGTGGCGCGACAGCTCGACGAGTACTTCGGCAAGCGGCGCACCACGTTCGACGTGCCGGTGGACCTGCGGCTCGCGGCCGGGTTCCGCCGCACCGTCCTCGAGCACCTGCGCGACATCGGATACGGACGGCGCCAGAGCTACGCCCAGGTCGCCGCCGCCGTGGGCAGCCCCCGCGCCGTGCGGGCCGTCGGCACTGCGTGCGCGCGCAACCCGCTGCCGGTGGTCATCCCGTGCCATCGCGTGGTCCGCTCCGACGGCGGCACCGGACAGTACGTCGGCGGCGCCCGCGCCAAGACCGCGCTGCTGGCGATGGAAACCGAGGAATGAAACGGCACGGCGCGCGCGTAGAACGTGGCATGAAACTCAACGACGCCGCCCGCGAACTGATCGGCAACGGCGCGGACGCCACCCTCGTCACCCTGAACCCCGACGGCAGCCCCCAGGTCACCCTCGTCTGGGTCGCCCTGCAGTCCACTCCGGACGGCGACGAACTCGTCACCGCGCACCTCGCCGAGCACCAGAAGGTCCGCAATGTGCGACGCGATCCCCGAGTGGCGCTCACGATCCTCTCGCCCACGGGCGTCGGAAAGGCGATGCGGCCCTACCTGGCCGTCACCGGGACCGCGCGCGTGGTCGAAGGCGGTGCACCCGAACTGTTGGCGCAACTGGCCCAGACGCTGTCCGCCCCGGACTCCGGCTTCCCGCCACCAGATGCGCCGCCCGGATACCTGACCAGAATCCGCATCGACAAGGTCGGTGGCGTCGGCCCCTGGGCGTCCTGAGGGCCAAGACCATCCAGCCGCCGGCGCCGGTGTGCGATCATGCCAGGCATGCGTCGCTGGCTCGTAGTCCTGTTCGCCACCCTGGCCACGCTCGGCGGCGTCGTCGCTGCCCCGGCGTCAGCCGCGGACATCCCGATCGGGCGGCTCGGTGAGACGCTGCGCGTCGAGTACGAGGGCTTGGTCGCCGACGTGTCAGTCAACAACATCGTGCCCTCGGCGCCGCCGCCAGGCTTCGGCTACCCGCCGCGGGCGCCGCGCTACCAGGTCTACCGCGCCGACATCACCGTCACCCCGGTCCAGGTGCCCACGCCGTACGCGATGGCGATCACCTTCTCGTTCCGCGGCGTGACCCCGACCGGTGACGCCTACGAGTCCCGCAACAGCGACGCCCCCGACGCACTGCAGCGCCTGATGTCCAGCGCGGTGGCGGGACAGACCTTCACCGGCGGGGTCTGGTGGGACTGCTACCGCGACCTGGTGTCCAATGTCGTGCTGGTGGACAAGATCACCGGAACCCGCCTGGCGCAGTGGAACGTGGCCTGAGGGTCGAACCCGCCGACGCGAGTCAGGTCGCCGAACTCGCCGACGTGGCCGCCCGCACCTTCCCGCTGGCCTGCCCGCCGGCGGTCGGACCCGACGACGTCGCGGCGTTCATCGCCGAGAACCTGTCCGCCGAACGGTTCGCCGAGTACCTGGCCGACCCCGACCGGACCGTGCTGACCGCCGTCGAGGACGGCCGGATCCTCGGTTACGCCATGATGATTCGCGGTCTGCCCGACGACGCAGACGTCACGGCCGCGGTCACCGCCCGCCCGACGGTGGAACTGTCGAAGATGTACGTGCTGCCCGACGCGCACGGCGGCGGCGTCGCCGCGGCGCTGATGACCGAGGTGCTACGGCACGCGCAGACGCTCGGCGCGGCCTCGGTGTGGCTCGGCGTCAACCAGCGCAACGAGCGCGCGCAGCGCTTCTACGCCAAGCACGGATTCGTCGTCACAGGCACCAAGAGGTTCCGCCTCGGCGGCCACTGGGAGCAGGACTACGTGATGGTGCGGTCGGCCTGACCGGCGGCGGTCAGCGCCAGCAGACGCGACGTCGCCCGCAGGTACTTCTTGCGGAAGCCGCCGGCGAGCATCTCCTCGCTGAAGACGGTGTCCAGCTTGGCGCCCGACGCGGTCACCGGGATGCCCGCGTCGTAGAGCCGGTCGGTCAGCGACACCAGCCGCAGCGCGACGTTCTGGTCGTCGATCGGATGCACGCCGGTGATGAACACCTGCGTCACCCCCTCGATCAACGTCAGGTACCGCGACGGGTGCATCGTGGCCAGGTGCGCGCACAGCGCGTCGAAGTCGTCGAGCGTCGCCCCGGGCACCTGCGCGGCCCGCTCGGCCACCTCGACGTCACCGGGCGGCTCCGGCGCCGGCGGCAGGTCGCGGTGCCGATAGTCCGGCCCCTCGATCCGCACCGTGGTGAACATCGCTGCCAGCGTGTGAATCTCGCGCAGGAAGTCCTGCGCGGCGAACCGGCCCTCACCGAGCTGCTCGGGCAGCGTGTTCGACGTCGCGGCCACCGACACCCCGCGCTCGACGAGCGCCGACAGCAGCCGCGAGATCAGCGTGGTGTTGCCGGGGTCGTCGAGCTCGAACTCGTCGATGCACACCAGCACGTAGTCCGCCAGCAGCTCGATGCACTCCTGGAAGCCGAACACCCCGGCCAGCTGGGTCAGCTCGCCGAACGTGGCGAACGCCTTCTTGCCCGGCACCGCGTAGTACGACGACGCCAGCAGGTGGGTCTTGCCGACACCGAACCCGCCGTCGAGGTAGACCCCGACCCCGGGCAGCACCTCCCGCTTGCCGAACAGCTTCTTCTTCCCGGCCCGCCGCTGCTCGGCCTGCTCGCAGAACCGGCGGCACGTCTGCACCGCCTCGGCCTGCGACGGCTCGGCCGGATCCGGCCGGTAGCTGTCGAAGCTGACGTCGGCGAACGTGGGTGGCGGGATCAGCTGCGCGATCAGGCGTTCCGGGGTGACGCTGGGCTGTCGATCCACCAGATGTGCGACATCACTGGACCCGTGCATGCACGCACCCTATCGGCGTGCTGTGATTCTGCGTATGTCCGGCGACGGTGACGGGACGCAGTTCACACTGCTGGGGCCCGGCGAGGAACTCGGTTCCGCGGACCTCCCGGCCCACTACACCTATCCCGAGGCCTACCCCGACGGCCTGCGCCGGTGCTGGGTGCGCGCCAACATGATCACCTCCGCCGACGGCGGCGCGACCAGCGGCGGGAAGTCCGGCGAACTCGGCGGCGACGGTGACCGCGCGCTGTTCGCCGCGCTGCGCGAACTCGCCGACGTGATCGTCGTCGGGGCCACCACGGCGCGGGTGGAGAACTACTCGGGGGTCCAGCTCGGCGCCGCCGCGCGGCAGGCCCGCCGGCACCGGGGCCAGTCCGAGGTGCCGCCGATCGCGGTGCTCACCCGGTCGGGCCGGCTGGACCACGACGCGAAACTGTTCGACCACAGCGAGGTCCCCCCGCTGATCCTGACGTCGACCCGCGCGGCCGGCGACACGCGGCAACGCCTGGGCCGGGTCGCGGAGGTGATCGACGCCTCCGGCGCCGACCCCGACTCGGTGGACCCGCAGGCCGCGCTGGCGATCCTGTCCGAGCGCGGCCTGCTGCGGGTGCTCGCCGAGGGCGGCCCCGCGACCCTCGGGCTGTTCAGCGCGCACGACCTGCTCGACGAGCTCTGCCTGACCGTCGCGCCGACCTTGGTCGGCGGCACCGCGTCGCGCATCGTGACCGGCCCGGCCGACGTGCGCAGCGCGCTGCAGTTGCGGCATGCGCTCACCGACGCCGACGGCTTCCTGTACCTGCGCTACGTCCGCGACGGCCGTGGCTCAGCCGCGGCCGCCGGATAGTTGCCGGTCAGTACTGTGGTGCCCATGCGTCGTCTGGTGCCGGCTGTCGTGCTGTCGATGGCCGCCGTACTCCCGCTGGCGGCCTGCTCCCCCGGCCTGGCCGCCAACCCACGCTTTGCCACCGACTCCGGTGCCCGCCCCCAAGGTGAGCCGCAGACCAGCGACACTCCCCCGGGGCCGCCGGGCATCGAGGTGCCGAAGAACGACCTGTCCTGGCGCGACTGCACCTCGCGGGTGTTCGCGTCCGCGGCGGTGCAGGCCCTGCCCGGGGTGAAACTCGACTGCGCCAGCTACGACGCCGATCTCGACCCGATCAACGGCGCCACCGGAACGGTCAGCATCGGCGTGGTGCGCGCCACCTCCGTGCAGACCCCCGCCGACGCCGGCCCGCTGGTGATGACCACGGGCTCGGACCTGCCGTCGTCGGTGCAGCTGCCGGTGTGGCTGTCGCGCGCCGGCGCCGACGTGCTCAACAGCCACCCCATCGTCTCGGTGGACCGGCGCGGCATCGGCCTGTCCGGAGCACTGGACTGCCGCGACCTGTTCGACCGGCAGGAGATGTTCGAGCAGGCGCAGTTCCAGTCCGGTGACGACCCGGTCGCCAACCTCGGCGCGATCACCATGACCGCGACCACCAGCTGCACCGACACCATCGCCCCCGGCGACTCGGCCTACGACAACGCCCACGCCGCCGAGGACATCGAACGGCTGCGCACCACCTGGGATGTCCCGGCGCTGGCACTGCTGGGCATCGGCAACGGCGCCCAGGTTGCCCTCGCGTACGCCGGATCGCACCCGAACAAGGTGGCCCGGCTGCTGCTGGACTCGCCGCTGCCGCTGGGCATCTCGGCCGAAGCCGCTGCCGAGCAGCGGGTCAAGGGCGAACAGGCCGCCCTCGACGCGTGGGCCAGCCAGTGCGCGGCGACCAGCTGCCCGGCCGGACCCGACCCCAAGGGCGCGGTGGACGCGCTGCTCGCCGACGCCCGGGCCGGCC
>NZ_BCRS01000210.1 GCF_001552715.1 Mycolicibacterium vaccae NBRC 14118 = CIP 105934 | reverse complement strand
CCCGTGCCGCCGCCGGTGCCCACGCCCACGTCCGCGCCGCCGGTGCGCGGTGTCGAAGCGCCGACCGAGAAGCTGCGCATCCAGCGCCCCGCCGAGGCCAGCGGCCCACTGCCGAGGGCGACGCAGGCCCCGACGGTGGCCTCCCCGGTCAGCGACCGGATGTACCTGCGCTGTACCTCCTCGATTGCATCGGCGATGGGCGCCGCGACCCTGCTGATCTCGGTGGCGACCTACCTGATGGCTGTCGACAGCGACACCGCGGCCTGGGTGCTCTACGGCGTGGCAGGCGTCGTCACCGTCGGCATGTGCGCCATCCCTTGGTATTTCCTGCGCGAACTCCACACCGACACCGACACCGACACCGACAGCTGACCCCGTCGCGGTCGCCGTCGCGATCGCGGCTGGGGGAGTGGAGACCGTCGGGCTCCAGGTCAGTCGCAGGCGTCACGCGAATCTGCTTTCTGCAGGGGTCTTCTCGGGTTTTGTCTGTAAAGCGTGGTGGTGTGTGACGGTTGGGGCGTCGGTGCCGTCGGGTGCCGGGTCAGTCGCAGGCGTCACGCGAATCTGCTTTCTGCAGGGGTCTTCTCGGGTTTTGTCTGCAATGCGTGGTGGTGTGTGACGGTTGGGGCGTTGGTGCCGTCGGGTGCCGGGTCAGTCGCAGGTGTCCCAGGTATCTGCTTTGTGCCGGGGTCTTCTCGCGCGTCGGTGCCGTCGTAGGGCACCGACGCGCACAAAAAGATCCGCCCCAGCCGTAGCGGCTGGGGCGGATCTTTTGATGCAGAAACTGCTCGTCAGTGGTGCCCGTTGGACTTGCCGTTGGACGAACCATTGGAGGAGCCGTTGCCGGAGCTGCGCTCCTGGTGCTCGCGCAGGGCCGTCAGCGCGCGACGCTCGGCTGCGTGCTCCGCAGCGGTGATCGCCTCGTGCTCGGACAGCGGATCACCCTTGAGGAAGCTGCCGGTGCCGGGGGCGCCGGCAGAGCCCAGCTTGTTCATCCGCTTGGGCAGAGCCGCACCCTGGTATTCCAGCGGAATCGGGTGACCGTGGTCGTCGACAGGCCCCAGCGGCTGGTGCAGCTCGACGTACGCGCCGTGCGGCAGCCGCTTGATGATGCCCGTCTCGATGCCGTGCTCGAGCACCTCGCGGTCGCTGCGCTGCAACGCCACCGCCCAGCGGTAGGCCACGAAGTAGACGATCGCAGGCAGCAGCACCATACCGACGCGGCCGATCCAGGTCGTCGCGTTCAGCGAGATGTGGAACTTCAGCGCGATGATGTCGTTCATGCACGCGAAGGTCAGCACCAGGTAGAACGCGATCGCCGCCGCACCCACCGCGGTGCGTGTCGGTGCGTCACGCGGACGCTGCAACAGGTTGTGGTGCGCGTCGTCGCCACTGAGCTTCTTCTCGATGAACGGGTAGGCCGCCAGCAGTGTGAAGATCAGGCCCATCGCCACGGCCACCCACACGCCCTGCGGGATGGTCTTGCCGAACGGGTAGAACTCCCACGCCGGCCACAACCGGATCAGACCGTCGGTCCACATCATGTAGAAGTCCGGCTGGCTACCCGCGGACACCTGGGACGGTTTGTACGGACCGATCGTCCACACGGGGTTGATCTGCAGCAGACCGCCCATCAGGCCGAGGATGCCGACCGTCACCGCGAAGAACGCGCCCGACTTCACTGCGAACACCGGCATGACGCGCACGCCGACGACATTCGTCTCGGTGCGGCCGGGGCCGGGGAACTGCGTGTGCTTCTGGAACCACACCAGCGCGAGGTGAACACCGATGAGCGCCAGGATGATTCCCGGGATCAGCAGAATGTGCAGCGCGTACAGGCGGGGAATCAGGATCTCGCCGGGGAAGTCGCCGCCGAACAGAGCCCAGTGCATCCACGTGCCGACGACCGGGATGCCCATCGTGATACCCGACAGCGCGGCGCGGACGCCGGTGCCCGAGAGCAGGTCGTCGGGCAGCGAGTAGCCGAAGAAGCCCTCGAACATGGCCAGGATGAGCAGCAGCGACCCGATCACCCAGTTGGCCTCACGCGGGCGCCGGAACGCGCCGGTGAAGAAGATGCGGGCGAGGTGGACCATGATCGACGCCGCGAACAGCAGCGCCGCCCAGTGATGGACCTGGCGGACGAACAGGCCGCCGCGCACCTCGAAGCTGATGTCCAGCGTGGTCTCGTAGGCACGGGACATCGCCACACCGCGCAGCGGCTGGTAGACGCCGTCGTAGGTCACGTGCGCCATCGACGGGTCGAAGAACAGCGTCAGCCAGACGCCGGTGAGGAGCAGCACGATGAAGCTGTACATCGCGATCTCACCGAGCAGGAACGACCAGTGCGTCGGGAACACCTTGTTGAGCTGTCGGCGCACCGCGGCCGACGGGTGGTACCGCGAGTCGATCGCGTTGCCCTGCTTGGCCGCGATCGTGGCTGCGTCTAGTGGGCTCATGACTTGCGCTCCCAGAATGCCGGTCCGACGGGTTCGATGAAGTCGCCGTTGGCGACCAGGTAGCCGTCCTGATCGATGGTGATCGGCAGCTGCGCCAGGGCGCGGGCGGCCGGACCGAAGATCGGCTTGGCGAAGTGCAACGCGTCGAACTGCGACTGGTGGCACGGGCACAGAATGCGGTAGGTCTGCTGCTCGTACAGGGAGGACGGGCAGCCCAGGTGCGAGCACACCTTCGTGTAGGCGAACAGCTCACCGAAGTTGAAGCTCTCCTGGCCGCGACGCTTGACCACGCGGGCCATGTCGATCGGCTTGATGCGGATCAGCATCACGGGGTTGCGCACGCCCATCGAGATCTCGAACAGGTGGTGCTCGGACTCGACAGTCGTTCCGTCGCCGTCGGATTCACGCCACGGGTACACGGTCTCCATGCCGCCCGCGTCGAGGTCCTCGGGACGCATCTTGACGAACGGCGACTCACCGGGCTTGCCGGTGGCGCGGGCCAGGTAGATCGTCTCGCCCTCGTAGCGCGGCGTCCAACCCGAGGTCCACAGCACGGCCTTGGGGCCTTCGGCGGTGGGGACCACCGGCTTCCACGGATTCTTGATCAGACCGCCGATGAATGCGACGGCCGTGCCGACGCCGAAGGCGCCGAAACCGATGCCCAGCGACAGTCCGATCATCTTGCGCCGCTTGATCGTCGAGCCGTCCAGCGCGTCGCCGAGGTTGGCGGCGATGGTCCGCCGGTGAAGCTCGGGGGAGGCGCCGTCGTGGCGCTCCTGGATCGAGATCTCCTCGGGGATGAACTTCTTCTGGAACAGCACCGCGCCGACGCCGATGGCCAGCACCGACAGACCGAAGGTCAGACCGTAGAGCGGGGTGGTCAGCGAGTACAGGAACTCGCCGCCGGAGCCGTAGGGCTGGTACTCCCAGGGCCAGAACAGGAAGATCAGCAGCAGCGCCAGACCGGAGAAACCGGCCAGCAGGAACCAGTACGCGACCGTGCGCTCGGCGCGCTTCTCGGCCTTGGTGCCGGGAACCGGCCAGCGCGGCTCCTTGTAGACGGTCTCGACACCGTCGAGCTTGCCGCCCAGCTCGACAAGCTCGTCCTGCGACATCTTCGCCAGTTCGGCGTCCGTGGGCTGTCCCGGCTCGCCTTTGTGGCCTGGGACGTCCGTGCCCTTGATGTCGTCGTGCGCGTCACTCATGCCCGTGCTCCGATCCAGAGAGCGGCGGCGATGATGGCCACCATTCCGACGATCCACGCGACCATGCCCTCAGAGGTCGGTCCGAACCCGCCCAGTCCGAGGCCACCCGGGGTGGGGGTCTCGGCGGCTTCCCGCACGTAGGCGACGATGTCGCGCTTCTCCTCAGGGGACAGCTGGCGGTCGGAGAACTTGGGCATGTTCTGCGGGCCGGTCAGCATCGCGGTGTAGATCTGCGATTCGTTCGCATTGCCGAGGTCGGGGGCGTACTTGCCCGACGACAGCGCGCCGCCCTTACCGGTGAAGTTGTGGCAGGACGCGCAGTTCAGCCGGAACAGGTCGCCGCCGCGGGCGACGTCGTTGCCGATCAGGGAGTGCGACGCGATCTCGCCGTTCTCGTCGCGGGGGACGACGGGGCCGCCACCGTTGGCCTGGATGTAGGCACCCAGCGCATCGGTCTGCTCCTCGTCGAACTGCCGCGGCTTCTCCGGCGCCTGCGCCTCGCCACGCATGGCGGGCATACGTCCGGTCGAGACCTGGAAGTACACGGCTGCCTCGCCGACACCGATCAGGCTCGGGCCGCGGTCGGCGACACCCTGCAGGTTCACGCCGTGGCAGGACACACAGGAGGTGTCGTAGAGCTGCTGACCAGTGCGCAGCATCGCCGACGCCGATTCATCGGCGACCGCGACCTGCGGGGACGGAGTCAACGTGGCCGCCAGGCCACCGGCCATCACCAATCCGCTCAACAGCAGCAGAGCTGCTGTGACACGTCGGCGCAGCCGTCGGCGCGACTTGCTGGTCATCGAACCCCTTCTCATCCGCTTGGTTCCTGTGGCTCCCGTGTCTCCGGGCGCCGGTGGTACAGATCGGGTCATCGCACGAAGTAGATGACGGCGAACAGGGCGATCCACACGATGTCGACGAAGTGCCAGTAGTAGGACACGACGATCGCCGCGGTGGCCTGCGCCGGCGTGAACTTGCTCATCCGGGTCCGTAACAGCAGCAGCACGAAGGCGATCAGGCCGCCGATCACGTGCAGACCGTGGAAACCGGTCGCCAGATAGAAGACGCTGCCGTACGCGCTGCCCGAGATGGTGGTCCCGTGATCGACCAGGTGCAGGTACTCGTAGCCCTGCCCGAGCACGAAGAAGGTGCCCATGGCGAGGGTGATCGTGTACCAGCGGCGCAGGCCGAACACGTCACCGCGCTCGGCGGCGAACACGCCCATCTGGCAGGTGAACGACGACGCGATCAGCACCAGCGTCACCGGTACGGCAAGGGCCAGATTCAGCTCGGTGGGTGGTGGGGGCCAGTCACCATGGGCTTGCGCGCGCGCCGTGAAGTACATCGCGAACAGTCCAGCAAAGAACATCAGCTCACTGGAAAGCCACACGATGGTGCCGACACTGACCATATTCGGCCGGTTCAGCGAATGAACGCGCGACGTGATTGCCGTTCCCGAGGTCCCTACAGCGCTCGTCACGAGAGCAAGTATGACGCTTTGTAGTTGTTGAACTCCACCCGGGTCTGGCAATTCGTCATAATCACTTCCGTGACTAGCCCCTCGCCCCGTCCCGCATCGGCCGCCGACGCCTCCGGGAGCACTCCGACCTGGCCGGCGATTCTCAGTAGGTTGACCACCGGGCAGAGTCTATTGCCTGGTCAGGCGGCATGGGCGATGGACCAGATCATGACCGGAGCCGCGACGCCGGCGCAGATCGCAGCGTTCGCCGTGTCGATGAAGATGAAGCGCCCGACCTCCGGTGAGGTCACCGAACTGGCCGACATCATGCTCAAGCACGCGCGCCGGGTACCGACCGACACGATCGGCAACGCCACCGTCGACATCGTGGGCACCGGAGGCGATGGCGCCAACACGGTGAATCTGTCGACGATGGCCTCGATCGTGGTGGCCGCCGCCGGCGTGCCGGTGGTCAAACACGGCAACCGGGCCGCGTCGTCGTTGTCAGGTGGTGCCGACACGCTCGAAGCGCTCGGGTTGCGCATCGACCTGGGCCCCGACGAGGTCGCGCGCAGCGTGGCGGAGGTCGGCATCGGTTTCGCGTTCGCCCCGCAGTTTCATCCGTCCTACCGGCATGCCGGGTTGGTGCGCCGGGAGATCGGGGTCCCGACCGTGTTCAACCTGCTCGGACCGTTGACCAACCCGGCCGCCCCGCGCGCGGGCCTGATCGGCTGTGCCTGGGGCGATCTCGCCGAGGTGATGGCCGGGGTGTTCGCGACCCGCGGCGCCAGCGTGCTGGTGGTGCACGGCGACGACGGCCTCGACGAGCTGACCACCACTACGACGAGCACGATCTGGCGCGTGCAGGCCGGCACCGTCGAACGGCTGACGTTCGACCCGGCCGCGTTCGGGTTCGCGCGCGCGCAGATCTCCGAGCTGGTCGGCGGCGACGCCGAGTCCAACGCTGCGGAGGCCCGCGCGGTCCTCGGCGGGGCGAAGGGGCCGGTGCGTGACGCCGTACTGCTCAACGCCGCGGGCGCGATGGTCGCGCACGCCGGGCTATCCAGCGACGCCAAGTGGGTGCCGGCGTGGGAATCCGGGCTCGCCCGGGCCACCGAGGCGATCGACTCCGGGGCGGCCGAGCAGCTGCTCGCGCGTTGGGTGCGGTTCACCCAGGCTCTCTGACGCCACGAACTGTTCCGCGAGTTGTTCGGCGGCCACCCGCGCCGAATGCGCGGTCGCGGCCCAGCTCGCGAACCGCCCTGCCGCAGCCGCCGGGGTGCAGTACCCGCTGTCGGCGCGCACGATCCGCACGCCGGGGTGGGTGAGCCAGCGGGCGATCAGGCCCGTCTCCTCGACGAGCGCGCCGCCGAGCGGACCCGTCTCGACCATCACCGCCTGCGCGGCGGCGGTCAGCGCGTCCACCACGGGCATGGGCGGCACCCCGCGGGGCGCGACCCCGGCCGCGGCCAGCCGGCCGTGCCGGATCACCGCCAGATGCCAGCCGCCGCTGCCGTCGGGCCTGGCGGCCACCAGTTCGGCGATCGCCGAGAGCGCCCGCAGGCGCTGACCTCGCCACAGCACGTCGACGGCCGCGGCGGTGTGGTCGCGCAGGCGTGCGGCCGTCTCGTACCGGTGCCGACAGGAGAGATCGGCGATCACCGCCAGCGCCGCCTCCAGCGGGCGGCTGCAGCGACCGTCGATCAGTGCCAGCGCATCCCGAACCGCGGCGGCGTACGCGTCGGCGTCGGCGCCGCGCACGGCCGGGCACGGGGCCACCTCCCGCTCCGGGCAGGCGGGTCCGTGGACCGCAGCACGGCCGAGTCGTTTGGTACAGGTGCGCACCCCGCTGAACCGGGCCATCAGCGCCGCCGCCTCGGTCGCGTCGCTGCGGGACCGGAACGGGCCCACCGCGCTGTCGGTGCGCGGCGTGCGGACGGTGGAGAACCGGGGGAAGGGTTCGTCGGTCAGCGTCACCCACCACCACCGGTGCGGGAACTTCGACCGCCGGTTGTAGGGCGGCGCGTGTGCGGCGAGAAGACGCAACTCGCGGACCCCGGCCTCCAGGTCGTGGGCGCACTCGACGTGATCGACCCGGGTGGCCAGCGAGACCATCTCCTTGATCCGGGTGCGCGGATCGGCGCCGTTGAAGTACTGCGACACCCGGCGGCGCAGGTCCACCGCGGTCCCGACGTAGAGGACCTCGTCGGACGGGCCGCGGAACAGGTACACCCCGGGGCTGCGCGGCATCGCCCGCGCGAGGTGACGTTTGCTGCGCTGCGCCGGGGTGACGTCGGGAAGATAGGAACGTAGCTCGGCGTAGGTGTGCACCCCCTGGTTGCCGACGCGCTCGATCAGTCCGTGCAGCACGTCGACGGTGGCGCGGGCGTCGTCGAGCGCGCGGTGGGTCGGCGTGGTGCCCGCCCGGAACAGTTGGGCCAGCGCGGACAGTCGCACGCTGGGCGCCTCGTCGCGGGTGAGCACCCGGCGGGCCAGAGTCACGGTGCACAGCACCGGGGGCTTGGGCCAGGGCAGGTGGTGGCGCTCGGCGGCCGCCCGCAGGAACCCGATGTCGAACCCAGCGTTGTGCGCCACCAGAACCGCGCCGCGGCAGAACTCCAGAAACGCCGGGAGCACCGCCTCGATCCGCGGCGCGTCGTAGACCATGGCGGTCGTGATGCCGGTCAGCGCGACGATCTGCGGCGGGATCGCCCGCCCCGGGTCGACCAATGTGGCGAACTCGCCGAGTACCTCGCCGCCGCGCACCTTCACGGCACCGATCTCGGTGATCTCGTCGTGCCGTTCACCCGAGGCGCGCCCACCGGTGGTTTCCAGGTCGACGACGACGAACGTGGTCTCCCGCAGCATCGGGTCAGCCGACGGATCGACGTCGGCGAAGCTGAGCTGACCCATGCGAGAAACGTAGGTCCCCGGTGTGACAACCGCGGTGAGGCGGCGCCGGGTGCGGCGGACTTGTCAGGACTTGTCGGTGGCCGTCGATACCGTGCGCTCAACTGCGATCGGAAGGACATGTGCGATGGCACAGCATCATTGGGCGGCGGGCGAGCGCGCCGACGCCGGAACGTTGAAGATCGACTGCGACGATTGCGCTGTCCGTGGCCCGGGGTGCCAGGACTGCGTGGTCAGCGTCCTGCTGGGGGTCCCCGAGACGTTGCGGGTCGACGAACGGCGCGCGCTCGAAGTGCTCGCCGAGGTCGGTTTGGCGCCGCGGTTGCGGCTCGTTCCGATCCACCGGGAGGGCAGCGCCGGCGTCGCGTGAGGACACGCGGCCCGTGACGGGCCGGGCGTGTCACGGCGAAGACTGTTAAATTTGCGTCTTCTGTTGGACAAGGCCGATGCCGTTTCGTAACCTATCTGAGACCTAAGAGCAGTTCGATGCGGCTCGTTTCGGCAGTTGAAGGACGCATAAATCTTGAGGTTCGCCCGCGCACACAGTAAGACCCGCCGTACTCGGCAAACCTTCATCAGTGCGATGGCCGGCATGGCCGTGGTCGGCGCAGTGCTCACCGGAAGCGCTTCCGCCGATCCAGCTGACGATGCGCTGGCAAAGTTGAACCAGCTTTCCCGCCAGTCCGAGCAGACCACCGAGGCCATGCACTCGGCCCAGCTCGACCTGGACAACAAGCTGGCGATCCAGCAGGCGGCCGACGCCAAGCACATCGACGATCTCGCGGCCAAGGACGCGGCCACGGCCCAGCTGTCCGAATACCAGGGCAACGTCGACACATTGGCCGCCGCCCAGTACATGGGTGGCCGCCCGTCGGGCTTCGAGGCGATGCTGACCGCCGCCTCGCCGCAGGGGCTGATCGACCAACTGTCCGTGCAGCGCGTGGTGGCCGGCGAGATGCAGTCGCAGATGACCAGTTTCCGCGAGGCAGGCCGTCGGGCCGAGATCGCCGAACAGGCTTCGGCCGCCTCCGCCGCCGAGGCGAAGACCGCCGCCGAACAGGCCGCCGCCGTGCGTGCCGAACTGCAGTCCAAGCAGAGCCAGTTGCAGACCCAGATCGCGATCGTCAAGGCCCAGTACGAGGCGCTGACGCCGCAGCAGCGTGAGACGCTCGCGGCTGCGCCGCCGCCTCCG